>DASWNR010000218.1:0-15398 GCA_036399155.1 Pyrinomonadaceae bacterium
CCGAGTTCGCAGACCCGCGCGGCCTCCTCCCAGCGGGAGTGCGCGAAGAGCAGGCCTCCGTACGCCTTCGCGGCGTCGAGCGTGTAGCGCGGCGAGAGTTCCGGGTCGAAGACCCGCATTACCGGCTCGAAGGCTTCAATGGCCGTCATCGCGTCCTCGCGCCGCCCGAACACGACGAAACGCGCCGTCAGCGCCTGAGCGTAGCCGCTCTGCCAGATCGCCTTATGGATGGAGCCGTCGCGCCCCACGGCCGCCGCCTGCCCGAGAACCCTAACAGCCTCTTCCAGGTCGGCCGACCGCCCGAGCCGCCTGAAGCCGTGCATCAACACCTCCCCGTAGATGCTGTGCCAGCGCGCCTGCTCCACGGTGCCTTCGTGGCTGACGGAGAGAGCTTGGCGCAGCGCGTCGGCGGCCTCGTTAATGTCGGCCTCGTCGCCCCCGAGGCTGAAGCGCTGGCCGAGCACAATCCCGAGGTTCCCGAGAATGCGCGCCTGTTCGATGGTGTTGGAGTGTCTGAGCAGAGCGAGCGCCCTGCGCAGCGCCTCCACGGCCCCGTCGAGGTTGGCCGGGTTCAGCGTGACCTGATAGCTCAGCCAGAGCGCTACCCCCAGGTTTGACTCGAAGGACGCGCGGACGTGGTTGAGTTCGGGCACGGCCGCGGATGCCTGCCGCAGGAGCGCTATCGCGGTCTCGATGTCGTCGGCGTCGCCGAGCGCCTCGAAGCGGGCTGTAAGAGCGCGCGCGAGTGTCGCTTGGCGCTCGGCCCAGACCGGCGTGTTCGGCTCTACCTCGGTCACGCGGCCTCGCAGCAACTCGACGGCCGACTGCAAATCTTCCGCGCGGCCGGTGGCCTCGAAGCGCGCGCGGAGCGCGCCGGCGAGGGACGACTCCATCCCCGCGCGGAAGAGCGAGCCCTCGGGGGCACGTTCCAGCGTCCTCCGCAGCGTCTCCACCGCTTCGTCCAACTCGCCCACGTCGCCCGTGATCTTGGCCTTGGCGCGCAGCGCCTCCTGCAAGTTCGCGCGGAAGACGATGACGTTCGGCGAGTCCTCGCCGGAGACGGCCAGAGCGCGCCTGTAGGCCGCGAGCGCGTTGTCGAGGTCGGCCATGTCCCCCGTGACCTCGAAGCGCCGGTTGTAGGCGAGCCCGAGCGTGTTCTGCCAGCGCGCCCAGTGGAAAGAGCCCGCGGGCGTCGCCGCCAGAGCCACCTCCAGCGCGGCGAAAGCGTCGTGCAGGTCGTCCGCCCGGCCCGTCGCCTGGAAGTGAAAGACGAGCGCCGTGGCGTAGTTCCCGATGTAGAGGCCGAACTGTGGGGCTCGCTGGTCGACGGCGGCGACGGCCTCCATGTGCGCCATCGCCGCCCCGTCAATGTCGGCCAACTCTCCCCTCAGTTTGAAGCGTGAGAGGAGCGCGAGCCCGAGGTTATTCATCCCGCGCGCCCATTCGAACGTCCCTTCGGGCACGAGCGCGACGCCCTCCCCCAACGTCTCTATCGCGGCGTCAAGGTCGGCCGCATCGCCCGTCACCTCGGAGCGCACCCAGAGCACAGCACCCAGACCGATCAGGCTGACGGCCCTGTCCGAAGTGGGCGCGGTCAGCACGCCCACCGCGTGCCGGTAGGAGTCGGCCGCCGCGTTCAGGTCGCCCACGACCGAGGACACGTCGTAGCGCAGCCGCAAGGCGCGAGCCAGGTTAATGTGCGCGTAGGCCCACTCGCGCGTGTTCGCCGGCAAATTCGCCAGCGCCTCCTGCGGGTATTTGATGGCCAGGTCCAAATCGGCGGGGTCGCGCAGCGACTCGAAGCGCGTGGCGTGCGCGTCAGCCTGCTCCAGCAGCGTGGAGTTATAAATCCGCCGGTGGCGTCTGAACGATGGGCGCGCCAGCAGTTGTTTCCTGGCAGCGATGGCCTCGCTCAGGGCCTCCGGAGTCCGCAATCCGCCCAGGCGGTCGGTGATGGCCTTCGCCCCTGCGAAGTCGGCGAATGTTTCCGGCGGCAGTCCGAGGGCCGCGAAGTGAACTTCGGTGAACGCCTCGTCAACGCCGATCTCGCGACACCGACGCAGGATGTCGCGGTGTTGGGACATCAGTCGCACGACCTCGGGCGCGCCGTCGTGGGACGCCTCGGCCATCATCTGGGATAGTAAGTCATCGGCGTCTTGAGTTAGCAGCTCCGGACTCTGTTTGAGCACGGACTGAGTCTCGCCCCAGTTGGGCGCTGTAATGAACCTGAGAAGCGTGGGCGTGAGCGGATGATCACGGTAACTCATACCTTACTTACCTCGGGGGTGACCCGGTGCTCCGGCCGTGGGAAGAAGATCAGGCGCGATGTCCTGGAAGCCGGCGTGAGTTTAGCCGCAGGCTCGTAAAGCAGATTAGGCGAGCGCAGACTCTAACATTTCGTTGACCCGGTCACAAGAATTTTGCTGAGACTGTGAAGCGGGCCGCGCCTTCGAAGCGCGAATAAGTCGCCCGGCGGTGGAGGAGCCGGAGACGGAATCTCTTCGGCCCCTCGTCCCGCCGAACCCTGACCTGCGCCGCCTCGACCAGCAGGAGGAGCCGCCGCCGCGAGCCACCCTTTACAGTCTCAATTGAATGATTTTATATTGTCGTTCGAACCAGGATGCGGTGGTTCCCGAAGTAGATTGAATCCTACGCAGGCCCTCCGTGGCCGAAGGGCCGCCGGCCTCTATTAACCCTTCTAACCCACGAGTGCGCATTTATCAACACAGCCCGCGGCGCACATGCTGACGCAGACGAAAGTTAAGGTCGGGCGGGTGTCAGGCCGGGCGGCGCCCGGAGAACGCGGGTGCCCTCGACGCCGCTGAACGCGCGGGCCGGGTTATGAACAACTCTCACGTCTTCATTTCACACAGCAGCAAGGACGAACCCTTCGTCAAAGAGTTGCGGCGGGCGCTCGAAGCCCTCGGCGTCACCGGCTGGGTTGACTCGCGCGAGTTGCGCGGCGGCTCGAAGCTTGAGCCCGAGGTCGAGCGGGCCATCGAAGGTGCACGCAGCTTCCTCGCGGTGCTGAGCCCGAACACGGTCAACTCGCCCTGGGTGCGAAAGGAGATACAGAAATCGCTTGAGGTCGCGCGGGAACGTAAGGACACGGGCTACGGGGTCGTGCCGCTGCTGCTGCCGGGCATCACGCCGTCGGCGCTCGCGCTATGGTTCGACGAGGAGCCGGTCGCCGTTCGCGTCGAGGTGACGAAAGACGGGGGGCTCGCCGAGGCGTTGCCCGCCGTCCTCGCCGCGCTGGGCGAGCGCCTGCCGGACGACCTCCAGCGGCCGGGCGTCGGCGTACCTCAGCCCGTCGAGGAACTGGTCCTCGAACTGAGGAACCTGTCGGTCGAGACCTCGAACGGCAAGCGGCGCGCGCGCGCCGTCGCGCGGCTCATCCACGAGCCAGCCAACAAGGCCGCCCGCTCGGTGGAGAGTTTGCTCTACGCCTTCACGGCGCCGCTCGGCCCCATCGAGGCCGAGGAGCTGCGCTGGTATCTGGAGGAGTATTTCGTCTGGCCGGTCGGCATCTTCCGCGAGCGTGCGGGGCGCGTCGAGGAGCAACTGCCCGAGTGGGGGCAGGCGCTCTACCGAGCGGCCGTGGCGTCCGATTCGGTGAAGGAAGCACTCGACGGTTGGCGGCAGGCCGGTAAGGATGTGGAGCGCCGCTTCTCGGTCTTCGTCGTCCGGGAGCTGCCCGAGGGCGCGGGCGAGCAGGAGCAGGCCGCCGCCTCCGAAGCCGCCGCCGAGCTGCTCGCGCTGCCGTGGGAGCTTCTGCACGACGGGCGCGCCTTCCTCTTCCACGGGAAGAACGCGGTGCGAGTGCGGCGGCGCCTGCCGAACTATCGTCGGCAGCCGGTCAGGCCGACCAAGCTGCCGATTCGCATCCTGCTTGTGAGCCCCCGCCCGGAGGAAGAAGGCGTCAGTTACCTCGACCACCGCGTCAGCGCCCTCCCGCTGGTTGAGGCCGTCGAGAGTTTGGGCGCGCTGGCGCGCCTCACGGTTCTTACTCCTCCCACCTTCATCGCCCTCGAAGAGGCATTAAAGACGGCCGACTCGGCTGGCGAGCCCTACGACGTGGTGCACTTCGACGGCCACGGAGTCTACGACCCGAAAGTGGGCCTCGGCGCGCTCTGCTTCGAAGACCCGAAAGACGTAGAGAAGTTAGCCCAACGCGCGATGCAGTTGGTCCACGCCGAGAGGCTGGCCGGGGTCGCACGCGATTACCGCGTCCCGCTCGTCTTCCTCGAAGCCTGCCAGAGCGCGAAGACCGAATCCGACCCGACCGCCTCGGTGGCGGCGCGGCTTTTGGAGGAGGGCGTCACCTCGGTGGTGGCAATGAGCCACACGGTGCTGGTCGAGACGGCGCGCCGCTTCGTCGGGGCCTTCTACCGTGAACTGGCTCGCGGGCAGCGCGTGGGGACGGCGATGCTCGCCGGTCAGCGCGAACTGCACCGCGACACCTACCGCGGCCGTCTAATGGGCGCGGGCGAGCTGCGCCTGCAAGACTGGTTCGTGCCCGTGCTCTACCAGGAGGAGCACGATCCGCAGCTCGTCTCGCGGCTCCCGACCGAAGACGTCCGCCAGCTCGAAAGAACCAAGCGCCGCCTGAGCCTGGGCGAGTTGCCGGAGCCGCCGGCTCACGGCTTCATCGGCCGGAGCCGCGAACTGCTCTCCCTCGAACGCCTCCTCCACAATGAGCCGTGGGCGGTCATCCACGGGCAGGGCGGCGAGGGCAAGACCACGCTGGCGGCGGAGTTGGCGCGCTGGCTCGTGCTCACGGGGCGGTTCGACCGCGCGGCCTTCGTCAGCCTCGAACAGTACACAGACGCGCAGGGCGTGCTCGACAGCCTCGGCCGCCAGCTACTGCCAGAAGGCGGGAGCTACTCGGTCGTCAATTACCCCGACTTCAAACATGCACTCCAACCCGTCGAGCGCGCGCTACGCGACCGTAAGACCCTCGTCGTGCTCGACAACCTCGAAAGCGTCCTGCCCGATAGCGAGGGGCGTCTGCCCGCGGGGGCGGCCCCGTTCGAAGGGCTGCTCGACCTCTGCCGCAAGCTGCTTGAGACGGACTCCGCGACGCGCCTCGTCTTAACGACCAGAGAGCCGCTGCCCGCACCCTTCGACGACCGGCGGAGAGAGATTTATCTCGGCGCGCTCACGCGCGACGACGCCGTCCGACTCGTCGGCGAGGTGATAAAGCTGGGGGGGCGCGCGCCGGAGCCGGACGACTCCGGCCAAGAGCCGCAGGAGGTCGTCGGGCTGGTCGAGGCGGTCGGCCGCCACGCGCGTGCCCTCGTTCTGCTGGCGGGCGAGGTGGCGAGGCAGGGCGTGAGGGCGACCACCGAGAACCTCCACCGGCTGATGGAGGGGCTGGACGAGAGGTTCCCTGGCGACCGCGAGAACTCGCTCTACGCGAGTGTGGAGCTGTCGCTGCGCAGGCTCCCCGCCGAGAGTCGGGAGCGGGTGAAGGCGCTCGCCGTCTTCCACAGCGGGGCGCACCTCTTCGTTCTCGGGAGTGTGCTCAGGATCGAGCCGGAGGAGGCGGCGGAGTTGGCCAGGCATTTAATCGGGGTGGGTCTGGCCGAAAACATAGGCGACGGGCACCTGCGGCTCGATCCGGCTCTGTCGCAATACCTTTTAAGACAGATGAGCGAGGCCGAGCGCGAAGACGCCGGCGCGCGATGGGCCGAAGCGATGAAGGGGCTGACGACCTTCATCTACAAGCAGCGTTTCGAGGACGCGGGACTGGCGGCGAGACTGACGTGGCTCGAACTGCCGAACATTCTGGCGCTGCTGCGTCGGGCACAGACGAAGTCAGCGCCGGAGGAGGTCATTACCCTGGCCGGCACGATTGAGGCGCTGCTCTCGGGCCTGGGGCGACCGCAGGCGCTGGCCGAAGTCGCGGTGGTGCGGGAGCAGGCTTCTCACAACCTCGGCGGGTGGGGGCACGCACGATATCTGGCGTCGAGAGCCGAAGTGGAAAGGCTGCTTGAGCGAGGCGACCTGCGAGCGGCATACGCTTCGGCCGCGCGGCTGCTTGAGCGCTGCCTGGAGGCTGGCGAAGGGGCGTATGACGGGGCCAATTATGATCTCAGCATGGCATATTTCACCCTCGGCAGGGTGCTCAAGGTGGGTGGGGCGGCCGCCGAGGCGCTGCCGCTCTTAACCGAGGCGAGGTGCCGTTTCGAAGTGCTCGCTCATGATGGCAACACGGCGGCGGCGAGCATGGCCTCGGCGACGCTGACCGAGAGCGGTGATTGCCTGGCGGAATTGGGGCGGCTCGACGAGGCGGCCGCGGCCTACGAGGAGGGCATCAGGCGTGATCAGGAACTCGGGGATCAGCGCGGGGCGGCCGTGGGCAAGGCGCAACTCGGCTCCGTCCGCCTGCTTCAAGGGCGCCACGCCGATGCCCTGGCCTCCTACGGGGAGGTGCTGCAAATCTTCGAGTCGCTGGGCGAGCCGCTTACGGTCGCCACCTCCTGGCACCAGATCGGGAGGGTGCACCGTGAGGCCGGGCAGTACCTTCAGGCGGAAAGGGCTTACCGGCAGTCGCTGGCGATCAACGTCCAGCAGAAAAACCTCGCGGGGGAAGGCGCCAGCTTGGGCGAGCTGGGCAACCTGTACACCGTGATGGAAAGGCTGGAAGATGCGGTCAAGTGCTACCGGCAGGCGGCCGACATCCGCGTCAAGCTGCAGAACTCGCAGAAAGAAGGGCTGCTCCGAAGCAACCTGGCCGCCGCACTGCTCAAGCTGGGGCGTTACGACGAGGCGCGGACGGAGTTGCTGCGCGCCATCAAGTGCAAGCAGCCGTACGGGCACGCGGCCGAGCCCTGGAAGACTTGGGAACTCCTCCGCCGGCTGGAGGCGGCCGTCGGAGACGAAGAGGCCGCATCGCGGGCGCGTAAGAAGGCATTCGAGAGCTACCTCGCTTACCGCCGGGATGGTGGGTACGGCGTGAGCCCGGGGTCGAAGGTCTGCGCCGTGGCGGCCGAAGCCATCGCCGCCGGAGACACGTCTGAGTTTGAGCAGTATCTGGCCCAGACGCGTGACGAAGCTGTTCAGAATTGGGCGAAGGTGCTCTTCCCGAAAGTGGTGACGGTGCTGCGCGGCGGGCGTGACCTGACGCTCGCCGCCGACCCCGAACTGGACTACGACGATGCCGCGGAGCTGACGTTGCTGCTGGAAGCTTTATCTGAACGGCCCGCGCGGCCGCCCTCAAGTCAGCCCGAGGCGAACGCGAAATAACCGAAGCTATTCTCTGGTTGCCCGAGCCGGCGCGCCGCCCGGGCCGCCAGGCCCCCTTTTAAAGACTTGGAGACGCGCCGTGGCGCACGACGAGAAGACGGAGCTTATCGAGGTGCGGCCTGCCGGTTCGGAACTTGTCGAGCCGCAGAGCCGAGGCTCGCAGCTTATCACCGCCTTCGACGCGGTCTTCGAGTCCGGCCTCAGGGAGAATATCGAGGCCAGTTCGCCGGACATCCCCGTCTTCCTGAGCCTTGCACACTTCGAGGCCGCCGCGAAGAATTTTAACGAGGCGCGCCGCTACTTCAACCGGGTTACCGAGATAGACCACGGGAACGTCGCCGCCCTCACCGGCCTCGCCTCCGTGGAGCAGCTCGCCGGACTCCCTCTTCAAGCGCAGAACTTACTCCTCCGGGCGGCCAGAATACGCGCCCTCGATGGCCTTCCCAAAGAGGCCCGTGGGCTGTACCGGCGGGCCGCCGAGAGCTTACCGTCGCGCCCGTTCGCCTGGGCCGAATGGGGCTCGTTCGAGGAGTGGCAGGGTGATGCGGCCAGAGCGCTGGAGTGTTTCGCGAAGTCCGGCACGCTCGCTCCCTCTTCCTACGCCCAGTGGGCCGGATTCGTCGCCCGGCATGACGGCCCGGACAAAGCCTGCGACCTCCTCCACCGGGCGCACGCCGACGGCGTCATCGGGCCGCAACTGACGACGGTTTGGGCCGAGTGGGGGCTACTCGAATCACGGCTCGGCGACTACGCGAGCGGGGAGAGGCGCCTGCGCGAGGCGCTGGAGAGGGCGCGGAAGGAGGGCGACCCCGACGCCTTGGCGCAGAGTCTGATGCGCATGGCCCGCGCCCAAGCCGAGATGGGCCAGGGCGACGCCGCCGAGGCAACCTTCCGAGAGGCGCTCCAGGCCGATTCGCGCGACCCCCTCATCAAAGCCCACGCCGCCGATTTCCTCGCCGCCGCGCGCGGGCGCATCGCGGAGGCCGCGGAACTCTACGCCTCGGCCGTCGTCACGGCACCTCACAGCTACGAGCTGAAGCTGCTGAACGAGAGCTTCCAGAGGCTGCGGCAGAAGGCCCCCCTGCTGACGAGCTGGGTGGCGTTGCGTGGATGCCAGGAGGCGCCCGGCGCTTCGAGCGCCGAAAGGGTCGAACGCTCGCGGGAGCTGGTCACGGCGCTGGCTGCCGAGGTGGAGTGTGCGACGGCCCCGCTCTTCCTCTCAACGCAAAAATTCTACGGGCTCAGGCTCGAAGTCGGCGAGCTGCTCGGCGAGGTCTTCGCCGACCTGAAGCTGCCGGTCATGGTGGCGCAAGGGCCACAGCTTTCGAGGGAGGACATCATCGAGGTCTGCTCCGAGCTGTCGCAGGAGCACAAGGTGAACAGGGCCGTCATCATCCTTCCCCTCGAAGGCCCCCCGCGCCTCGACGCCAGGGCCGCAGTAAAGTACGTCCGCGGGGCATACAGTTACGACGTGATTCTGCTCGACGCCAGACGCTTCGTAGGGCTGCTGCAAGCGCCCGACGCGCGGCGCGCCGTCCGCGAGTTGATCCTCTCGCAGTTGAACTTGGCCCATCTCCCCCTCTTCAAGACAGAGGGGCCGGTCTACGAGGCCAACTTCTTCGGCCGCGAGAAGGAGCTTGGCGAGATCATCGAGCGCATCGGGACTTCCAGTTACGTGATCGTCGGCGGCAGGCGCATCGGGAAGACCTCCATCCTGAAACAACTGCAAAAGGTCAGACTCCCCGGCGCGGGCTTCACCGCCTTCTTCCACGACTGTAGCTACACCAACACCGAGGCCAAGCTCGTCAGGGCGGTGACATCGAAGAGCGGTGGCTGGTTCGCCCAGCCGTCGTCGCGCCCGCCCGAGTCGTTCGCCGAGGTCATCGAGGCGCTGCCCGCGGACAAGCCCCTGGTCATCCTGCTCGACGAGGCTGACAAGATCATCGAGTCGGACCGCGCGGCCGGGTATCCGATCTTCAACACCATCGCCGCGCTCTCCAAGAACGAGGTCTGCCGCTTCGTCCTGTGCGGCGAGCGAGCCCTCTTGGCCGAGCTGCAGAACGGGCTCTCCCCGCTCTACAACATGGGCACTACGATGATCGTCGGCAACCTTGAGCCCCAGGCCGTCGAGGAGCTGGTGACCCAGTCCATGCGGCGGCTCCATGTCGAGCTGACGGGCAGGAGCCTCATCGTCGGGCACATCCAGGAATTCACCTCCGGCCACCCCAACGTCGTGCAAATCCTCTGCCAGCACCTCGTCAAGCGACTGAACCAGAGATACCCGCCGAGGATTACGCCCGAGGACGTGGTCGAAGTCGCCGGCGACCCCGACTTCCTGAGGAAAGACTTCCTGAAGGTCTACTGGGAGCGGGCCACACTCCTCGAACGCTTATCCTCACTGCTGATGGTGAAGGACGACCACGCCCGGACGCTGAGCGCGGTGCGCCAGACCTTCGCGCGACACGGTCTTGAGGCGATCAGTGCCACCGACCTGGCGCACGCCCTGGAGCGGCTCGTGGATTTGAGGAACATCCTCAGGCGGACGCGGGCCAACGGCGGCTACGAGTTCGCGGCGACCGCCTTCCGGAAGGCCGTCGCCCTCGCCGGCTTTGCCGACGATTACATCACCCGTTACCGCGAGGTCTACCTCAGGGATGGCGACGTGGTGCCCGAAGGGGACGTCTAAAGATGGACGAAGTCTTTTTCGCGGGGGGCGCCCTCACGCCCGGCCACGCCTCTTACATCAGGCGCACCGCCGACGGGGACGCCATGCGCATCGTGACTGGGGCCAGGAAGTATTTCCACATGATCGCCCCGCGCCAGATGGGTAAGACCTCGCTGGCGATGAGGTTGTCGGCCGACCTGGTGCTGGCGGGCTGGAGCTGCGGTTACGTAGACCTCTCAACCATCTCCAGGAGCGTCGAGGAGCCGGCTTGGTACGGGAAGCTGGGCCGCCTGCTCTCGCACAAACTCACGCCCGGCCGGCACCCCACGCTGGCGAGCGAGACGGACTTGAGGGAGTACCTGCTCGACGAGGTGCTGGTGCAGGAGGGCGCGCCGGGCCGGGTGGCGCTCTTCTTCGACGAGGTCGGCGCCATGCTCGGCCACCCGCTCGCCGACTCCTTCTTCATGACGTTGCGCTCCCTCTACAATGAGCGCGGCGATTACAAAGGGCTCCTCGTCGCGGGCTTCCTCGGCACGGTGGACACCGAGCGGCTGGTGAAGGACAAGAACATCTCGCCCTTCAACGTCAGCGAGCCCGTGCAGCTTGAGGAGTACACACGCGAGGAGACCTCCGAGCTGACTGACCGCCTCCGCGGGCTCGGGGTCACGCTGGACGCCGCCGCCCTCCAACTCATTTACGACTGGACGAGCGGCCACCCGTACCTGTGCCAGCGCATCTGCCTGACTCTGGAAGGGTGGGCCGAGGCGGGCGCGCTCGCCTCCATCGGGCCGGCGCAGGTGGAGCTGGCCGTCAGGGAAGCGTTCTTCAACCCGCTCAAGCTCGACAGCAACATCAAACACATCTCGGAGGACGTGGCCAGCATCTCCAGTGCCGGCCGGGCCGTGCTGCGGAAGGTGATTGCCGACGAGGAGGCGTCGCCTTACTCGCCCGGGTTCAACGAGCTCTACCTCACCGGCCTCGTGAAAAGGGACGCGGCGGGCCGCGTGGTGATTCGCAACCGCGTGTACGAGCAAGCCCTGGCTGGGGAGCGCGGCGACGCCGCCGGGGACCCGCCGGGGGCGCGCCCCGCAGACGACCCCGACGCGGCCTGCATCCCCGCACCCGTCGCCACCGTCGCCCTACTGACCGACCACATCCCGACGGCGCACTGCCATCACCTCGACGAGCGGACTTACCCCCTCATCACCGTCACTGTCAACAACACCGGCCAGGGCTGCGCCGACTCCACCGTCCGCGCCACCGCCCTCATCGAGGATTACAGCGACACGGCCTCATGCAGCTTTGGCGTGGGGCGCGACAAGGTGGAGCACGTCTGCCTGCTCCCGGTCTTAAAGTCCGAGACCGTCGCGACGCTGAATGAGATACGCGCCCGCACGCTGCACATCACGGTCGAACAAGAGAGCCCGACACCCCGCACCTTGTACAAACGCAGCCAACGGGTCCACCTGCTCGCCCGCAACACTGCCCTGCTCGGAATCGCCCGTCCTGACGGCACGGTGACCGATTTGACCGAGCACCTGGCCGCGTGGGTCACGCCGCACCGGCCGGAGCTCGACCAGCTGCTCAACCGGGCAGCCGTGCATCACCCGTCCGGGCAGTTTGTGGGTTACCAGGCCGCGACTGCGGCGCAAAGTACAGAGGTCGTGCGCGAGCAGGCGCGGGCCTTGTTCACGGCGCTCAAGAAGGATGCCGGCCTGACATACATAAGTTCGGGGCTGAGCTTGGGCGCCGTCCCCGGCCATCTGACGCAGCGCGTGCGGCTCCCTAGAGAAAGCCTCGCCGCGGGCGGCTCTGCGAACTGCATCGACGGCACCGTCCTGTTCGCAAGCCTTCTGGAACTCGCGTCGCTCAGTCCCCTCATCGTCCTCATACCGGGGCACGCCTTCGTCGGCTGGAAGACGTGGAAGAACTTGGACGCTTACGAGTTCCTAGAGACGACGATGATTCACTCGGCCGAGTTCGATGTGGCGCAGCAGCAGGCCCTCCGCGCATACTCTGACGCGAAACAGAAGGGGTATTTCGCACGGCCGCTGTTCGACCCACATGGTTTCGCTCGGCTCATCGACGTGTCGACGGCTAGGACGAGAAAAATATATCCGCTGGAATAACGCCGGCCTACGATACCCGCCGCCGCCCGAGCCCGGGCGGTTACGTCGCGAAAATTAATTTTCAAGCGTGGAAGTTTTTAACGTGAGTTCGACGTAAGAAATTGAAAAGAGAACTCCGAGCGGTAAGAATGTGGTTGACCAAAACTACATCCTGTTCGCCGCAAGGAGTTCTCTCGTGGACATTCTACCCCTGTTCTGCGACATAGACGACTTCTGCCTGCTCTTTGAACCGCTCTGGCGAAGGCACCTGCTTGAGACGCGCCGGCGCAACCGACCTTCGGCCCTGTGCCTCTCTGAAGTGATGACGATCATCACCCTCTTCCACGCCTCAAGTTATCGCCACTTCAAGGCTTACTACACCGAGCACGTGATGAAGCACTACGCCGGGGCTTTCCCGCGCCTCGTCAGCTACGGCCGGTTCGTCGAGCTGATGCCGTCGGCGCTCGCCCCCTTGTGCGGCTACCTGCAAAGCCGGAAAGGGCAGTGCAGCGGCATCTCCTTCGTGGACTCGACTTCTTTGAAGGCCTGCCACAACCGGCGCATCCACTCGCACAAGGTTCTTCGCGGGGTGCGCGAAACGGGGCCAGACGAGCGTGGACTGGTTCTACGGCTTCAAGCTCCACCTGGTCACGAACGACTGCGGCGAGTTGCTCTCCTTGCGGCTCACTCCGGGCAACACCGACGACCGGCGACCCGTGCCGGAGTTGGTCAAGGGGCTCCTCGGCAAGCTCTTTGGCGACAAGGGCTACGTCTCGCAGCCGCTCTTCGAGGCGTTGTATGACGACGGGGTGCAACTCATCACCCGCCTCAAGAGCAGGATGCGGAATCGGCTCATGCCGCTCCTCGACAAGATCATGCTTCGGAAGCGGGCGGTCATCGAGAGCGTGATGGATCAACTCAAGAACATCTCGCAGATCGAGCACTCCCGCCACCGGAGTGTGGCGAATTGCTTCGTCAACCTGCTGGGCGGGCTCATCGCCTACACGTGGCGGGAGAAGGAGCCATCATTGAACATCCGCGTCAAAGATCAGTTGCAGCTTGTTTTCTGAGTCCGCTTACGTCGAACTCACGTTTTTTAGGGTAGTGTTGCAAAAATTTTCTGAGCACACCAGATGTTGTGCTTACACCACCTCTTGGGCCACTACTAATTGCGGCCAAAAAATTTTGCAACGCGTTATGAAAGGGTGCCCCTCTGGTAGTAGCTTCCGGTTGTTGAGACTCGAACGCTACCGCCGAAAGGAGAACCCTGATGAGCCGCTACTATGTTGGACTCGATGTCCACAAGGCAAGCATCTGCATCGCCGTCCTCAACGCCGCGGGTAAGCTCGTGATGGAGTCGGTCGTGGAGACCGGCGCCGCCACCATCCTCGGCTTCCTGCAAGGGCTGCGCGGCCAGGTCGAGGTCACCTTCGAGGAGGGCACTCACGCCGCCTGGCTCTACGATACCTTACAGCGGGCGAAGGTGAAGATCGTCGTCTGTGACCCGCGCAAGAACCGCCTGCTCCGAGACGGCAACAAGTCGGACAAGGTCGACGCGCGCAAGCTGGCGCAGTTGCTCCGCGCCGGGCTGCTCTCGCCCGTCTACCACGGCGAGCAGGGGGTGCGTGACCTCAAGGAACTGGTCAGAAGTTACGAGTATTTGGTCGAGGACTCGACCCGGGTGATGAACCGCATCAACGCCCTCTACCGCGGCCGCGCCATCGCGTGCGCAGGCACCGACGTGTATAAAGCGCGGCAACGCGAAGGGTGGCTCGCGAAGCTGCCCTGGCCGGGAGCCCGGGCGCGAGCCGAGCGGCTCTACTCGGAGTTAGACCACCTGACCGGCCTGCGGCGTGAGGCGCGCAAAGCTCTAGTTGCCGAGTGCCGCCGCCACCCCGCGGCCGAGGTGCTGCTAAAGGTGCCGACGCTCGGGGTGGTGCGGGTCGCGCAGCTCATCACAGCGGTCGTCACGCCGCACCGCTTCCGCTCGAAGCGCCAGTTCTGGTCCTACTGCGGGCTGGCCGTGGTGACGAGGTCGAGTGCCGACTACCAAGTCGAGGGGGCTGGGCTGCGCCGGACGAAGAAGGCGGCGGCCACGCGCGGGCTGACGCGGAGTCATAACCGCACACTGAAGTACGTCTTCAAGAGCGCGGCGCAGGCCGCCTCGCGGTGCGAGCCCTTCAAGTCGTGGTACGCGGGGCTGCTGGAGAGGGGGCTGCGGCCGGAGCTGGCACGGGTGACGATGGCGCGCAAGATCGCGGCCGTCACCCTGGCCATGTGGAAGAGCGGCGGGTGCTTCGACGCCGGTGATGTGATCAAGCAAGCCGCTTAAGCTGGCGCAGCCGACCGGCCGAGGGGCCGCTGGCGAGTCATGCGCCGTATCTGCTCGTTGAAGGTTCGGGGCTGAGTATCTGCGGGTTGCGTAGGCGAAGCGGGCACCACCTGCGTGTCTCTGTTGCAACGTTATGCCGCCCCGGATGACCAGAGAAAGCCGTAGGCGGAGGCCGAGAGCCTTCAGTCTCAGATAGAACACTGGTCAGCACACGAAGTGCGACAGCGAGAGCTTGAGTGAGAGCAGCATGTCGGTGGGGCGATGACTCTGAGCCGGCTGCGGCGTGGGAGACGAGCGGCCGGGCGCCGGGTTGACGCGTTGACGGGTAGAACGGGGGCTGGCGGCCGAAGGAATCCTTCATGCCGACGGCGTGGGAGAAGTTTTTCCTTGACTCGCCCCTTTCATAGAACACTACCCTCCACACTCCTATCCGGGATCAGATGTCCCACTCCGTGGTGCGGGCGGGGGCTCCTCGGGAAGACCACACTGTTAGCCGGGCTCTCACGCCCACAACGGCATCCGGCCCTCGCCCCGCCTCTCGCTCGCCGCCTCCTTAGATGGCGAGCATGCTACACCGAACGCCCTGCTTGTATCACGGCCTGTTAGGTCGCGCGTCACTGGTATCTGTCTTTAACCACCACAAGACAGGCGAATTGTTCGTTGAGGGGCTGTGCTCTGTCGTCACTTCGATTCGAGAGAAAAATGTCTGGACACCTATCCAGGAGTGTCGTTATCATTGCGCCGCATGTCACTCTGTTGAACCGTGGCGTCAGGCTCTCTCGTCGTCACGGCCGGGCCTCCCCGCTGTTTCTACCATCTCTATCGCGGGCGGTTCGTGCCTCTCTTTAATCACGAGCAGTATTCTTCATAGGTTCCGACAGTCACCACGTCAGGGGCCGAGACTGATGTCTGGACACATTTGAAAAAGTAAGCGAGTGGTCACGAGTTGACCTCGTGTGAGAGCATTGTTTCTGCGATGAACCAAAGCTCTCTAACCACTCGCCTCGGCGAGTATATCAGCCTCGTTTTGCCTGACGCACAC
>DASWNR010000219.1:0-8428 GCA_036399155.1 Pyrinomonadaceae bacterium
CTTGACCGACAACGTCAACTCGATGGCCGGCAACCTGACCGTCCAGTTGCGCGACGTGTCAAAGGTGGCGACGGCCATCGCCAACGGCGACTTGGGGCAGAAGATCACGGTCGATGTGCGGGGCGAAATCCTCCAGATTAAAAACGTCATCAACCAGATGGTCGATCAGTTGAACTCGTTCGCGGCCGAAGTGACGCGCGTGGCGCGCGAGGTGGGCACGGAAGGCAAGCTCGGCGGGCAGGCCGAGGTGAGAGGCGTCTCAGGCACCTGGAAGGGGTTGACGGATAACGTCAACTTCATGGCGTCGAACCTGACGACGCAGGTGCGCGGCATCGCCAAGGTCGTGACGGCCGTCGCCAACGGCGACCTGACGCAGAAGCTCGTCGTCGAGGCAAAGGGCGAGATCGCCGAGCTGGCCGACACAATCAACAGCATGACCGACACGCTCGGCATCTTCGCACAGCAGGTGACGACCGTTGCGCGCGAGGTGGGCATCGAAGGCATCCTCGGCGGTCAGGCCGACGTCCCGAACGTCGCCGGCACGTGGAAGGATTTGACGGACAACGTCAACTTCATGGCCGGGAACCTCACCAGCCAGGTGCGCAACATCGCCCTGGTGACGACGGCCGTCGCCAACGGCGACCTCTCGCAGAAGATCACCGTCAGCGCGCGGGGCGAGATTCTGGAGCTGAAGGACACCATCAACACGATGGTTGACCAGTTGAGTTCCTTCGCCTCGGAGGTGACGCGCGTCGCGCGCGAAGTGGGCACCGAGGGCAAGCTCGGCGGGCAGGCAGAGGTGCGCGGCGTCTCCGGCACGTGGAAGGATTTGACCGACAACGTGAACGTGCTGGCCGGTAACCTCACAAGTCAGGTGCGCAACATCGCCGAGGTGACGACGGCGGTCGCCAACGGCGATTTGTCGAAGAAGATTACGGTGGACGTGAAGGGCGAGCTGCTTGAATTGAAGAACACCGTCAACACGATGGTGGATCAGCTCAACTCCTTCGCCGCGGAGGTCACGCGCGTGGCGCGCGAAGTCGGCACCGAGGGTAAGCTCGGCGGGCAGGCGAAGGTCGAGGGCGTGTCGGGCACTTGGAAGGACTTGACCGACAACGTGAACGGCCTCGCCGGCAACCTGACGGCGCAGGTGCGCAACATCGCGCTCGTGACGACGGCCGTCGCCAACGGCGACCTCTCCAAGAAGATTACGGTGGATGTCAGGGGCGAAGTCCTCGAACTGAAGAACACCGTCAACACGATGGTCGACCAGTTGAACTCGTTCGCGGCCGAGGTGACGCGTGTGGCGAAGGAGGTCGGCACGGAAGGTCGGCTCGGCGGGCAGGCAGAGGTGAGAGGCGTCTCCGGCACTTGGAAGGACTTGACCGACAACGTCAACTTCATGGCCGGCAACCTGACGGGTCAGGTGCGCAACATCGCGCTCGTGACGACGGCGGTCGCCAACGGCGACCTGTCGAAGAAGATCACGGTGGATGTGAAGGGCGAGCTGCTTGAGCTGAAAGACACCATTAACACGATGGTCGATCAGTTGAACGGCTTCGCCTCGGAGGTGACGCGCGTGGCGCGCGAAGTCGGCACGGAGGGCAAGCTCGGCGGGCAGGCCGAGGTGAGAGGCGTCGCGGGCACCTGGAAGGACTTGACCGACAACGTCAACTTCATGGCCGGCAACCTGACGGGTCAGGTGCGCGGCATCGCGACGGTCGTGACGGCCGTCGCCAACGGCGACCTCGGGCGCAAGCTGACGGTGGAGGCGAAGGGCGAGATCGCGGAGCTGGCCAACACCATCAACAGCATGACAGACACGCTCGCCACCTTCGCCGATCAGGTGACGACCGTGGCGCGCGAGGTGGGCGTCGAGGGCAAGCTCGGCGGGCAGGCGAACGTGCCCGGCGCGGCCGGGACGTGGCGCGACCTGACCGACAACGTCAACGGGCTGGCGGCGAACCTGACGACGCAGGTGCGCGCCATCGCGGAGGTCTCGACCGCGGTGACGAAGGGCGACCTCTCGCGCTCCATCGCCGTCGAGGCGCAGGGCGAGCTGGCCGCGCTCAAGGACAACATCAACGAGATGATCCTCAACCTGCGCGAGACGACGCAGAAGAACACCGAGCAGGACTGGCTGAAGACGAACCTCGCGCGCTTCACACGGATGCTTCAGGGGCAGAGGGATTTGACCACGGTCGCGCAGATGGTGCTCTCCGACCTCGCCCCGCTCGTGGACGCGCAGCAGGGCGTCTTCTACGTCAACGCCTCGAACAACGGCCAGCCGCTGATGAGGCTGCTGAGCGGGTACGCCTACAACGAGCGCAAGAACATCGCCAACGAGTTCCGCCCCGGCCAGGGCCTCGTCGGCCAGTCGGTTTTGGAGAAGCAGCGCATCCTGCTCACCAACGTCCCCTCGGACTACGTCCGCATCGGCTCGGGGCTCGGCGAGGCGACGCCGCTCAACATCGTCGTGCTCCCCGTCCTCTTCGAGGGCGAGGTCAAGGCCGTCATCGAGCTGGCCTCCTTCAACCGCTTCAACGAGGCGCACATCACCTTCCTCGACCAGCTCACCGAGAGCATTGGCATCGTGCTCAACACCATCGAGGCCAACTCGCGCACCGAGGACTTGCTCCAACAGTCGCAGTCGCTGGCGACGGAACTCCAGAGCCAGCAAGACGAGCTGAAGAAGACGAACGAACGGCTGGAGCAGCAGGCCGAATCCCTCCGCGAGTCCGAGGAGCTTTTGAAGAGCCAGCAGGAGGAGTTGCAGCAGACGAACGAGGAGTTGCAGGAGAAGGCGTCGCTGCTCGCCAAGCAGAAGGCGGAGGTCGAGGCCAAGAACCGCGAGGTCGAGGAGGCGCGCTGGGCCATGGAGGAGAAGGCCGAGCAGTTGGCGCTGACCTCCAAGTACAAGTCCGAGTTCCTCGCCAACATGTCGCACGAGCTGCGCACGCCGCTCAACTCGATGCTCATCCTCTCGCGCCAGCTCGCCGAGAACAACGAGACGACGCTGACGCCCAAGCAGGTGCAGTTCGCCGAGACCATCCACTCCTCGGGCGCCGACCTGCTCTCGCTCATCAACGACATCCTCGACCTCTCGAAGATAGAGTCCGGGATGATGACGGTCGAGGCGGGCGAGGTGGCCTTCGACGACGTGACGGCGGCGCTCGGCCGCAGCTTCCAGCAGGTGGCGCAGGACAAGGGCCTCGACTTCTCGGTCGAGACGGCGCCGGGGCTGCCCGCCGCCATCCACACGGACGAGAAGCGTTTGCAGCAGATACTGAAGAACCTGCTCTCGAACGCCATCAAGTTCACGGAGGAGGGCGGCGTCTCGCTCCGCATAGGGGTCTCGGACAAGAAGGCGAACTTCATGCACGAGGGGCTGAACCGCGCCGAGACGGTCATAGCCTTCGAGGTCATCGACACCGGCATCGGCATCCCAGCCGACAAGCAGAAGATCATCTTCGAGGCGTTCCAGCAGGCCGACGGCACGACCAGCCGCAAGTACGGCGGCACGGGGCTCGGGCTCTCGATCAGCCGCGAGATCGCGCGCCTGCTCGGCGGCGAGATTCGCGTCCAGAGCGAGCCGGGCAAGGGCAGCACCTTCACGCTCTACCTGCCGCGCACATACAGGGCGCCGTCCCCGGGCAGGCCGACGGGCGGGCAGGGCGACGGGGGCGGCGGGGCTCTGCGCGGCGGTAACGGCGGCTTCGGGCACGGGGTTGCCGGGAACGGCGGCGCGGGCGTCGCCTTACGCGGGGCGGGAGCCGACGGCGGCGACGGCTCCGCCGCGTCGGTGTCAACGTTCGACACGTCCGACGCGGTCGAATCCATCCGCGACGACCGGAGCGACATCCAGCCCGGCGAGCGCGTGCTGCTCATCGTAGAGGACGACCCGGGCTTCGCGCAGATACTCCTCGACCTCGCGCACGAGAAGGGGTTCAAGGGGCTGGTGGCGACGCGCGGCGACGTGGCGCTCGCGCTCGCGCGCAAGTATAGGCCGGACGCCGTCACGCTCGACATCATGCTGCCCGACCGCGACGGCTGGACCGTGCTCGACCGCCTGAAGCACGACGCCGACACGAGCCACATCCCCGTCCACATCATCTCGTCGGGCGACGAGCAGCGTACGCGCGCCATCAAGATGGGCGCCTTCACACAGCTCCAGAAGCCGGTCAGCCGCGAGCAACTCGCCGACGCCTTCGACGACATCGCGGCCTTCGTCCAGCGCGGCGTCAAGCGCCTCCTCGTCGTCGAGGACGACGACGCGCAGCGCATGAGCATCGTCGAGCTGATCGGCAACGGCGACGTGGTGACGACGGCGGTCGCCTCCGGCGAGGAGGCGCTCGCGGCGCTCAAGGGCGAGCCGTTCGACTGCATGGTGCTCGACCTCAAGCTCCCCGACATGACCGGCTTCGAGCTGATCGAGCGCATCCAGAATGAACAGGGCCATACGGAGCTGCCCATCATCGTCTACACGGGCAAGGAGCTGACCGAGAAGGAGGAGACGCAACTGCGGAAGGTGGCCGACGCCATCATCGTCAAGGAGGTCAGCTCGCCCGAGCGGCTGCTGGCCGAGACGACTCTCTTCCTCCACCGCGTCGAGGCGAACCTGCCCGAGCCGAAGCGGCGCGTCCTCGAACAGATGCACCGCCGCGACCCCGTCCTGGCGGGCAAGAAGGTGCTCGTCGTCGACGACGACGTGCGCAACATCTTCGCCCTGACGAGCGCGCTGGAGAGCCAGAACATGGTCGTCGTCCACGCCGAGAACGGCCGCGAGGCCATCGAGGTGTTGCAGCGGACGCCCGGCATCCAGGCCATCCTGATGGACATCATGATGCCCGGCATGGACGGCTACGAGACGACGGCCGCCATCCGCGAGATGCCGCAGTACAGGTCGCTCCCCATCATCGCGCTCACCGCCAAGGCGATGAAGGCCGACCGCGACCGCTGCATCGAGGCCGGGGCTTCGGACTACATCTCGAAGCCGCTCGACATCGACCAGCTCCTGTCGCTGCTGCGCGTCTGGCTCTACCGGCAGGAGGGCGCGCGTGGCTGAGAGCCGGCCGCGAGGCGAGGAGGAGCAGCTCGAAGATATAGAAATCGGGCTGCTCCTCGAAGGGGTCTTCCGCTACTACGGGGCGGACTTCCGCAACTACGCCCCGGCCTCGCTCAGGCGGCGGATACGCGAGAGCGTGCAGCGCGAGGGCGTCGGAACCGTCTCGGGTTTGCAGGCCAAGCTCCTGCACGACCCGGCGTGCCTCGAACGCTTCCTGCACACGCTCTCCATCAACGTCACGTCGATGTTCCGCGACCCGTCCTTCTACCTCGCCTTCCGGACGAAGGTCGTGCCGCTGCTGCGCACCTACCCCTTCGTCCGCGTCTGGCACGCCGGGTGTTCCACGGGCGAGGAGGTCTACTCGATGGCCATCCTCCTTCAGGAGGAGGGGCTCTACCCGCGCTGCCGCATCTACGCCACCGACATGAACCCGGTGGTCTTGAGGAAGGCCCGGGAGGGCATCTTCCCGCTGGCCTCGATGCAGGAGTACACGGGCAACTACATGAAGGCGGGCGGCCGCGGCTTCTTCTCCGACTACTACACGGCGCAGTACGAGCACGTCATCTTCAAGCCGTCGCTCAAGGAGAACCTCGTCTTCTCGGAGCACAACCTCGTCACCGACGGCTCGTTCAACGAGTTCCACGTCATCCTGTGCCGCAACGTGATGATCTACTTCAACAAGACGTTACAGAGGCGCGTGCACAACCTGATTTACGACAGCCTCGTCATGTTCGGGGTCTTCGGCGTGGGGAACAAGGAGTCGCTCCGCTTCACGCCGCGCGAGGCCGACTACGACGAGCTGGACGCGGAGAACAGGCTGTACCGGAAGGTGAGGTAGGGGTGTCCGTGGAGAGGGTCGTCGTCGTCGGGACTTCCACGGGTGGCCTGGCGGCCATGCAGGTTCTGCTGCCCGGGCTCGCGGATGACTTCCCGTGGCCGGTCGTCGTCGTGCAGCACCGCAGCAAGGAGCCGGGCAGCGAACTGTGCAGGTTCCTGCAACGCTGCTGCCGCCGGAACGTCTCGGAGCCCGAGGACAAGGAGCCCATTATGGCCGGACGCGTCTACCTCGCGCCGCGCGACTACCACCTGCTCGTCGAGAAGGGCAACTTCGCCCTCTCCACCGAGGCGCCCGTCTACTTCGCGCGCCCCTCCATCGACGTGCTCTTCGAGTCGGCGGCCGACGCCTACGGCGCGGGCGTCGTCGGCGTCGTCCTGACGGGCGCCAACGGCGACGGGGCGCGCGGGCTGGCGAGGATAAAGGCGGCGGGGGGCGTCGCCGTCGCGCAGGACCCTGCGACGGCGCGCGCGCCCGAGATGCCGCGGGCCGCCGTCGAGGCCGCGGACGTGGACCGCGTCCTGCCGCTCCCCGAGATAGCGCCGTTCCTGAACGGCCTCGGCCGCGAGGCCGCGAGGTGAAGCACATGGCAGAAGCCGTTCAGCCGGACATCAACATCCTGCTCGTCGACGACAACGAGGGCAACCTGCTCGCGCTGGAGGCCATTCTCGCCGCCCCCGACCGCAACCTCGTGCGCGCCTCCTCCGGCGACGAGGCGTTGCGCTACCTCCTCGACCACGACTCGGCCGTCATCCTGCTCGACGTCTACATGCCGGGCATCGACGGCCTTGAGACGGCGGCGCTCATCCGCGGGCGCGAGCGGTCGCGCGACATCCCCATCATCTTCCTCACGGCCGACAACGCGGGCGGCGCGCTGCTCTCGAAGGGCTACTCGCTCGGCGCCGTGGACTACATCCTCAAGCCGGTGGAGCCCGCCATCCTCAGGTCGAAGGTGGCGGTCTTCGTCGAGCTGTTCAAGAAGACCGAGGAGGTCAAGCGGCAGGCCGCCCTGCTGCGCGAGAAGAACGTCGAGCTGGAGGACGCCAACCTCCGGCGACTCTCGATGCTCATCGAGTTGGGGCAGCGCCTCGCCGCCGAGCGCGACCCCGAACAGGTGCTCCGGAAGTTCTGCCACGCGGCGCGCGACATCGTCGGAGCCCGGCAGGCTGCGGTCGGCATGTTTGAAGAGGACGGCCGGACGCTCCGGCACTCCCACGTCAGCGGCCACGACGCGGCCGCCGAGGGCGGCGTCCTCAAAATGGGGAACGAACTCCTCGGCCCGCTGCTCGCAGGGCGGCAGCCCGTGCGGCTCTGCCTGACCGACGGCGAGCGGCCGGCCGGCGTCCCGCGCCAGGGGACGCCCGCCACGTCATTCCTCGGTGCCCCGATCCTCTCGCCGTCGGGCGGCAACGGCTGGCTCTACCTGACCGACAAGCTCGACGCCGAGGGGTTCAGCGAGGCGGACGAGCGGCTCGCGGCGACACTGACGGCGCAGGCCGCCGTGGCTTACGAGAACGCGCGGCTCTACACAGAGGCGCAGCGCCACGCCGCGGAGCTGCAACAGGAGGTCGCCGAGCGCAAGCAGGCCGAGCAGGAGCGCGCCCGCCTGCTCGTGCGCGAGCAGGCCGCGCGCGCCGAGGCCGAGGCCGCCAACCGCGCCAAGGACGAGTTCCTCGCCACGCTCTCGCACGAGCTGCGCACCCCGCTCACCGCAATACTCGGCTGGGCGCGGCTGCTGCGCGGCGGCAAACTCCCCGAGGGAACAGCCGGGGGCGCTCTGGAAACCATCGAGCGCAACGCGAAGGCGCAGTCGCAGCTCATAGACGAACTGCTCGACGTGTCGCGCATCGTGACGGGCAAGCTCCGCCTGGACACGCGACCCGTCGAGTTCGCCCGGGTCATAGAGGCCGCCGTCGAGTCGGTGCGCCCGGCGGCGCGCGCCAAGAAAATTCGGCTCGAAGTCGAGTTGGAGCCGCTCGGCCCGCTGCTCGGCGACGCCGGCCGGTTGCAGCAGGTCGCGTGGAACCTTCTGTCGAACGCCGTCAAGTTCACGCCCGAGGGGGGTCGGGTCGGCGTGCTTCTCCGCCGCGCTGGCCCACACGCGGAGGTCAGGGTGGAGGACACCGGACAGGGCATCGGCGCGAACTTTTTGCCGCACGTCTTCGACCGCTTCCGGCAGGCCGACGGCTCGACGACGAGGCAGTACGGCGGCCTCGGGCTCGGCCTCGCCATCGCGCGCCACCTCGTGGAATTGCACGGCGGCGCGATCAGCGCGGACAGGGAGGGGGAGGGGCGCGGCTCCTCTTTCACCGTCAGACTGCCTTTGGCGACGGCCGACTCCGCGAGCGCAGCGCCGGAACACGCGCCGGGAGGCGGCGCGAGCCCGCCGGCACGCCCGGCGGCGCTGAAGGGGCTGCGCGTGCTGGTCGTCGAAGACGAGACGGACACGCGCGAGTTTGTCGCCTACGCGCTTAAGGGGGCCGGGGCGGAGGTGAAGACCGCCGCGCTGGCGCAGGAGGCGCTCGACA
>DASWNR010000220.1:0-4911 GCA_036399155.1 Pyrinomonadaceae bacterium
TCCTCTGCTCGCCTTTCCGTACGAGCCTAAGTTTTTACAGAGGGCGCACGACTGGACGGCAAAACGATGCTGGGGGGCGGGATGACGCTCACTAAGAAACAGAAGGAGAAGGTTCTCGCGTGGGTCGCCGAAGGGCTCCAGTCCGACGAGATGAACGCGAGGGCGGCGAAATGTAGGCCGCCCTTTTCCGTCTCCCGTCAGCAGGTGGACTTCTACCGCGACTCGCGCGGCGTCGCGCTCGACGAGCTGCGCGCGGCGTCCGAGTCCGACGCGCTGCGCACGGGGCTCGCGCTGAAAGAGGAGCGCGTCTCGACGCTGAACGAGCTGGCCGAGAGGCTGAAGGCCGAGCTGCTCGGCGACAAGCTCTGGCTCAGGAAAGAGAAGGCGCTCGGCTCGGGCGCGTGGACGAAGTTCGTCACGGAAAAGCATTTCAACCTCGCGGAGCTGAACGCCCTGCGCGCCCTGCTCGACGACATCGCCAAAGAGGTCGGCGAGAGAGGGCGCGGCGGCGCGGGCATGGATGACGACGAGGAAGAGACCGGAGAGGTGACAGTCACCGTCCGCTATGAAGAGAAGCCGAAACAAGCGGAGACAGAAGACTGACATCCAGCTCGTGCTGCCCAGCCTTCACGTCGGGCAGCAGGCCGTGATGGACGCGCACGCCAGATTTAACGTCCTGGCGTGCGGGCGTCGCTTCGGCAAAACGACGCTCGGCGTCAACCTGCTCGCCCCCGTGGCTTTGCAGGGCTACCCCGTAGCGTGGTTCGCCCCCACTTACAAGCTGCTCTTAGAGGTCTGGGAAGAGTTCGAGCGTCTGCTCGAACCCGTCATAAAGAAGAAAGACACTCAGCAAAAACGAATCAAGCTCATTAACGGCGGCATCGTCGAATGCTGGTCGCTCGACTCGGGCACGGTCGCGCGCGGGCGCAAGTATAAGCGCGTCGGCATCGACGAAGCGGCGATGGCCGCGAACCTCGAAAAGCAGTGGCAGGAAGAAATCCGCCCGACGCTCGCCGACTACATCGGGGACGCGTGGTTTTTCTCTACGCCGAAGGGGCGCAACTTCTTTTACAAGCTGTTCGCGCGCGGGCTGGACGATTTACAGAAGAAGTGGCGCTCTTTCCAGTTGCCCACTTTAGTCAACCCGTACATTGCCCCGTCGGAAATAGACGAGGCGAAAGACGAGCTGCCGTCCGACACCTTTCAGCAGGAATACCTTGCGCAGTTCCTAGCCAATGCCGGGAGCGTCTTCCGCAACATCCTCGCGAAGCTGACGAAGGTCATCACCGTGCCCGCTGACCACGTCGGGCATACGAAAGTGCTCGGCGGGGACTGGGGCCAGAAAGACGACTTCACGGCCCTCAGCATCGGCTGTGTTGATTGCCGCCGCGAGCTGGAGCTGGAGAGATTCAATCAAATCGGCTGGGCTTTCCAGCGCGCGCGAATCGCCGAGCTGTGCAAGAAGTGGGGCGTCGGGTTCGGGCTGATGGAGACGAACTCCATCGGCTCGCCGAACCTTGAGGCGTTGCAGAGCGAGGGTCTGCCACTCGACGGCTTCGAGACGACTGCGCAGTCGAAATCGCCTCTGATTCAGTCGCTCGCGCTGACTCTCGAAAACGAACCTTTCCAGTTTATAGACGATGCGCAGGGGACTATCGAACTCGAAGCCTACGAGTCGAAGCGTAACGCGAACACGAATCGCATCTCGTACAGCGCGCCGCGAGGGATGCACGACGACACGGTTATCGCCCGCGCCCTGATGCGTGAGGCAATCGAGCGCCTGAAGGCCGGGGATGTCGAGCACGGCCAGTCTCTCTGGTAAGCCCGAAAATCAATCTTTAACGCCGCTACTTTGTACTCGGTCGGGCACACCCGGCGGGAAGGGAAGTAGCGATGAACGATTTCTTAAGCAACGTCCTCAACAGCATCCGCGGCCTCTTCGGCGGCGCGCGCGACAAGGCGATGGAGCAGGTGCGCCGCCTGACGCGGCAGACCATGATCGCCTCGGCGCTCTCCTACTACTCCGGCTACGCGCCGAAGCAGTTGAAGGTCAAGGACGGCCAGCCCGACGACAACGTCTACATCAACTACGCCGAGATCGTCGTCGACACGGGCGTCGGCTTCCTCTTCGGCAAGCCGCTCGTCATCGGCGTCGGCACCGACCAGGACAAGACCGGCGAAGAGTACCTGGAGCGGGTCTGGCCCCAGTCCCAGCGCGACGAAGAGTTTCAGGAGATGGCGCAGGACGGCGCCGTCACCGGCGATGCCTACCTGAAGATTTGCATCGAGGAGACCGGAGAGCCCCGCGTCACGGTCGGCGACCCGGCGACCTACGAGATAGTCACCGACCCGCATGACGTTTCCCGCCCGGTCATCTTCCGCTGCTCGTATCAGATGACCGACGCGGGCGGCCGTGAGTACCTCTTCAAAGAGGAGACCGAGCGCGCCGAGAATAAGAAGACCTGGCGCATCCGCCACTTCGAGTCGCGCGACGGCGGCCAACTCTGGACGCCGACCGCCTACGACATGACGTGGAACTTCGCCTTCCCCCCGATTTTCCACGCGAAGAATCTCCCGAACCCGAAATGCACTTACGGCAAGCCCGACCTGACCGAGCAGGTGCTCGCCGTGATCGCCTACATCTCCCGCCTGGATTCGATGTGCGGCAAGGTCGTGCGCATGCACTCCAGCCCGAAGGCGTGGGCGAAGAAGCTGAAGAAGACGGATTTAGAGTGGGGCACGGACGGCATGCTCTTCCTGAACCCGACCGGCCAGTCTGCCGAGGCCGAGATCGGCCTGCTGGAGATGACGAATGACATATCGACGGCGCTCTCCTTGCGCAAGGTTCTGCGCGAGGGGCTCGCCGAGATGACGGGCGTCCCCGAAGTCGCGACCGGCAAGGTCGAGACGACGGGCCAGCTCTCAAGCGTCGCGCTCCGCCTCCTCTACGGCCCGCTCATCGAGAAGACCGAGAAGAAGCAGCTCCGCTACGGCCGCATGATTAAAGAGTGCGTCGAGGCGCTGCTCGTCATCGGCGGCCTCAAAGGTCAGAAGGTCAAGCTCAACTGGGGCGACGCCCTCCCCGGCGACGAGAAGGCGAAGGTCGAAGTCGCGGAGGGCAAGCAGCGCCTCGGCTTCTCCACGAACACGCTCATCAAGGAACTCGGCGGCGACCCCGAGCACGAGGCCAAGATGCGCACGCCCACGGCCGACGACATGGGCTCGCAGATCCTCGACGCCTTCGACCGCGGCGTCGGGGCCGAGCCGGTCGCCGGCGACCAGCCGGGCGAGCTCGACGCCGACGACATCAAGAAGCGCGCGGACGCCGCCGGCGCGCTCATCCGCGCGGGCTTCGCGCCCGCCGGCGCGCTCGCCACGGTCGGCCTCGACCCCATCCAGCACCTCGGCCTGCTGCCGATCACGCTCCGCGACGAGACCGAACTCTCGAACGCAACCGTCTAATGCCCGACGTATACGACACCGCCGAAGCATTCAAGGCGCGGCTCTTCTCCCGCGAGAGGAGGGCCGCGTCCCTGCTCGTGCGCGCCTACGCCGTCTCTTACGAGCGAATAAAGAAGAAGCTCAACGACCTCGCCAGAGACATCGAGGCCGCCAGGTTGCGCGGCGACGAAATCCCCGCGGGCTGGCTCTACGAGCGCGGCCGCCTCGCAACGCTGAAGAAAGAGATGACGGCGGAGATGCTGCGCTTCTCCCAGGGCGCGGCGCGAGTCATCAGTGCCGAGCAGGCGGCCGCCGCACGTCTCGGCCTCGCGGACGCCCGCGCGCTAGTCGTCGCGGCGCTCGACGCCGAAGGGCTCTCGGTTCAGGCGCGCTTCGGAAACCTCAACACGGCCGCCGTAGAGGCCGCCGCCGGCTTCGCCTCGGACGGTTCACCCCTCGCCACACTCTTGAACGAGGCGGGCCGCCGCGCGGGCGAGCGCGCCCGGCTCGCGCTCGTCTCGGGCGTGGCCGAGGGCGCGTCGGCCGACGTGATAGCGCGCCGCTTCCGCGACGCCTTCGGGGGCGGCATGGCGCGCGCGCTGACCATCGCCCGGACTGAGACCCTGCACTCCTACCGCGAGGCGGCGCGCGAGGTTTACCGGGCCAGCTCCGACGTGCTGTCGGGCTGGACGTGGACGGCTTCTCTCTCCCGGCGCACCTGCGCGATGTGCTTAGCCATGCACGGGCAGGTGTTCAGGGTCGAGGAGAGGCTTGAGAGTCATCCTTGCTGTCGGTGCGTTCAGGTGCCGCTCGTCACGGGCGGCGATGAGTCCGGGATAAAGACCGGCGAGGCGTGGCTCGAAGCGCAGGCGGAAGAGATTCAGCGCGCCGTGCTCGGCGACGCGAAATACGAATTATTCAAGTCGGGCAGGTTGAAGTTACGTGACCTGGTCGGCGAGCGCCGTGACAGGCGTTGGGGATTGACCAGATTTGAACGGCCGCTTCACGCGGTCAAGTAACGAGAGGTGAATCATGCGCCGGAAGTTCTACATCGACATCAGCGGCATATGCCACAACCACAACGAGGCCGCCGCGGAAGGGGGCGGGTCGCCGACTCCGGCACCTGAGCCGACTCCCGCGCCTACGCCCGAGCCCGCACCCGCCCCGGCCGTGCCCGAGGGCTACGTGCCCGCGACCGACGTGGAGACCGAGCGCACCGCGCGCACGGCCGCCGAGACGGCGCTCGCCGACGCGGAAGCCCGCGCGACGGCCGCCAACCAGCGCGCGCGCACGGCGGAGATTCGCGCCGCCGCGCAGGCGCTGGGTTTCAACGACGTGGCTGACGCAGAGATGTTCGTCGGCGCTGACGTTGAAGACGTGAGCGCGCATCTCGCCGAGGTCGTCAAGACGAAGAGCTACCTGTTGAAGCCGGCGGCCGCGCCCGTGACGCCGCCCGTCACACCGACGCAG
>DASWNR010000221.1:0-3093 GCA_036399155.1 Pyrinomonadaceae bacterium
CGAGTTCGCCATCGAGCTGCCGATGAGCGAGGACACGGAGCTGGTCGCGGCGCACACCGTCGAGCAGATAGCGCGCCGGATGGAGTTCCAGCCCGAGGACATCAACAAGATCAAGCACGCGCTCATCGAGGCGTGCATCAACGCCTCGGAACACTCTCTGAGCACCGAGCGAAAAATCTATAACCGCTTTCGGGTCGAAGGTGATAAATTAGTCATCACTGTTTCCAGCCGCGGGCTCTCCCTGCCCGCCAGCGTCGCCGAGAACGGCGCCGCGTCCGCCGACAAGAACGGCGGCGCCGCCGAGGGCGCGAAGGGGCGTAGGGGCTGGGGACTCAAACTCATCCGCACGCTGATGGACGACGTGGAGTTCGAGCGCGTCGAAGACGGCACCCGACTACGGATGACGAAATATCTTCGCAAGTAAAGAAGGGGAGAGCTGACGGATGTCAGAGCCACTCACCGAACCCTCCGGCGGGCAGGCCGTGGGGGAGGTCGCGGTCGTCTACGCGGGCGACTACGTCAACAAGATGAGCGGCCAGCGCATCGAGCGCGAGTGCCTGATTCGGATCGAGCGCGGCTGCCGCGCCCTCGTCATCAACTTCCGCGACACCGAGCTGGTCAACAGCATCGGCGTCTCGATTCTTCTGGGCGTCATCGACGCGGCCGAGCGGCGCGGCGCGCGCGTCGCCTTCTCGAACGTGAGCGTGCACACGCTCAAGCTCTTCGAGCTGCTCGGCCTGACGCGCCTGGTCGTCCTCGCCGACAGCGAGGAGGCGGCGCTCGCCACGCTCGAAGACTTTTCGGCGACACCCCCCGGGCACTAATCTTTCTCGACCACGCGGGAAGGGTTCAAAGATAAATGTCAGACAGCACGCGCATGGTGCTCCACGCCTTCGCGGCGCTCGCCGACTTGGGCGAGGAGATCGCGGAGACGAGCGACTTCGAGGAGATGGTGCGCTCGGCGCTCCACGTCGTCCTCGGCACGATGGGCATCCGGCGGGGCGCGGTGGCCGAGTTCGACCGCGAGGCCGGCGCGCTGCGCTTCGTCGCCTCGCGCGGCTTCGGCGACGGGCACCCGGCGGAAGTCAAACTCCCCGGCAGGCCGGACGAGGGCGCGAACGGCAACGGCAACGGCAGCGGCTCCACCCCTTACGCGCACGCCTTGCGGGATTACGCGCTCGCCGAGCACGAGATACACGCGAGGTTTCAGGAGGCGGGCGTCGAGGTGGTCACGCCGCTCGTCGTGCGCGACGAGCTGGTCGGCGTCATCCTGCTCGGCGGGAAGGCCAGCGGCGAGCCGTTCACGCAGGAGGACAGGGAACTGGCGCGCGCGCTCGGCCGCCACGTCGGCGTCGGCCTGCACAACCACCGGCTGCTGCGCGAGGTCGCGCGGCGCGCGGAGGAGAACCGCAAGCTCTACGAGTCGCTGAAGGGGAGCTACAACGACACGGTGCGCGCCTTCGCGGCGGCCATCGACTGCAAGGACAAGTACACGCAGGGTCACTCGGAGCGCGTCGGCAAGTACAGCGAGATCATCGCGCGCGAGATGGGCTGGCCGGACGAGGAGGTCGAGGCCATCGCCATCGGCGGCTACCTGCACGACGTGGGCAAGCTGGTCGTAGACCGCGAGATTATCAACGCGCCCTACCGCATCGACGCCAAGCAGTCGTCGGAGCTGAACCGGCACCCGGCAGCCGGCTACGAAATCCTCCGCCCCATCCACCACCCCTTCGCGGACATCCCTCTGATGGCGCGCTACCACCACGAGCGCCCGGACGGGCGCGGCTACCCCGAAGGGCTCAAGGACGAGGAGATTCCCGCGGGCGCCAAGATAGTCTCGCTCGCCGACTCGTTCGACGCGATGACGACCGACCGCCCCTACCGCCGACGCCGCACCTTCGACGAAGTGGTCGAAGACTTCCGCCGCAACGCCGGTAAGCAGTTCGCCACGCCCGTCGTCGTCGCCCTCTGCCGCGCGCTGCTCAAGGAGGCGCGCGGCGAGACGCGCCCCCGCCAGATGATGCGCCTCCTCGGCCGAGACTACGTCGAAGAGCAGGCCCTCCCCGCCCTCGAACAGCTCATCGCCGACCTCGAATCCGGCACACACATGACCGCGTCTCAAGCGTAACGCCCGGCACCACCCGCCGCCCCGAGCCTTTCACGAAACATGAGAACAGTCGTGTCGGCGGTCGGGTGCATGCCGTTGTTATGCGCGGCGTGATTATCACGTCTTCAACGCCACACCACATCGCTCGCACTGGGCCGCCGCAGGCACGTTATTCAACCCACAGCTTAGGCATTTCTTATGACTGACTCCCGCGCCCGGCGTCGGGCTTGTAATCATCTCTGCTGCCAATTTATCCAAGCCGCCGAGCGCCCGTAGCCCTCTATAGATGCCATACAGGGCGAACAGGTGGATGGCAATGCTTATCCAGTCCCGGACGAACACAGACAACAGCCCGTCAAACGCGTACAGAATCATCCCGACGACGAAAGCCCATCTATATCTCCGCCTCGCCAGAAAGCCGATCAGGGCGAAAACGCAGGCGATCACCACACTGAGAATAACCGCGATGCTTTTCCCCGCAGGCCCGAGCCCACGGGCGAAGGCGTTTATGATTCGCGTGATAATGAGGCCGAAGACGAAGTTAAATTCGCCGCCCGAGAGCTGGGTGATGGAGTTAACCAAGGACAGCCCGGCGATAATGAAGAACCACAAAGCGCCGGACTTAAACCAATTTTCGTTCTCATATACGAGCTTCGCTGCCGTGAGGTGTTTATCTTCCATCATCCCTTCTCCCGGCGAGGTTCGGCAGAGCTAAGGTGGTAGAGACTAGCGCAAAGGACGATAGTAGGCAATGAAATTTCCGAGGGTATCAGATGCCGCTAGCGCATAACTACTATTGTGCCGAATGGCTCGGCCTAACTACGCAGTAGGGCATGAAAAGCCGAATCATTCGGTCTAACTCCGTATTATTCGGTCTAACTCCGTAATGGGTCGGCGAAAGCCGAATCGTCTCCCGGCGGAGCCGGACGCGGGGAGGTAATGCGCCCGGTCGCCGGGTAGTTCAATAGTTTCTCGTAAAAGGGTGA
>DASWNR010000222.1:0-7845 GCA_036399155.1 Pyrinomonadaceae bacterium
CTTGCGGTAGCGCTTGCGCTGTGCGGAGGCCGAGCGGCGGCTCCACCGGGCGAGCGACTCCGTGATGGGTAGCGCCCCGGCCACCGTGACGAGGACGAGAAGCGTTAGTGTGATGACGCGCAGCCTGTTCATGTTCTATGCCACCGTTTCGCGCACCACCTCTTCGAGCGTGGTGATGCCGTTCCTGATTTTCTGGAGCCCGGACTCGCGGAGCGTGATCATGCCGTCCTCGATGGCGCGCTTGCGCAGCTCAAGCGCCGAGGCGCCGATCAGAATCAGCTCGCGTATCTCCTCGGTCACCTCCATCACTTCGTAGAGGCCGACCCGCCCCTTGTACCCCGTGTTGTTGCACTTAGCGCAGCCCGACCCCTTGTAGGTCTTGAGCTGCGCGGCCTCTTCCTTCGAGAAGCCGACTTCGATCAGCCCCTCGGGAGGCAGGTGGTGCTCGGTCCTGCAGTCCTTGCAGATGCGGCGGATGAGGCGCTGCGCCTGGATGAGGTTGACGGAGGTGGCGACGAGGAAGGGCTCGATGCCCATGTTCATCAGGCGGGAGATGGTGGAGGGCGCGTCGTTGGTGTGGAGGGTGGAGAGGACGAGGTGGCCCGTGAGCGCGGCCTTGATGGCGATCTCGGCCGTCTCGAAGTCGCGGATTTCGCCGACGAGGATGATGTTCGGGTCCTGGCGCAGGAAGGAGCGCAGCGCGGCCGCGAAGTTCAGCCCGATCTGCTCCTTCATCTGCACCTGGTTGATGCCCGGCAGGTTGAACTCGACGGGGTCTTCGGCCGTCATGATGTTCGTCTCGGACGTGTTCAGAGCCTGCAAGGCCGAGTAGAGGGTGTTGGTCTTACCCGACCCCGTCGGCCCCGTGACGAGCACCATGCCGTAGGGCTTCGTGATGTTGCGCTGGAACTTGACAAGGCTTTCGGGCTCGAAGCCGAGCTTCGTCATGTCGAGCATCAGCCGCTCCTTGTCGAGGAGGCGGAGCACGACCTTCTCCCCGAAGAGCGTCGGGAGCGTCGAGACGCGGAAGTCCAGCTCGCGCGAGCGGCCGTGAACCTTGAGCTTGATCTTGATGCGTCCGTCCTGCGGCAGGCGCTTCTCGGCGATGTCGAGCTTGGAGAGAATCTTGATGCGCGAGATGAGCGCGTCGCGCAGCCTGAGCGGCGGGTGCATCACGTCGTAGAGCACGCCGTCGATGCGGAAGCGGATGCGCATCTCCTTCTCGTAGGGCTCAATGTGGATGTCGGAGGCCCCGCGCTGGAGCGAGTCGGCCAAAAGCACGTTGACGAGCCGGACGACGGGGGCGTCCTCGCTCATCCGCGTCAGGTTCGAGAGGTCGATCTCGTCGCTCTCGTCGATGACTTCGAGCGCGTCGGCGCCGTCGGCCTCGAAGTCGAGCGATTCGAGCGTCATGGACGAGCCGGGCAGCTCGTCGAGGTGGCCGTTGCCGTTCGAGGCGGCGCTCTCCTCGGAGTCGCGCGCCAGCTCCATCTCGCGCGACTGCGAGTAGTAGCGCGAGATGGCGTCCTGCACGCTCGCCTCCGAGACGACCACCGGCTCGATGTTGAGCCCCGTCATGAACTTGATGTCGTCCATGGCGAAGACGTTCGTCGGGTCGACCATCGCCAGCGTCAGCGTCGCCCCGACGCGCGAGAGCGGCAGCACGGAATACTTGTCGGCGACCTCGCGCGGGATGAGCCGGATGACCGACTCGTCGATGTCGAACAGCTCCAGGTTGACCGAGGGCACGCCGTACTGCCGCGAGAGCACGGCCGTAATCATGTCGTCTGAGACCAGCCCCATCTTGACCAGGTTGAAGCCGAGACGGCCCCCGTGCTCCCTCTGGAATTCGAGGGCTTCGCGCAACTGGTGCGGGGTCAGGAGATTTTCGCGGACGAGGATTTCGCCGAGTTTGGCAGACATTTTGGAGCGTTCCGTGTTTAGGGCCGAGAACAGGCGGGGCGTGCGCGGTACTTTTAAGGGCTTTGGCTGCCGATCGCACCGACAGCGCTAGGCAAACGATGTTAACTCTCGTTTGCCTATTGCATGTTACTGTTTAACTAAAAGGCTGTCAAGATGAATCTGGAAGTGGTCGGGGCGAATTCAAAAAGCCGCGCCCGGGAGATATCCCGGGCGCGGCTAAGTTGCGGAAAGCTCGTGGTTTAGGTCTGCTTACGGGCGGCGACGGGCGGGGCGCGCCGGCGCCTTCTCGGGCTTGATGTTCTCGGCCGTCTTCAGGTATTCGAGCGCTTCTTTGGTCGAAGCCTTGAGCTGGTCGGTGTCGGGAGCCTTGTCCACGTACCGCTGAAGGTGGTTCGCCGCCTGCTGGTACTTGGCCTTGTCGCCGGTCGCGTAGAGCGCGAGGCCGAGGATGCGGTTGGCGTCCGGGTTGTCCGGGTTTTCGGCGAGCATCTTCTGCGCCTCGGCCTGCACGAGGTCGGAGGCGTTGGCGTCGAAGAGCATCTGCAAAGTCTCGGTCTGGAGCTTGGCCTTCTTGGCCGGGTCGGTCTCGGCGTTCATGAACTCCTGGTTGGCGACGAGCGCCGCGGCCGCCTGCGACTGATCGACCTTGGAGGCGACGCGGCGCATGGCGAGGGCGCGGACGGAGTAGGCGGCCCTCTTGTTCTGCTCGAACGCCGCCGCGCTCGCGGCCTCGGCGGTGGGCGAGGCCCCCTTGACAACCTCGACCGCCCTGTTGGCCGTCGCGGCCGACTCCGTCCAGTCCTTCTTCGCCGCCTCAAGCCCCTGGAGCTTGGCGTCGTTGTCGGTGGACTTGATGGCGGCGTTGAAGCGGTCGTCGCCGCGCAGGCGCAGCGCCTCCGCGAGGTTGGTCAGGAGCGCGACCTCGTCGGGGCGGGCGGTCAGACCTTGCCTGTAATGCGTGATGGCCTCGTCGATGCGGGGCGGCTTGGCGAAGAGTGCGTCGTTGCCGGCTTTGAATGCGCCGGTGACGGCCTCGTTGCTCTTGAGGACTTCGGCGTTCTTCGCCTCGACCTCTCTGATCTTGCGCTCCATCTCCTCGCGCTTGGCCTTGTCCTCCTTGCTCTCGGAGGGGGGCTGGGCGTTCTTGTCGTAGGGGTCGCCCGGGGCCGACCCCCTGCCGGTGTCGAGCTTGTTGACCTCTTCGAGCGTCAGCTTCTCGCCGCCGCCGGGCTGGAGGAGGAAGTCCCTATCCTGCGAGGCGTTGAAGCGCATCTTGGTGGCGAAGGTCGGCCGCGCGCCGGGGGCGCTGACGATCATCGTGTAGGTGCCGATGAAGGGCAGCCCGGCGTGGATGTAGTGACCCTTCTTGTCGGTCTTGGTGTGGTACTCGCCCTTGATGTCGGTGCGGTAGATGTCGATCTGCGCGCCGGCGACGGGGACTTCGGTGCCGTCGGCCTGTCTGAGCTTGACCGTGCCGTTGACCTGCGTCGTCTGCGCCGAGGCGGCGACGGCGAAGGCGGCCAGGAGAAGCGCGGCGAAGAGCGTGCGGATGAAAGGCTTGGAACGCATGGTCGGTGGTCTCCTGCTGACTGAATGATTGCTGACGCTTCCGAGGGGATGCGGAGGCCGCGTTTATGATGCGGACGCGTCCCCGCCGGTTGTCAGTCCGTGTCCCTGTTTGGGTTTTCCGGGCGCTATTTTAGCAGCAAAACGCCGCGTTTTGCGAGCCTCTAGGCGTAAGCAATCGGGTCTTCGAGCCCCGCCTCGCGGAAGGCGCGCAGCCGCAGCGCGCACGAGTCGCAGCCGCCGCACGCGCGCTCCTCGGCGCGGTAGCATGACCAGGTCAGCCCGAGCGGCGCGCCCAGGCGTACGCCGCGCCGGATGATCTCGGCCTTGCGCATGTGTATGACGGGCGTCCTGATTTCTACGCGCGTCTCGGGGCGCGTCCCCGCGTCGATTGCGCGCTGGAAAGCCTCGTAGAACTCCGGGCGGCAGTCGGGGTAGCCCGAGGAGTCTTCGGCGACGGCTCCGATGTAGATGCGGCGCGCGCGCGTGACTTCGGCCCAGCTCGTCGCGACGGCGAGCAGGTGCGCGTTGCGGAAGGGGACGTAGCTCGTCGGGATGCCGGGCGCGTCGATGTCGGCCTCGGCGACGGGCACGGACGGGTCTGTCAAGGACGACCCGCCGATGCGCGCGAGGTGTTCGAGCGAGACGGCGAGCCGGCGCGAGACGCCGTAGAAGTCCGCCAGCTCCTCGAAGGCGCGGCGCTCGCGCGCCTCGGTCAGTTGGCCGTAGGAGACGTGTAGGAAGGCAAGCTCGTCGTTCTCCTCGCGCGCGAGCGCGGCCGTCACGCACGAGTCCATCCCGCCCGAGACAAGGCAGACGGCGAGCGTCGCTTCGCCGTCGGGGGGCGCGCTCTCGTCCCCGGGCGCGGCCTCGTCGGGCTCTTCGTCGTTGACGAAATCCCTGTCCGTCGGCGAGCCGCCCATCAGACGCCGTGCACCTCCGGGCCCCAGATGTATTTGTGTAGCTGCAACTGCATGCGTGCGTTCTTCAGCCCGCTCCGCGCGACGAGGTCGGCCATCTCCTTCAGGTCGGTCTCGCCCCAGACGGGGGAGACGAGGACGGCGAGCGCGCGGTTCTCAAGTTCGTACTTGTCTATGACTCCGCGCGCGAACTCCCAGTCGGCGCGGTCTTTGACGACGAACTTGACCTCGTCCAGGTCGGCGCGCAGCCGCCCCAGGTTCGGCCAGTGGTTGCGCCCGGCCTCGCCCGAGGCGGGGCACTTCACGTCGAGGATCAGCTTGGCGCGCTCGTCCACGCCCTCGGTCGAGACGTACCCGCCGGTCTCGATCAAGACCTCGTAGCCCTCGTCGCAGAGCCGCCGAATCAGCTCGAAAGCGTTCTTCTGCGCCAGAGGCTCGCCGCCCGTCACCTCGACCAACTGGCAACCGTAGGCGCGCACCTGCCGCATCACATCGTCGAACGAGACGCGCTCGCCGCCCGTGAACGTGTATTCGCTGTCGCACCACACGCAGCGCATAGGGCAGCCCGTCAGGCGCACGAACGTGCAGGGGCGGCCGGCGTGCGTCGACTCGCCCTGGACGGAGCGGAAGATTTCCATGACGCGGAGCATAACGACAGTAGACGGCAGACAGTAGCCAGTAGGCTCCGCACTGCGGAGATTGATGCTTCGACACTGACCGCCTGTTAAAGAGAAGTTTTACTACTGACTACTGACTACTGTCTACTGACTACTCGATTCGTGGTAGCATACGCGGGCCGGCCGGCGGGGCATCTTCGCTTCGAGACTCAAGGATGCCGACAGACCTCGAACAACTCGTGCGTGAAGGAGCGCGGCGACTGCTGGCGCGCGCGGGGAGCGTGCGCTCGCTCGACGCCGAGGCGGTCGCCCCGCGCGTCCGCGCGACGGTCGAGAAGTACCTGCTGCGTCACGCGCCGCAGTCGGGGGCGAAGGAGGTCGGCGGGTTCATCGACGCGCTGCACGCCGACGAGCTTCTGCTGGTCGTGGCTTGCGAGCGCGGCGACGCCGCCGCGTGGGACGACCTCGTCGGCCAGTACCGCGCGACGTTGCTCTCGGCGGCGCGCTCGGCGAGCGCGGGCGAGGCGGAGGCGGAAGAGTTGGCCGGGTCTGTCTGGGCCGAGCTTTACGGCCTGCGCGAGCGCGCGGACGGACGCCCCGCGGGCAAGCTCGCTTACTACTCCGGCTGCGGGAGCCTGGGCGGCTGGCTGCGCGCGGTCGTCGGACAGCTCGCGGTAGACCGCCACCGGCGCACGTCGCGTCTGGTTCAGACCGAGGAGCCTTCGGAGTTCGACCGCGCTGCCGCAGAGTCTCACGAGCAGGACGGCTGGCGGCCGGCGCCTTCGCTCGACCCGGAGAGCGCGCTCGCCGAGTCGGACGCTTCGCGCACGGTCGAGGAGGCGCTCGCGGGCGCGCTCGGCGGGCTCGACGCGGAAGACCGCCTGCTCGTCCGGCTCTACTACTTCGACGGGTTGAAATTGAAGGAGGCGGGGGCGGTTCTGGGCGTCCACGAGGCGACGGCGAGCCGTCGCCTGACGCGCATCCACGCCGAAGTGCGCCGCCGGGTCGAGGCGACGCTCGCGGGCGAGCGTCGCTGGACGCGCGAGGAGGTCGCGCGCACGCTCTCTGAAGTGGCGCACGCGCACACCGACGCCGACCTGCGCTCGATGCTCGCGCCGGAGGCGTCCGCCGCCGTCGAGAAGCGCGAGGAACTCTACGAGTGAAAGGCGTGGGCGCGGCGGCGGTCGGGCGCAAGTTTCGCCCGCCCGCGCGTTCAAACTTCGGACGCCGAAAGGCGTTAATCGTTAGACCGGAACGTTTGTGATGAAAGAGGGCTTCGACAAAGAGATCGACTCGCTGCTCCGGCGCCGCGCGCGCTGGACGGCGGCGGGGTCGCTCGCGGACGGCGACGGCAACGGCGCCGCGACGCCCGCGTCGGCGCACCTCGACGCCGACGAGCTGGGCGCGTTCGCCGAAGGCGCTCTGCCCGCCGGCGCGCGGCTCGCGGCGACCACGCACCTCGCCGACTGCGATCGTTGTCGCGGGGTCGTCGTCTCGCTCTCGCGCGTGCTCGGCGGGATTGAGTCTAAGCAGAACGCTTCGGCGGCGGCCCCGGCCTCCGCCGAAGCGCCGCGACCCGCGTCGTGGCGCGCGTGGACGGCGGCGCTCTTCTCGCCGCGCGCTCTGCGTTACGCGGTGCCGTTGCTCGCGGTGTCACTCGTCGCGGTCGTCTCCTTCGTCGCGCTGCGCTCGCGCGACGCGGGCTCTTTGCCGAACACGCAGAGCGCGCGCCCACAAACGGAAGTCGCGCAGACGCGGCCCGACGCGGGTTCCGCCGAGAAGGCGATGACGGCCAACGTTAACCAGTCGGGTGTGCCCGGCCAGCCCGGCGAAACGGAGAGTGGGGCGGCCACCTCTGTCGCGACGAGAACCGAGCCGCCTTCCGTCGGGCGTGGGCCTAACGCGGGCGAGCCGCAGCCGGCGCCCGTGACCTCGGTCGCGGAGGACGCCTCCGCGCCGCCGCCCGCCGCCGCCCCGCCCGCAACGTCGGCGGGCCCGGAAGCTACGACCGAGATTGCGAAGTCCGCGCCGAAGCCCGTCGCCGTCGAGACGGCGCAGCCGCCCGCGAAGTCCGACGGCGAAGACAACAACAGGGAGAAGCGCGCGCGGGGGGCCGAGCCCGCCGACGAGATCGCGTCGAACGAGGCGGCCATGCAGCGCAGGCGCGCGGCCAACGAGGTGCAGATGCCGGACGGCGGCGCGCGCAACCAGAAGCGCGGGGCCGACAACAGCGCGTCGAGAACCTACGAAGAGGGCAACGCGGCCGCGGGGGCGACTCAGAGGGAGTCGGAGCGCGACGGACGCGGCGGCTCTTTCGCCGCGCGCCGCCGCCCGAACGCGCGCGCCGAGCAGAAGACCGAAGGCGGCGAGACGCGCGCGGCGGCCGGCCACCGCTTCCGTCGCGAGGGCTCCGCGTGGGTCGATGTTAACTACAAGCCTTCCATGCGTTCGACCGGCGTGCGGCGCGGCACCGAAGCCTTCCGCGCGCTCGTCGCGGACGTGCCCGTCATCGGGCGCGTCGCCGAGCAGATCGCCGGCGAGGTCGTCGTCGTCGTGGGCGGCCAAGCCTACCGCATCCGTTAGTTTTCAGCAGACAGTTGACGGCGGTCGGTGGTGAGGTCGGGCGTCGTGTCCCGGCCCCGTTCACGCCTCACGCGCCAGTCCGAATCCGTCCCGCTCGCGCCGCGTCCGACTTTTAATGTGAGTCAGGTTTGAGCGAGGAGACTTTGATGATCTTCCGCAGCCCTTTCCCCGAAGTCGAAATCCCCGAAGTAGCGCTCAGCGAGTTCGTCTTCGGCCGCGTCTCGGAGCACGCCGAT
>DASWNR010000223.1:0-29039 GCA_036399155.1 Pyrinomonadaceae bacterium
CGGCACGATGGAGATTTTTCTGGACGTTTGGGAGTAAGCTGTTGGCTGTCGGCTTTTAGCTTTTAATCGCCACCTTCGCCCGCCTCGCTTACAAGCTAAAAGCCGACAGCCAACAGCCAACAGCTCTTAAAGGAGTGAGCCAATGCCAACTTCTTTCGTCGAGACGTACAAGGCGAAGCACCGGCACCCTTTTAACAAGCTGACGCACGCCGTCGGCATCCCCTTTATCGTGGTGAGCCTGCCGCTCTTCTTCTGGTCGTGGCGCTGGGCGCTGGGGCTTTTCGTCCTGGGCTGGGTCTTCCAGTTCGCGGGGCACGCCGTCGAGGGCAACAGCCCGGCCTTCTTCCGCAACCCCGTCTACCTGCTCGTCGGCCCGCTCTGGCTCGCGCGCCGAGCGCTGGCCGCCGTCGGCCTCGCACGCCCCGAAGGCAAGTAGGCCGCGCGCGCCCGCCGATGGAGAACTCGCCCCCTCAAAATCCTCCCGAGCGTCTGACGCGCTCGCTCGCGCGCGTTCTCGAAGAGGGCTCGCTCGCCGCGCTCGTCACGGTGGTCGAGGCCGCGCGCGGCGTCGGCGCGAAAGTTCTGTTTGAGGCTTCGGGCGCGGGCGCGGGCGCGGGGACGACCGGCGACGACGCCCTCGACGACGCCCTCCGAGAACGCGCGCGCGCCTTCTTAGCCGGGCGCGAGGAGGCACGCACACTCGGCGTCGAGGAGTTCGCGCCCGCGCTCGGCGAGTGGCGCGGGGCGCGCGTCCTCTTCGAGCGTGTCGAGCCGGAGCCGCGCGTCGTCGTCTGCGGCGCGGGTCACGTCGGCGCCGCGCTCGCGCGACTCGCGCGCGCCGTCGGCTACCGCGTCACGCTCCTCGACGACCGCGAGGACTTCCTCACGCGCGAGCGGTTTCCCGAAGAGGAGATAGAGCTCGCGGCCGCGCCGGGCTGGGCCCGGCGGCTTACGGAAGTCATCGGGACGGGGCGCGGCGTCTACGTGGCCGTCGTCACGCGCGGCCACAACGAGGACGAGGAGTGCATGAGGGCCGCGCTCGCCGCGCGGCCCGACTACGTCGGCATGATCGGGAGCCGGCGGCGCACGGGGATAGTGCTCTCGCGGCTGCGCGAGGCGGGCTTCCCCGAGGAGCAGTTGAGGGAGGTGCGCGCGCCCGTCGGACTCGACATCGGCGCGGTCTCGCCCGAGGAGGTCGCGCTCTCCGTCCTCGCCGAGATAGTCGCGCACAGGCGCGGCGGCACGGGCGCGCCGCTCTCCGCCTGGAGGAGGGAATGACTTTAATAATTTGAAATTTCAGATTTGAAATTTCAAATTCCAATCGCTCTCAGTGTCTCGCCTCTTCAAATCGAAACTGAGAATCGCGCTCGCCGCCGCGCTCGCCGTGGTGGCGCTTCTCGCGGCGTGGGCGTTCTGGCTTGAGCCGGCGTCGCTCGCCGTCCGGCGCGTGAGCCTGCGCGTCCCCGGCTGGCGCGCGGAGCACGCGGGGCTGAAGGTCGCGCTGCTGACCGACCTGCACGTCGGCGCGCCGCACATGAGTCTTGGCCGCCTGCGCCGCGTCGTCGAGCGGACGAACGATGAAGCGCCCGACGTGGTTCTCATCACGGGCGACTTCGTCATCGGCGGCCCGCAGGACAAGGGCGGCGAGCGCGGCGGCGTCGCGGGCGGCACCTTCGTCGAGCCCGAGCCGATAGCCGGCGAGCTGAAACACCTGCGCGCGCCGCTCGGCGTCTACGCCGTGTTGGGTAACCACGACTGGTGGTTCGACGGCGGGCGCGTCACGCGCGCGCTCGAAGGCGCGGGGCTCCGCGTGCTTGAGAACGGCGCGGCGCGCGTCGAGCGCGGCGGGCGCGCGTTGTGGCTGGCCGGCGTCGCAGACCTCTGGACGCGCCGCCCCGACGTGGAGGCCGCCCTGCGCGAAGTCCCCGCGGGCGACCCCGTCATCCTCTTCACGCACAACCCGGACATCTTCCCCGGCGTGCCCGCGCGCGTCAGCCTCACCGTCGCTGGTCACACGCACGGCGGCCAGGTCAACCTGCCGCTCTTGGGCCGCCCCGTCGTCCCCTCGCGCTTTGGGCAGCGCTACGCCTTCGGCCACGTCGAGGAGGGCGGCCGTCACCTCTACGTCGGCGGCGGCGTCGGCACGAGCATCATCCCCGTCCGCTTCCGCGTCCCGCCCGAGGTCGTCGTCCTGAGTTTGGAGCCGGAGGGTTAGAGCCCCGCCTCCGCGTGGCTCAGCGCGGGGGCCGACGCCTGCGCCTCAAGCTTCAGGCGCGACTTGTGGCGGAGGCGTCCGTGCAGGTATTGGACGGGGCCGATGAGCCAGTAGCTCAGGCCGGCGAGCAGGGAGCTGACGGCGGTGCCCGTGAGCGCGAGCGCCACGGAGAAGAGTCCGACGAGCGCCATCAGGGCGTTCGCCTGCACGTCGCTCCAGGTGTCGTGCGTTTCGAGCGCGTTGAGTCCGAGGGCGGCGCGCTTGCGGTAGGCGTTCCAGTAGAGCAGCGTGAAGATGACGAAGACGGCGGCGAAGCCCGCGCCGTAGACGGCGAGCAGCGTCGGCACCTGCGCGCCGCGCACCACGGGCACCAACTGCCCGCCGACCTCGACCGTCCTCCCGAAGCCGAGGACGACGTTGATCATCAGCGTCCAGACGAACTTCAGCGGGTAGACGTAGAAGAGGACGACGAAGAGCAACAGCGCCGTCATCCAGATGGTGAAGTTGTCGTTGAGGCCGTAGCGACGGAAGAAGCGGTACTGCGTGTACCAGACGTGGAAGAGCATCGCGAAGGTGACGGCGAAGGCGAGGAAGCCGCGCATCATCAACAGCAGTTGGTCGAACGTGCGCGGCACTTCGAGCGAGACGACGAGCAGCGTGATGGCGAAGGCGAAGACGCCGTCCGACAGCGCCTCGACGCGCGAGACTTCGCCGAGGCCGCGCAGGCGGAAGTCGTTCACCGCCTCCGGCTCCCTCTTCATCAACTGCTCGCGGATCATCCGTGCTCCTTGCGGTTTCCCGGCGTCGAAGGCATTTTAGACTGCTTAGCGGCGGGGCGATCCTGGAAGGGGCGCGGGCCCGCACGGGCCGGTGCCCCTTTTAACCTCGCCCCGCGCGGCGAGCATTATTCACGTTCGCGACCCTTACCGCAAGACTCATGGCCGCGCCCCGCACACAGCCCCAGCCGACGCAGACGCCGCGCGCCCCGGGGATGTTCCGCGCGCTCGGGCACCGCAACTTCCGGCTCTTCCTCGCCGGCGCGTTCCTCTCGAACGCGGGGACGTGGATGCAGACGGTCGCGCAGAGCTGGCTCGTGCTGCAACTGACCGACTCGGGGACGTGGCTCGGCGTGGACACCTTCGTCGCGACCGCGCCGGGGTTCGTGCTGACGCTGGTCGGCGGCGTCATCGCCGACAAGCTCGACCGCAAGCGCCTGCTCATCTACACGCAGGCGCTCGCGGGGCTCTCGGCGCTCGTGCTGGCGTACCTCATCTGGGCGGACGTGATCCGCTGGCGGGGCGGGGCGCGCCAACCTTCGGACGTGTGGATGGTGCTGGTGCTGACGTTCGTCACGGGCTGCTGCTGGGCGCTGTCGGGGCCGTCCTACCAGGCCCTCACGTTCGACCTCGTCGGGCGCGAAGACGTGGCCAACGCCGTCGCGCTCAACTCGTCGCAGTTCCAGTTGGCGCGCGTCATCGGGCCGCTGCTGGCCGCCGTGACGATGGGGCTGCTCGGGATGGCGGGCTGCTTCCTCGCCAACGGGCTCTCCTACGTCGCCATCGTCGTGGCGCTCTCTCGCGTCAACTTCGGGCGGCCGCGCGCGGAGGGGGCGGCGGAGAAGACGGGGGTCGGGGGTGGGGCGGCCGCCGCGCCCCCGCCGGACGGGCGAGCGCCCGACGCCGCGGAGGAGGCGAAGGTCTCGGGCGGGCGTGGCTCGATGTGGGGCGACGTGGTCGAGGGGTTCGGCTACGTGCGCGGACGGCCTCGGGTGCGCGTGGTGCTCCTGTGCTCGACGGTCGTGGGGCTGTTCGGCGCGCCCTACCTCGTGCTGATGCCGCTGTTCGCGCGCAACGTCTACGGGTGGGACGAGGCGGGGCTGTCGCTGATGATGGGGATGGCCGGGGCGGGGGCGCTCGTCGGCGCGCTCACGCTCGCCTACCTGGGCGACCTGCGGCGCAAGGGCCTGTTCCTGTTGGGCAGCCTCTTCTCGGGCGGGGCGTGCATCACGGCGCTGGGCGCGGCGTCGCCGCCGGCCGCGCTCCCGCTGCTCTTCGCGACGGGGATGTCGATGGTCTTCCTCTTCGCGCTCGGCAACACGCTCTTGCAGCAGCTCGTGAGAGACGAGATGCGCGGGCGCGTGATGAGCATGTGGATTCTGACCTTCATCGGGACGATGCCGGTCGGCGGCTTCGTCTCGGGCGCGGCGTCCGACCGCTTCGGCCCGCGCCCCGTGCTCTCGGCCTGCGGCCTCGTCATCCTGTTCTTCGGCCTCGCCGTCGCCTCGCGCAACCCGAGCCTGCGCGAGATGTGACCCCGCGCCCGCCGACTCCACCTTCGCCGCCGCGCTACTCCTCGTCGCGGAAGACGCGTTCGAGCGGGGTCAGGCCGCGGTCGTTGAACTGCGGGACGGGCGGGCGCGCCGGCGCGACGGGCAGGGCGAGCGGGCGCGTCGTCGCGGCCGACCCGAGCGGCGCGTGCGGGGCAACGCCCGGGGCGTGCGAGAGATTCAGAGTGATCGAAGCCGCGCGCGGCGGCAGCCGTCGGAGCAGCGCCGGGAAGAGGTGGAACCACTGCCAGTAGCCGACGCCCATCGAGGCCGCCCAGAAGGCGAAGCGCCCCGACACGCCGAGGTCGGGCGAGTGGAAGAGCGAGGCGGCGGCCGCGCCGAGCGGGAACGAGAGCAGGAACATCAGCGCCTCGACGAATGAGCCGGGCGCGGCGTTGAAGAAGAGCGTCTCGTACTCGCCCGGCATGATCGAGTAGACGACGAGCAGCGTGGTGCAGAGCAGCAGCCACGGCCTCCGCAGGTTCTCTTGAAAAGGGTTCTGCATCACTCCCTCCAGCCCGGCCGGCCCGGGCCCCTCGGGCAGACTTCTCGACTTATCCGTCCGGTGGGTCTTTAGACGCCGCGCCGCCCGACCTTGTTCCGCCGTCCGCGCGCAAGAACCCCGCCGCCGGGGCGTTCTACCGACGGCCGGGCGGTTTCGCAACAAAAAGGCCGACGGCACGTCTAAATCCGCCGTAATTTTTTGAGGAGCTTTTGAGGAGAAAAGGGATGCGTACCTTCCGAAATCTGATGTGCCTCTGCTTCGGCCTCGTGCTGATGGCGCTCGCGACGGCGACCGCCAGCGCGCAGGGCGTCATCGTCCCCGGCCCCTGCCGCCGCTGCCCCGCGCCGCCGCGCCCCGTCCCCGTGACGATGCCGCGCGCCCTGCCCGTCAAGTCGATTAAGATTGACACCAAAATCGCCGCGCAGGTGGCGACCACGCACGTCGAGCAAATCTTCCGCAACGACACCGACGCCACGCTCGAAGGCACGTACTTCTTTCCCATCCCCGAGTCGGCCTCGATACAGGAGTTCGCCATCTGGGACGGCGACCGCCGCCTGGTCGGCGAGGTGCGCTCGCGCGAGGAGGCGCGCCGCATCTACGACGAGATCGTCCGGCGCCAGCGCGACCCCGGCCTGCTCGAATACGCCGGCCGCGACCTCTTTCAGGCCAGCATCTTCCCCATCCCTCCGCACTCGGACAAGCGGCTTGAGCTGACCTACACGCAAGTCCTCGTGGCCGAGGGCGGCACGGTCGCCTACCGCTACCCGCTCGGCACGGGGCGCAACGTCGCGCGGATAACGGGCACCGTCTCGGGGCGCGTCGAGGTCGAGGGGCGCGAGCCCGTCCGCAACATCTACTCGCCGAGCCACGAGGTGGACGTGTCGCGCTCGGGCGAGCGCCGCGCGCGCGTCTCGTTCGAGTCGGCCGCCGGGCGCGAGCCGCAGGACTTCCAGCTCTTCTACACGCTCTCGGACGCGGACTTCGGGATGACGCTTTTGACGCACCGCGAGCCGGGCAGGCAGGGCTTCTTCCTGCTCACCATCTCGCCGAAGGACGACGTGGCCGAGGCCGAGTACGCCGCCAAGGATGTCGTCTTCGTCCTCGACACCTCGGGGTCGATGGCCGAGGCCGGGAAGATGGAGAAGGCGCGCTCGGCGCTCCTCTTCGGCGTCCGAAGCCTGCGCCCCGCCGACCGCTTCAACGTCATCAACTTCGCGGGCGAAGAGCACCTGATGACTACGGGTCTCTTGCAGGCCGACGAGCGCGGGCGCGCGACGGGCGAGGATTTCATCAAGCAGCTCAGACCCGTGGGCGGCACCAACATCAACGGCGCGCTCGTCTCCGCGATGGCGCAGTTCGACCGCGCCGAGCGCCCGCGCATCCTCGTCTTCATGACGGACGGCCTGCCGACCGTCGGCGAGACCAAACCTGAGCGCATCGCCGAGAACGCGCGCGCCGCACGCGTCCCCGGCGTGCGCCTCTTCACCTTCGGCGTCGGCTACGACGTGAACACGGCGCTCCTCGACAAGCTCGCGGCCGAGAACGGCGGCGTCGCCGAGTACGTCGAGCCGAAAGAGGACTTGGAGGTCAAGGTCTCGAACTTCTTCACCAAGATCAACCACCCGGTTCTGACCGACCTCAAGCTCGACATGGGCGGCGTCGTGACCGACTTCGTCTACCCGCGCGAGATGCCCGACGTCTTCCGCGGCACGCAGGTCACGCTCATCGGCCGCTACCGCAACGCGTCCGACCTGAGCAACATCAACCTCCGACTGACCGGGCGGACGGGCGCGCGCGAACGCTCGTTCAACTACGCCTCCTTGAGCTTCCCCCTGCGGAGCGAGCGCAACGACTTCCTGCCGCGCCTCTGGGCGACGCGCCGCGTCGGCTGGCTGATGGAGCAGATACGCACCAACGGCGAGCAGAAGGAGCTGACCGACGAGATAGTCGACCTCGGCACGCGCTACGGCATCGTCACGCCTTACACTTCGTACCTCGCGCTCGAAGAGAACTCGGGCTTCGACCGCAGGGAGGACGAGACGAGTCTCCGCGTCTTGCCGGGGAATCGCCGCCAGCCCGCGCGCCGCCCCGCGCCAACCGGGGTCAGAGGCGGAGTCGGAGGCGGGAGCGTCGGGAGCGGCGGCGGGCCTGTGCAGATGAGCGAGCGCTCCGTCGCCGACCTCAACTCCGCGCCGCCGCCGGCGGACGCCGCGAAGGCCAAGACCGGCGAGGTGGCCGTCCGGCAGAGCAAGCGCGACCGCGCGCAGCAGGAGGTCGTCCGCGTCGATGAAGACGCGCCCACGGCGGGCGTACGCAAGGTCGGCGAGAAGACGTTCTACCTGCGCGAAGGCGTCTGGGTGGACTCGGAGTTCAAGCCCGAGGCGAAGCTGCCCGAGACGGCGCTCGAATTCGGCGCGGAAGAATACTTCGCGCTCGTCCGCCGCGAGCCGCAGCTCGCGCGCTTCTTCTCGCTCGGCGAGCGCGTCGTCGTCGTCCACAACGGCCGCGTCTACCGCGTGAACAGTAGACAGTAGACAGTAGGCAGTAGACAGTAGAGTAGTCAGTAGAAAGACATGCGGCGCGTCTTCGGTCATCAGCCGGGACGCGCCGCCTTTAGTTTTTTCTACTGACTACTGACTACTGACTACTGACGCGATGTGCAAGTTTTAGTTGTTTGAAAAGTTGAAAGTCCGAGCCCACTCACCTTCTAATGGGAAGTGCTCAAGCTTTCCGTCAGGAGGTGCCGTGTGGACTCGGACTCTCTGATTATAGCCGTCTTCTGCCTCGTCGACGACGCCCTGCCGCGTGTCATTCCGGGTCGGCTGCGACAGCGCGGGCCGCGCCCCGTGCTGCATGACAGTGAGGTGCTGACCGCCGAACTCGTCGGCGAGTACCTCGGGCTTGACCGCGACACCGAGGTGCTCGCCTACTTCCGCCGCCATTACGGCCACTTCTTCCCGGCGCTTTGTCGGGTACACCGCACGACGTTCGCGCGGCAGGCGGCCAACCTCTGGCGCGTCAAGGAGGCGCTCTGGCAGCACCTGCTGCCCCGGACGGGCTGCGACCCCCCCTGGGCGCTGGTCGATAGCTTCCCCGTCGCGGTCTGCCGGTTCGCCCGCGCCCCGCGCTCGCGCACCTTCCGCGGCGAGGCGGGCTTCGGCAAAGACCACTCGGCGAAGGCGACCGTCTACGGCTTCCGCCTCCACGCGCGGGTGGCTTGGCCGGGGGTGGTGACGCGCCTCTCGGTCTGCGCGGCGGGGGTGGCGGACGCGGCCGTGCTCGAAGAGTTGACGGACGAGACCGAAGGCGTCTGCCTCGGCGACCGCGCCTACTGGGTGCCGGAGTCGCACGCACGGCTGCGTGGGCGCGGGCTGGAGATGTTGGTGCCCTTCAGGAAGGCGAAGAGCGACCCGGACCCGGGGCGCAGCCGCGCCATCAGCCGCATCCGCTACCGGATCGAGACGGTCTTCGGCCAACTCTGCGAGCGCTTCCGCGTCAAGCGGGTCTGGGCGCGCGACCTGTGGCATCTCTCTTCGAGACTGCTGCGGAAGGTGCTGGCACATACGGCGGCGATCATTCTCAACCGCGCGCAGGGCAATGAGCCATTGCGCCTGGCTGAGTTGTTAACGAACTAAACTTGCACATCGCGTTACTGACTACTGACTACTGACTTATGCCTACTCTCCCCTTGTACCTTGAGTGTCCATTCATGTACAAAAGGGGCGACGAATTCGAGCAGGGGGCGGTAGATTTTTTCGGACTCCTTTGAGGAAAGAGTTGAGCCGGAAGATGAGTTTCAAAGAGTCGTGTCGGAGGGCCGCGCTCGCTTCGTGCGCGGCCCTTCTTTTGGCGTCGTGCGCGGGCGTCGTGCGCGCGCAGGAGTTGGGCTGGGTCGGCCGGCGGCACGGGCTGCCGGGGAAGGATTTGAACGCCGTCTACTTCGCCGATTCAAAGCGCGGCTGGGTGGCGGGCGACGGCGGGGTGGTGCTCCGCACGCGCGACGGCGGGCGCACGTGGGCGCGTCAGACCGTCGCCTCTAAGGACTCGTTCAACGACGTATACTTCCGCAACGACGAGGACGGCTACCTGCTCGCCGGCTCGGAGATTTTCATCACCGAGGACGGGGGCGAGACGTGGCAACCCTCGACGCGCTTCACCGCGCAGACCTTCGGCGGCGCCGAGCCCGAACTCTACAGCGTGCGCTTCACGAGCAAGAAGCGCGGCTGGGTCGTCGGCTCGCTGACGCGCGGCGAGAACGTCGTGGACAGCCTCGTGCTCTCGACCGACAACGGCGGCGCGTCCTGGCAGCGCCAGCGCGTGCCAGTGCGCGACGAGCTGATTCACCTCGACTTCGACGGCGACAAGCGCGGGTGGGTGGTCGGCAGCGGCGGCCGCATCCTCTACACGCGCGACGGCGGCGAGAGCTGGATGGTGCAGACCTCGGGCACGACGGCCGCGCTCTACCACGTAGACTTCGAGGGCGACGAGCGCGGCTGGGTCGTCGGCGAGCGCGGCACGATCCTGCGCACAGAGGACGGCGGTCGGACGTGGAGGGCCGTCCCCGCGCCCGTCCGCTCGACGCTCCTGAGCGTGAAGTTCACGGGGAAGAATGACGGCTGGGTCATCGGGCGCGGCGGCGTCATCATGCGCTCGGACGACGGCGGCGAGACGTGGAAGCAGCAGGACACGGGGACGCGCCAGCACCTCTACGCGCTCTTCTTCGACAAGAAGGTCGGCTGGGCGGTCGGCGGCGACGGCCTCGTCCTGCGATACGAACGCTGAACCCTCCCGCCCCGGACGGGGTGAAGGTCGCCTCTCAGCAGTGGCAATCGACGGCGACCGCCGCGCAGCCCGCGTGCAGCCGCAGCAGCTCCCTCACCTCGGCCTTCCAGCGCGCGGCCGTCTTACCCTCGCAGTCGAGCTACTCGCCCTCGGGCGTGACCACGGCGTAAGGGGTGAGGCCGGCCGGCACCTCGGACGCCTCGCGCACGTTCTCCCCGTCGCGCAGCACGTCGAAGCCGTAGCGACTTTGGAACTCGGAGGGCGTCAGGTTGTACATCCGCTCCGCGCCGTAGAGCTGGCCGTCGAAACTCCCCCCGACGACGCAGCCGTCGAACTTTGCCGAGGGGTTGCTGGGGTCGTGTACGCCGTCGGGCGCGAAGAAAGGTGCGAGCAGCTCGCGCGCCCTGCGCGCGGCGTCCGCCTCTCCGGGCCGTACGAGCACGAAAGTCAGAAAGTGGCTCACGTCAGTATTGTCGCCGCCTGAGTGCCGTATGATGCGCCCGCCGGCGGGGGAACTCAAACGAGCTGGCGGATTTTTGTGAGCGCGGGCGGGGCGAAAAGTTTTTGAGCAACGCTGCGCGGGGCGCGGGGCATCCGAAGGTACAGCATAGCAGTTACCCAACGAGTCGCGGGGGGAACGCGGCCGTGGGTAAGTTGGACGGTTCTCCTGTGGTTTCCGCCCGGCGCTGGACGAAGCGCCGGGCGGTTTTTTTTATTGGCGGGCGGCGCGCAGGATCTCGTTGACCGAGGCGAGGTGATGGTCGTCGTGCTCCGCGACGAAGTAGGCCATGTCGATGACGCGCATCTGCTTGCGCAGGCGCGGGTGGAGCGCGGAGGCCGCGACCTCCTGCTCGCTCATCGCTTCGAGCCGGCGGACGAAGCGGAGCCGCGCGTCGCGGAAGGCCGCGAGCAGGTCTTCGAGCCGCGCGTCGTTGTGGCCGGCCTCCTCGGTCTTGCGGTTCGTCATGTCGGCCGCGCGCAGCGTCGAGTGGTGCCGCGCGTAGTCTTCGAGCCGCCCCTCGTGCAGCTCGTCGAGGTCGATGAGGTGGCCGACCTGCTCCTGCACGGACCACGAGCCGGCGAGGTTCTTCGCCGTCAGCGTCTCGCGCGAGAGCCCGCGCGTCAACTCTTCGAGCCGCGCGGGCGTGCCGCGCAGGCGCTCGACGACGGAGGGGAAGACGCCCAGCGCCAGCCCGAAGTCGAACTCCCTCTCGACCCATCTCGTCCGTTTAATCACACAACACCTCCGGGTACGTCCGCGTCCGTCGAAGTATACGGCCGCCGCCCGCCCGAATTGAATCCGAATTGAAAAGGCGGCCCGCGCGGGCCGCCTTTTCAGAGTGCGCGCGGGGCGTGCGAAGTCTAGCCGACCTTCCTGATGCTCTTGACCAAGCTCACGTACGCGGCCTGGTGCTTCTCTAAGCCCTCGGCCGAGCCCATGGTCAGGACGATGAGCGTCTTCTTCGCCTCAAGGATGTCGGCGCTGAAGAGGATCTCTTTGCCGCCGACCTTGCCCGAGCCGCTGACGGCGGCGTGATCCATGCCGTTGTGCTTGCCGGCCTTGGGCTCGCCGTCGAACTTCAGGTCTTGAATCTGCTTCGCCAGCTCCTCGCCGAGCGCCTTGGACGCCGCGTCGAAGTCTTCCTCCTCCGGCACCCAGAAGACGAGCGAGACGCCGCCCCCGGCCGGCGAGACCGTGACCTGCTCGCCGTCGGCCTCGGCCTCCCACCCGGCCGGCAGCTCGAAGGTGACGCCCGCGCCCTCGTGCGTGAAGGTCTTGGCGTCCTGCGGGGAGTAGGCGGCGTGCGTGCCGCGTGTGCCGGCGGCTTCGGCTTTGCGCGCGGCGGGGACGACGACGGCGGCCAGCGCGCCGGCGGCGGCCGCGCCGAGTAAGAGGTTCGTGAACTTCAAATGTAAATCCTCCGGGGAACGTGGGACGTGGAATTTCGTCGAAGGCCGACGCATCTTAAACCGGCGCGTGGGAGAAGTCCAAAAGGGAAGGGGCGCGGGTGTGAATCCCGCGCCCCTTGGGCGTTTCGACGCGACTCGGCCGGCTCAGTTCGCGGCGCGCTGGCGCTCGGGCTTCGGCTCGGCCTTGCCCAGCACGGTGCGCGCGACGGCGAGCGTGGCGAAGGCGCGCGGCGACTCGCCCTCGAAGGTGCGCGCGAGGTCGGCGGCGCGCTGCATGTCTTCGTTCGCAAGCTTGGTGAAGATGTCCGTGAGGTCGAACGACTGCGCGCTGGACGACGACCTCATCGTCATGTTCTTCGACTGGAAGCGCGTGTCGATGCGGCCGTCCTCACCCGTGTAGTCCTTCGCGGCGTTCGACGCCTTGACGACTTCGAGCATCACCTCCCACGCGCGCGGCCTGTCTATCTCGACGAGCTGCGTGGCGACGGCGACGAACGCGCCGACGCGCTCCTTCGACGCGGCGTCGATGCGCTCCCTGGCCTCGACGAGCGCCTCGTCCAGCAGCTCGACCGAGCGGCCGGGCTCGTCTTTGGCGAGCAGCCGCGCCGCCTCGGTCAGCGCCCACACGCGCTGGAAGCTCGTCAGCGTGCCGGCGCGCGCGACGCGCACCAGCTCGGCCACGTCCTTCTCGCTGGCGGCCGCGCGCGCCGCCTCCATGTCGATGTAGGCGCGCAGCTGCTTGCGCGTGTCCGCGTCCTCAATCTTTTCGAGGAACTCTTCGGCGCGCGGGTCCTTCTTCTGCATGGCGTCGAAGACCGCGTCGACGTAGACGGCGTCGCGCTCCTCGGCGGTCTTGGCCTTGTCGAGCCGCCCGAGCGTCTCGCCGACGCGGTCGCGGTTCGGGTCTTCGGGGACGAGCCCGCGCGTGAGCGCGTTGTTGGCCTCGGGGCGTCTGAGACCCTCGGGCGTGTCGGGCGCGAGCGAGGCCATCTTGGCGCGCAGCGCCGCCGCGCGGTCGGGCGCGTACTGGTCGAAGAGCGGCAGCAGCCGCCCGATGACCATGTACCAGCCGGCGCGGCCCGAAGAGGTGAAGTCCTGCTCGGCCGCCGGCGTCGGGCGCAGCAGGATGCCCGAGGCCGCGTTGAAGTAGGCCGCGCGGATACGCGGCGCGACAGTCGCGCCCGGCGCGGCTATCTGGTTCGGCCCCCCTCGCCCCCAGGAGTTCGCGCTCGACCCGGCGCCGGCCGAGAAGACCATGAAGAGCGTCGGCGTGAAGAGGTAGGACGAGAGCAGCGAGGCCGTGTTGGCGTCGGACGCGGGGTTCACGGCCGCGCGCGCGACCATCGCGGCGTAGCGCTCGTCGGCGGCGGCCGCGTTCTTCACGCGCAGCCGCGCGAGGAATTCGAGGCCGACCGGCGTGACCGAGCCGAGCGCGGGGTCTGCGAACTGTATGGCGCGGTCAACGTCGCCGTCGTCGAGGAGCTGGACGGCGAGCCTGAGGCGCTTGGCTATCGCCGGCGGGGTCTCCATCGGGTCGGGCCGCTGCGGCTTCCCCGAAGCGTCCTGCGCCGCGTCGGGCGGGCGCTCGTTCGAGGTGGCGGCCGACTCCGACTCGCGCTTGCGCGCCTCTTCGAGCTTGACCAGGAACTCTTCGCCGAGCGCGCGGTCGCGCTTGGCGGCGAGGCGGAGGACTTCGGTGCGCAGGCTCGGCGGGAGCGCGACGGAGAAGGAGCCGTGCTCGCGCTGCTGCCGCCTCCGTTCGTCGGCGACGCGCCGGTCGGCCTCGGCGTCGGCCGACTCGGCCTCGTCCCACGCGCGGCGGAAGAGCGCGGCGGCCTTCTCGCGGTCGGTGTCCCAGAGGGCGTCGGCCGAGCGCGCCTGCACGCGCGCGCGCAAGCCCGGCTCGCGGAAGGCGCGCGCGTCGTCGGCGAGCGTCGTGACGAGCGAGACGGCGGTCGTGCGCCGTATCTCGGCCATCGGGTCGGGCTCGGCGGTCGCGCCGGCCGTCTTCTTCGCGGGCGCTTTCGTCGACTTCGCCGACTTCGCAGGTTGGGCGGGCTGCGCCTGCCGCGCGCCGGCCGGCAGCGGCGACACGACCGAGCAGAGCGCGAGTGCTAAGAGGGAAACTCTTTTCGACATCACTTTCCTCCGGGGGCCGGCCTCTCCCGTCTACCCTTGTGAATTCCTTTTCCGGCGGCCGATGGTTCCATTAGTTGGCGGCGGCCGCGCTCTCGGTCTTCTTGACGAGGACGGCGCGGGCGATGGCGAGCGTCGCCACGGAGCGCGGGCCCTCCGCCTTGAGCGTGCGCGCGAGCGCGGCGGCGCGGTCGAAGTCTTCGCGCGCCAGCGCGCCGAAGACGCCCGCGAGGTCGAACGACTCGACGTTGTTGTTCTGCGTCATCGCGCCGCCGCCCTTGAACTCGACGCGGACGGTGATCTCGCCGTCCTCGCCGCTGAAGTCGGGGAGCGCGTTGGCCGACTTGACCACCTCGCCCATCAGCTCCCACGCGCGAGCGCGGTCGAGCGCGGCGAGCTGCGTGGCGACGGCGATGAGCGCGCGCACGCGCTCGGGGCTCCCGTCGTCGAGGCGGCGCGCCTCGGCGGCGGCCTCGTCGAGCGCCTCGCCCGCGCGCCCCGGCTGCTCCTTCGCGAGCAGCCGCGCGGCCTCGGTCAGCCCCCACGCGCGCTGCACGCGCGTCAGTTCGTCGCCGCGCGAGAGGCGCAGCACGTCGTCGGGGCGCTTGGCGCGCACCGCGTCCTGCACCTGCTGGAAGGCCATGAAGGAGACGAGCTGCCTGCGCGTGTCCGCGTCCTCTATCTTGTCGGCGAACTCGCGCGCGCGCGCCGGGTCTTTCTCCAGAGAGGCCATCGCCGCGCGGTAGTAGATCATGTCGCGCTCGTTGGAGTTCTTGGCCTGTTCGAGCCTGTTGAGCGCCTCCTGCACCTCGTCGCGGTTCGGGTCTTCGGGCACGACGCCGCGCGTGAGCAGCTTGTCGTCCGGGCTGCGGTTACGCTCGGGCGTGTCCTGTGCGAGAAGGGCCTGGCGCGCGCGCAGCGGCGCGGCCCTGTCGGGCGCGTGTCGGTCGAAGAGCGGGAGCATGCGCGTGACGACGACGTAGCCGCCGACGCGCCCCGACGACGTGCGATCCTCCTCGGGCGGCGGGAGCGGCCGCAAAAGTATCTGCGCCGCCGCGTTGAGGAAGGCTTCGCGCACCCTTGGGTCGAGCCCTGCCGGCGGCGAGGTGTTGCCGCGCCACTGCCGCGTGTGGCTCTGGCCTTTGGGGTTGACGGTGACGTAGAGGAACGGCGTGAACGGGTAGGACGCGAGCAGCGAGACGGTGTTGGCGTCGGCCGCGGGGTCGGCGGCCGCGCGCGTGACGAGCGCCATGAAGCGCCTGTCGGCCGCGGGCGCGTCCTTCTCGCGCAGCGTGTTCAGGATGTTCATGCCGAAGGTGTTGACGGGGTAGAGCGCCGGGTCTGCGAACTGCATCGCGCGCTCCGTGTCGCCGTCGTCGAGGATCTGCTGCGCGAGGCCGAGCCGCTGCGCCATCGCGGCCGGCGGGTTGTCCGGGTTGAAGGGCTGGCCGGGCGTCTGCGCGGGGCCTTGCGTGGCGGCGGGCGCGGCGGCCGTGGCCGACTCCTCGGATTTGCGCGACTCGTCCATCTTCGCGAGTAACTCTTCGCCCAGCTCGCGGTCGCGCTTGGAGGCGAGCGTGACGACCTCGCGGCGCATGTTGAGCAGGCCGCGCGCGCCGGCCCCGCCCTGCGCGATGGCGCGTCGCCGGCGCTCGGCGTCGGACAGGTGCCCGGTGTCGCGGTCGTGCGCCTCGGCCGCCTCCCACGCGCGGCGGAAGAGTGCGCGCGCGCGCTCCTTGTCCGTGTCCCACAAGGCGTCGGCCGAGCGCGCCTGGACGCGCGCGCGCAGACCCGCCTCGCCGAAGTTGCGCGCCTCGTCGGCGAGCGCCGCGACGAGCGAGACGGCCGAAGCGCGGCGCACCTCGGCCATCGGGTCGGACGCCTCGGCCGCCGGCTTCTTGGCGGCCGGCTTCTTCGCGGCGGGACTTTTCGGCTGCGCGGCCGGGGCGGTCTGCGCCGTGGCGGCCGGGGCCGGGAGCGTCGAGAGACAGAGCGCGAGGCAGAGGAGGCGGGCGGGTCTGTTCATTGTTTCGTCCTCTATCCGTGGAAGTGTGCGGCGAAGTCGCCGCGCACGCCGGATTCCTGTTGAGAAGGTCGGGAACGCGCGCACGGCGCCCTGATAGACGGGTGCCTGCGCTCTGGCTGAGTTGGAGGGGTAAACGCCCGCGCCGGAGGGCGAGTTCCAAAAAAAGGTCAGGGGTCAGGGGTAAACTTTAGACCGTCACCCCTGACCCCTGACCCCTGAACCCTTTCCTTTCGTCTATACCGCGACGACTTCGATGGCGGGGTCGATCTCCTCGCGGATGAGGCTCTCGATGCCCATCAGCGTCCCCGTCAGCGAGCTGGGGCAACTGCCGCAGGCGCCCTGGTAACGAATGGTGAGCGTGTGATCGACGAGCGAGACCACTTCGAGCCAGCCGCCGTCCGAGGCGAGGTACGGGCGTATCTTCTCGTCGAGCATCTCGTTGATGCGCGGCAGCCGCGGGTCGTCGCTCATCAACGCGCCCAACGCGCCGCCGACGCCCGCCGCCTGCGCGTTTGAAGGCTGCCCGCCTCCGCCGTTCGAGCCGACTCCCTCGGCCGCGCGTATGGGGACGGCGAGGCGCGGCAGAAGGTCGTCCCAGTCGGCCTCGTCAGACTTCTCGACCGTGATCATCTTGTCCATGTAGAAGACCGACGAGACCTCGCCGACCGCGAAGAGCGGGCCGGCCAGAGGGTCGGCGGCGGCCTCCTCCGCGCTGTGGAAGGAGCGCGTCGTGCCGGCCGTGACCGGCTCCTTCAGAATGAACTTGACGGCGTTCGGGTTCGGCGTCTCTTCGATGTTGTCTATCTTAGGCATCCTATAAACTCTCCGTGATAACTGCCCGCCGGGCTGACTTTAGCGCCCGGCCGGCCTTCGTCTTTCTTGTTTTAGTCCGCGGACATTATAACCCGTTTCGGCGGGGGGCGCAGTCCGCGGCGGCCGCCCCGCCGGCGCGAGTTTTAGTGCGCTGCCGCACGAAAATCGCTCCCGTTCACGCCGCCCGGCGCGATGGTTCCAAGTTGTCTGCTAACGGACAAAATTTAATTTGTCAAAAATAGAAAGTAGGCGTATAGTTCTGTCCCTCGCTTGTCCCCCCTTCGCAGGTGAGACAAGTTGAGACGAGAGGCAGACGGTAGCGAGGGCCGGCTGCCTCTCGCTATTTCCGGAGGCTGGGGACTAGTGGATTGACTTCACCAGCCCCTAGCCTCTAGTCTTTTACCCCGTAGCTTATGAACATCGGAATCACTGTCTACCCGACCTACGGCGGGAGCGGCATCGTCGGCTCGGAGCTGGGCAAGGAGCTTGCCGAGCGCGGCCACACGGTACACTTCATCTCGTCGGCGCTGCCGACGCGGCTCACGCAACTCGGCGAGCGCGTGCGCTTCCACGAGGTCGAGATGATGTCTTACCCGCTCTTCGAGCACCAGCCGTACACGCTGGCGCTCGCGACGAAGATGGCCGACGTGGCCGAGTCGGAAGACCTCGACCTGCTCCACGTCCACTACGCCATCCCGCACTCGATCAGCGCCATCCTCGCGCGCGAGTCTTTGAAGCCGCGGCGGACGCTGCCCGTCGTCACGACGCTGCACGGCACGGACATCACGCTCGTCGGGGCCGACCGCTCCTACCTCCCCATCACGCGCTACGGCATCGCGCAGTCGGACGGCGTCACGGCCGTCTCGCACTACCTCAAGCAGGCGACGGCCGAGACGTTCCAGTTCGAGCATATCGCCGTCATCCCCAACTTCATCTGCGCGACCGACTACAGCCGCAAGCCGCGCGCGGAACTCCGGCGCGAGCTTTCGCCCGGGGGCGAGCCGCTGCTCGTCCACGTCTCGAACTTCCGGCCCGTGAAGCGCCCCGTCGACTGCGTGGAGATTCTGGCGCGCGTGCGTGAGAAGGGCGTCGGGGCGCGGCTCGTGATGGTCGGCGACGGGAGCGAGCGTGGGCGGGCCGAGCACCGCGCACGCTGCCTCGGCGTCGAGCGCCACTGTTCTTTCGTCGGCAAGCAGCCGCGCATCGTCGATTACCTCTCGGTCTCGGACGTGCTCCTGCTGCCTTCGGAACAGGAGTCGTTCGGGCTCGCCGCGCTCGAAGCGCTCGCGTGCGAGGTGCCGGTCATCGCCTCGCGCGTCGGCGGCATCCCGGAAGTGGTGGACGACGGCGTGACCGGCTGCCTCGCCGAGGCCGGCGACCTAGAGAAGATGAGCGAAGACGCGGCGCGCCTGCTCTCGGACGAAAAGCTGCGCCGCGAGATGGGGCGGCGCGCGCGCCAGTCGGCGGTCGGCCGCTACAGCACGGAACTCGTCATCCCGCAGTACATAGATTTTTATGAGCGCGTCATCGCCGCGGCGAAAGAAGACCCCAAGGGGTGAGTCGGCCGCCGACGCCTGGGCGGCGTCGGTCGTCGAGGAGAAGCCGGTCGGCTACCTCGTCCAGAACCTTGAGCGCGTCTACGGCGTGCCCGAGAACAAGTGGACGGGCTGGGACGTGCTCGACATGCTCGTCGCGGTCATCCTCTCGCAGGCGACGAGCGACGCCAACAGCGACCGCACCTACGACGCGCTGAAAAAAAGATTCCCGACCTGGGACGCCGTGCTGCGCGCGCGACCCCGGACGTTAGTCGAGACGATCAGACTCGGCGGGCTCGCCAACCAGAAGGCGGCGGTCATACGCGACCTCCTGCGACAGGTGAAAGACCGCCACGGCTCTTTCGACCTCTCGTTCCTGCGCGCGATGCCCGCGTCCGGGGCGGTCGAATACCTCGCGTCCTTCCGAGGCGTCGGGCCGAAGACGGCGGCCTGCACGCTCCTCTTCGCCTGCGGCCTCGACGTCTTCCCGCTCGACACGCACATCTTCCGCATCCTCCGACGCGTCGGGCTCATCCCCGCGGCGTGCTCCGACCGCTTCGCGCACGACGTGATGAACCGCGTCGTCCCCGCCGGCAAGTTCTACTCCTTCCACGTCAACCTCATCCGCCACGGCCGCAAACTCTGCCGCCCGCGCGACCCCCTCTGCGAACGCTGCCCCGTCGTCGAATACTGCGACTACGGCCAGACCAGAATCTGAGGGAAGCCGCCCCGGTTTTTCCTCCCACGGATGGCTCATTCGTACTTTTTTTGTCTGGTAAAGTGTTATTAAAAGTACGGTTTCGTTCACATGCAAATTTTTCGGCGACGGATTTGACCTCACAACATTTTCCGCTTACTATCACCCGGCCGAGTTTGAGAAAGTAGCCCGCCGAGACACAGCGAAGTCTCACCTCAGCGCGTCATTCAACTTGATCCGCTCACGGCTTTTTCTGAAGCGACTGCGCCCCAACGACTTGAACAAACGAAACCTCACGTCTGTAAAGTCCTGGCTGCTCTCACGCAGATGACCGGCGGGCAGAACCGCTCGGAGGGAAAATGAGAAAAGTTTTCGCGTTATTGACCACCCTCGTCCTTTGCACCCTTCTACTACCGGCCGCCGTAGCCGGGCAGGGTAACAGCGCGGAGCACCGCGCCGACGTTAAACAACCGGATCACTTCGACCGCTCCTCACGTCCCGTGCGCGAGATGTTCGACCGCCCCGAGAAGCCGGGCCCGGCGCGCGGCGGCCGAGACTTCGAGCCCGGCCGGCCGAACGCCGTCGGCAACTCGAACCCCGGCGGCGTGGATCCGCTGGCCGAGCGCAACAACGTCGCCTTCTCGTCCTACGCGCAGCCGCGCGCCGCGACCGACGGCGTCAGCGTAGACCCGGGCGCGCGCGTCTCGCCGCCCGACACGACCGGCGACATCGGCCCGAACCATTACGTGCAGTGGGTCAACCTCCGCTACGCCGTCTACAACGTGCTGCGCGACCCCTTGACGAACCAGATCAGCGGCTTCGTCACCGCCCCCGGCTTCCCCAAGAACGGCAACGTCATCTGGCAGGGCTTCGGCGGCCCGTGCGAGACGATGAACGACGGCGACCCCCTCGTCCAGTACGACCAGCTCGCCAACCGCTGGATACTCACGCAGTTCGCCGTCTCCGCGCAGCCCTACACGCAGTGCGTCGCGGTCTCGACCGGCCCCGACCCGACCGGCACCTACTACCGCTACTCCTACAACTTCGGGCGCGACTTCAACGACTTCCCGAAGATGGGCGTGTGGCCGGACGGCTACTACATCACCTACAACATGTTCCGCAGCGGCCGCAGCTACGTCGGCACGAACGTCTGCGCCTACGAGCGCGACAAGATGCTCGCCGGCCAGCCCGCGCGCCAGATTTGCGTGAGGACGACGGCCGGCTCAAGCCTTCTGCCCGCCGACCTCGAAGGCGCGGCGCCCCCGCCCGCGGGGAGCGCGAACCCGCTGCTCAGCATCGGCACCTCCTCGATGAGCGCCTGGCGCTACAAGGTGAACTGGGCGAACGGCACGGCGACGCTGACCGGCCCGACGACGGTCGCGGGCGTCAGCTTCAGCCGCGCCTGCGGCGGAGGCGCGTGCATCCCGCAGCAGGGCACGTCGCAGTTGCTCGACTCGCTCGGCGACCGCCTCAACTACCGGCTGAGCTACCGCAACCTCGGCGCGCGCGAGTCGCTCGTCGTCAACCACCCGGTCGCCACCGGCGGCACGAGCGGCATACGCTGGTACGACCTGCGCAACGCGACGGGGCAGACGCTCGGCACGGCCGCGCCCGTGGTCAACCAGCAGGGGACGTTCTCGCCCGACTCGACCTACCGCTGGATGGGCAGCGCGGCGATGGACAAGACCGGCGGCATCGCCATCGGCTACAACGTCTCAAGCTCCGCCCTCAAGCCGAGCATCCGCTACGCCTACCGCGGGCCCTCGGACCCGGCCGGCGCGCTCGGCAACGAGACCAGCATCCTCGCGGGCACAGGTTCGCAGACCACGGGGCTCTCGCGCTGGGGCGACTACAGCACCATCAGCGTCGACCCGGTGGACGGCTGCACGATGGTCTTCACGACCGAGTACATCCCGGCCAACGGCACCTTCAACTGGACGACACACATCTACTCGTTCAAGCTGAGCACCTGCCAATAGTCGGCCGCGCGGCGCGGACGCCGAAACAGGGGGCGGGCGTGGAAAGCGTCCGCCCCTTACTTTTTCGCGCGGCCCCTTTCCGAGCGCCCCGGCGCGCGCGGCTTTGGTCTATACTTTCCCGAAGTCGAAAGGAGTTTCCGAGTGAACCACTGGCTGAAGATTGCGCTGGCGCTCGCCGCGCTCCAGCCCTTCGCGGCGCTGTACGGACAGAAGGGCGCGGGCGACGCGCTCACGCCGGGCGTGTGGGGCGGCAAGCACATACGCTTCGAGGTCACGGAGCGCGGCGCGAGCATCGAGTACGACTGCGCGCGCGGGACCGTCGAGGGCCGCATCGTCGTCAACCGCCGGGGGCGCTTTAACGTCGAAGGGATGCACTACGAGGAGCACGGCGGGCCCGTGCGCGTCGGCGAAGAGTCGGCCGGCCACCGCGTCCGCCTGAGCGGCGTCGTCGGCGGCAGCCTGATGAAGCTCACCGTCACGCGCGCCGGCACGCGGCGCGTCATCGGCACCTTCACGCTCGCACGCGACCGCGAGCCCGAAGTCTTCAAGTGCCGCTGACGAGCCTTTGAAAGGCTCGGGCGCTTCATCAGCCGACCGAACGGGTGGAGGGCACGGTGTCGAAATTCACCTTCGACGTTTTCATCAGCTACAGCCACGAGGACGCCGTCTGGGTTAAGACCTGGCTGCTGCCTCGGCTCGAAGCGGCGGGGCTGCGCGTCTGCATCGACTCGCGTGACTTCGCCATCGGCGCGCCCAGCGTCGTCAACATGGAGACGGCCGTGCGGGAGAGCGCCAGGACGTTGCTCGTATTGACGCCCGCCTGGGTACAAAGTGAGTGGACGAATTTCGAGGCGCTGCTGATTCAGACGAAAGACCCGGCCGGCACGAACCGCCGTCTTCTGCCGCTCCTGCTTAAGCCGTGTGAACCACCCGACCGGCTCGCCATCTTCACCCACGCGGATTTTACAGACCCCGCCGACTGGGATTTAGAACTGAACCGTCTCTTAGTTGCCATTCGCCCGGCCGCGCCTGACCAGACCGCGACCCTTCAGCCGCACCTCGTCCACACCTACGCCATACAGGCCAACTTCACGGGGCGCGTGCGGGAGCGCGGCGAGCTGACCGCGTGGCCCGCCGACGACGAGCGCCCCGTCTGCGCGCTCGTCGCGATGGGGGGCATGGGCAAGTCGGCTCTCGCCTGGTACTGGCTCACGCACGACCTCCTGCCCGGCGCCGCGGTGCCGGCCGTGGACGGCGTGATGTGGTGGTCTTTCTACGAGGGCGAGTCGTCGTTCGCGCGCTTCATCCACGAGGCGCTCAGGTACGTCGGCGGCCGGCCGATTGACCCGGAGCAGTTCCCGACGACCTACGACCGCGCGCAGGAGTTGCGCCGTCTGTTACAGACGCGCCGCGTGCTCTTCGTCCTCGACGGCTTCGAGCGCCAACTGCGCGCCTACGCCGGCCTCGACGCGGCCTACCGCCCCGACCACGCCGCCGACCCCTCGCGCGACGCGCGCTCCTGCGTAGACCCCACGGCCTCGCGCCTGCTCCGAGACATCGCCGCCGGCGCGACACGCGCCAAGCTCCTCCTCACCACGCGCCTCATGCCCAGCGACCTCGAAGACCGCGCGGGCGACCCGCTGGCCGGCGTCCTCAATCGGGAGTTGAAGGAGATGTCCCGCGAAGACGCTTTAGCATTTATGGACGCTCAAGGCGTGAAGAAAGGAACGCCCGCCGAGATCGCCACCGCCTGCGCCGCCTACGGCTACCACCCTCTCAGCCTCCGCCTGCTCTCCGGCCTCATCGCACGCGACGCCCGCACCCCCGGCGACATCGCCGCCGCCCCCCGCCACGACGTACACGCCGACCTCATCCAACGCCAACACCACGTCCTCGAACACTCCTACAACGCCCTCCCCAAACGAGAACGCGCCCTCCTCTCCCGCATTGCCGCCTTCCGCGGCCCGATGGACTACGAGGCCCTCTCGGTCTTCAACACGCTCAGCAGCGAGGAGAGGTTCCAAGCCGCGCTTGAAGACTTACGCGCGCGCGGGCTGCTCCAGCGAGACCTCGCGCTCAACCGCTACGACCTGCACCCCATCGTGCGGCGCTACGCCTACGACCGCCTGAGTGACAAGAAAAGGGTTCATACTCGACTACGCGACTATTTCACGCAAATCAGTGTGCCCCACGTAAGCAACGTGCGGAGCATTGAAGACCTTATGCCGGTAATTGAACTCTATCATCACACCACACGTGCGGGACAGTATGATGAAGCTGCCACATTGTTACGCGACCGGCTTGTACCTAATCCACTCTATTTTCAATTTGGCGCATACCAATTGATGATCGAGCTTATACGCGCGCTTTTTCTCGACGGTGAGGGTCATCTGCCGCGGCTGAAAAACATGAGTGCTAGAGCGTGGCTTCAGAATGCGCTGGCAATTTCTTACGGCTCTTCCGGGCAGCCGCGCCGCGCTGCCTTTCTATTTGAGTTGTCGAACATACCTGATGAGAAACTGGGGAATAAGGAAGGTATTGCCACCACTCTACAGAATATGACCATTATGCGAGTCATGCTCGGTGAACTGGCTGCGGCAGAACGGGATGTTAGGCGCTGCATCAAACTAAGCCGCGAGATTAATAATGAATTCTCGGAATTCGCCGGTCATCAGGAATTGGGCCGTGTACTTGCTTATCGGGGCGCATTCGTTGAGACAAAAGCAGAGTTGAAAATTGCACAAGATGGGTTTGATGCGCACGGCGCAAGAATAACGAATTACGTCTCAGTGATCCGTGCAGCCAAGGCTCAGTGTGCGTTGATAATGGGTGATATAGATACTGCGCTCAGGGCAGCGCGAGAAGCGCAGGAGATGGCGCGTGAAGTTGCGAGAATAACTATGCATGTCGAGCGAGACTTTATCACCGCTGAGTGGCTATTAGGTGAAGCCCTGGTGATGGAGGGGAGAAACCTTAATGCCGCCGCAGAACACCTCGGCGAGGCACTCGCACGTTGTCGTCGTATAAACCTTGTCGAAATAGAGCCAAATATCCTACTCGGTTGGGCGCGCTGGTTTCGTGCGCACGGGAACGCTCATGAATCGCAGACACATGCGGAGGAGGCGCTCGCCATCGCCGACCGGTGTGAGTATCGTTTGGCGCAGGCGGAGATTCGTAATTTTTTGGCGTGGGCGGCGTTGGAGGCGGGGGAGCGGGAGGTGGCGAGGGCGCATGCGGAGGTGGCGAGGGAGCGGGCGTGGTGTGATGGGCCGCCGTATTGTTACAGGGTGGCGTTGGATGAGGCGGAGGGGATGTTGAGGGAGTTGGGGGTTGGGGAAGAGAAGTGAGCGGCGGGCGTGGTGGGTTATGTCTTATCTGGTTGACGGGAACAACGTGATGGGGCAGCGGGTGGGGTGGCATAGGGATAAGCCGGGGGCGCGGCGGAGGCTGTTGGGGGAGTTGGCGCGGTTCGCGCGCGAGGCGGGGGTGACGGTGGAGGCGGTGTTCGACGGCGCGCCGGACGAGTCCTTCCCGGACGGGTCTTACTTCATGGGCGTGAGGGTCTTTTACGCCGAGCGCGGCTCGGACGCCGACGCGCGCATCAAGGGGATGGTCGAGGCGTCGCGCGAACGCCGGACGCTGAAGGTCGTCACCTCAGACCGCGCGCTGGCCGACTACGTCAGGCGGTGCGGCGCGCAGGTCGTCCGCTCCGGCGAGTTCCGCAAAAGGCTCGACGCCTCGGCCGCCGACGCGCGGACGCCGGAACGCGACCCGCGCGGGGGCGTGAAAGAGTCTGAACTTGGCGAGTGGATGTACTACTTCGGCGCTGACCCGGAGGACGACGACGGTTGAGGGCTTCCGCCCCTCAACGCTTTCAACCCTTCTCCATCAGCTCGACATCGAAGATGAGTTTTTCGCCGGCGAGGGGGTGGTTGCCGTCGATGGTGACGTGGGTGTCGGTGACCTCGGTGACGATGACCTCGATCTGGTTGCCGTCCTGGAGCGGGAGCGCGAAGTTCATGCCGACCTGCGGCTCGACGGGGAATCGCGCCGCCTCGCGCGCGACCTGCGTGACGAGCCCGTCGCGGCGGGGGCCGTAGGCATCCTCGGACTCGATTTCGACCGTCCTTGAGTCGCCTATGCTCATCCCGCGCACGGCCTCGTCGAAGCCCGGGATGACCTCGCCGGCGCCCACTATGAACTCCAGCGGGTCGCCGTCCCTGGAGGAGTCGAAGACCCTGCCGTCTCCGAGCCGCCCCGTGTAGTGGACGCGCACGCGGTCGCCGTTTTTCGCCGGCTCTGTCATAATCGCCCTCCGTCCGTGGTGTTCGATTAGCAAAGAGCATCGCACATCCATTTGACAAAGGCCAGCCGCCCCCGCCGCGGCGCGAACCCCCGGCCGCCGACCCCGACGACGCGGCCTTACGTCATCCGGGAAGGAACCCTCGCCATGAAAAAACAGCTCGCTCGCGTGCTCGCACTCCTGCTCCTCATAACGCAGGCGCCGGCCGCGCGCACCGCCTCTCCCGAGCGCGAAGCGCGCCGGACGCCCGCGCCGCCGCAGCAACCGGCGCAGCAGCGGCCCGCGCCGCCACAGCCTTCGCCCACCCCCGCCGAAGACGCGGGCGAAGACGACGTGGTGCGCATCACCTCGAACCTCGTGCAGTTCGACGCCGTCGTCACAGACAGGCAGGGGCGGCTCGTCACAGACCTCCGCCCCGAGGAGTTCGAGGTGCTGCTCGACGGCAAGCGGCAGGAGATAAGCAACTTCGCGTTCGTCGCCGCCGCGCAGCCCGCCGCCGCCGCGCCCGTGCGCACGCCCGAAGCGCGCCCCGACAGGAGCGCGCCCCCGCCGCCGCCCGTCCCCGTCCGCGCCGGGCAGGTGCGCCGCACCATCGCGCTCGTCGTGGACGACCTCGGAACCTCGGCCACCGACCTCTACTACGTCAAGCGCGCGCTCAAAAAGTTTGTCGAAGAGCAGATGCAGCCCGGCGACCTCGCCGCCGTCATCCAGACGGGGAAGGGTCTGGGCGCGCTCCAGCAGTTCACGGGCGACAGGCAACTCCTCCAACGCGCCATCGACAGCGTGCGCTGGAACCCGCTCGGGCGCGCCGGCGTCAGCTCCTTCGCGGCCGCCGAGCGCGACCCGCTCGCGCAGGCCGGCGGCGCGTCCGGCGGCAACCCGGCGGCGGCCGGGCAAAGCTCCGAGCCGGGCGACGCGCGCGACCCTGGGGCCGCGCTCGAAGAGTTTCGCGAGGGCGTCTTCACCGTCGGCACGCTCGGCGCGCTCGACTTCATCGTGCGCGGGATGAAGGAGCTGCCCGGGCGCAAGTCGGTCATCCTCTTCTCGGGCGGCTTCCCAGTCTTCCGCGACGCGCGGAACCCGAACGACTCGCGCGACACGGAGCGCCTCGCCGAGAGCCTGCGGCGGCTCACAGACCAGGCCAACCGCGCCTCGGTCGTCATCTACACGATGGACGCGCGGGGACTCGCCGTCACGTCGCTGACGGCGGCCGACAGCGTCGGCAACGCGCAGCAGGCGCTCCGCGTGCTACAGGAGCGTGGCGACGAGCTGACGCGCAACCGGGAGGGGCTCTCCTACCTCGCGGAGCAGACCGGCGGCCTCTTCATCAAGGACACGAACGACCTCGGCGCGGGCGTCCGCCGCGTGCTCGAAGACCAGAGGGGCTATTACCTCGTCGGCTTCCGCCCGGCGGCGGAGGTCTTCGAGCGCGCCGACGGCCGCACGCGCTTCAACAAGTTCGAGGTGAAGGTGACGCGCCCCGGCGTCCGCGTGCGGACGCGCGCAGGCTTCTACGGCTACGCGGAGGGCGAGGCGAAGCCCGCGCCGCGCACGCGCGCCGAGCAGATGCTCGCGGCGCTCACCTCGCCGCTCACCTCCGGAGGGCTGGGCCTGCGTCTGACCTCGCTCTTCAACAGCCCGGCCGAGGGGACGATAGTCGTCGATTCGCTGCTGCACGTAGACGGCAGCCGGCTCCAGCTCGCGGACGAGCCCGGCGGCTGGAAGCGCGCGGTCTTCGACGTGGTCGCGCTCACCTTCGGCGAGAACGGGCAGGTGGTGGACGAGATAAATCGCACCGAGACGGTGCGCGTGCGCGGCGACGTGCTCGAATCTATGCTCAAGGGCGGCCTCGTCTACGTGATGAAGGTGCCTCTGAAGAAGCCCGGCGCGTACCAGTTGCGCGTCGCCGTGCGCGACGCCGCGAGCGAGCGCGTCGGCTCGGCCAGCCAGTTCATAGAAGTGCCCGACCTGAAGAAAGAACGGCTCACGCTCTCCGGCATCTTCTTGACGGCGGCCGAGCCCGCCGCCGGTCAGGAGGGCGCGGGCGGCACAGACCCGCTGCGCGACGCGACCGTGCGCCAGTTCCGGCAGGGCACGGCCGTGGACTTCCGCTACCACATCTACAACGCGAAGGTCGAGGGCGCGTCGGGACGCACGCGCCTGCAAACGCAGACGCGCCTCTTCCGCGACGGCCAGCCCGTCTACCAGAGCCCCGCGCAGCCCTACGACCCCGGCGCGCGGCCGGCGACGGGCGCGCGTCTCGAAGCCGGCCGCCGCATGCAACTCGGCACACAACTCCCGCCCGGCGAATACGTCCTACAGGTCGTCGTCACGGACGAGCTCGCCAAAGGCAAGACCCGCACGGCGACGCAGTGGATAGACTTCGAGATAATCAAGTAATTCTGAGTTCCAAGTACCGGGTTCAAAGTTTAAGGTCGAAAGTTCGGGACGGGAGCGGGCCGTGCTTTCAACTTTGAACTTTGAACCTTTAAACTTTGAACCCTATGTCGCTCCTCTTCGCCGTCGCCCTCTTCGTCAGCGCGCTCCTGCTCTTCTGGGTGCAGCCGCTGGTGGGCAAGACCGTTTTGCCGCTCCTGGGCGGGACGCCCGCCGTGTGGAACACGTGCATGCTCTTCTTCCAGGCGGTGCTGCTCGCGGGCTACGCCTACGCGCTGGCGCTGACGCGCTGGCTCTCGGCGCGCGCGCAGGGGTTGGTGCACACGGGGCTGCTCGTCGTCGCGGCGCTGGCGCTGCCGCCGACCCTGGGGGCGGACGCTTCGGGCGGGGTGCCCGAGGGCGGGGCCCCCGCGTGGTGGCTTCTGAAGACGCTGCTCCTGACGGTGGGGCCGCCGTTCCTCGTGCTGTCGGCGAGCGCGCCGCTGTTGCAGCGCTGGTTCTCGCGCACGCGCGACGCATCGGCCTCCGACCCTTACTACCTCTACGCGGCGAGCAACGCCGGGAGCCTCTTCGCGCTGCTCGGGTTCCCCCTCCTGCTTGAGCCCTCGCTCACGCTCGGACAGCAGGGGCGCGCGTGGGCTTTGGGCTACGGCGCGCTCGCCGTCCTCGTCGCCGCCTGCGCGTTCGCCGCGCTGCGGACGCGGGCGGCGGCCGCTGACGTCGAAGGCGAGGCGGCGGGGGAGGCGTTTGACGGGGGCGCGCGTGACGAGGACGCGCCGCGCGTGACGTGGCGGCGGAGGCTGCGTTGGCTGCTGCTGTCGTTCGCGCCTTCGAGCCTCGTGCTCGGGGTGACGACCTACGTCACGACAGACCTCGCGGCGGTGCCGCTGCTGTGGGTCATCCCGCTCGCGCTCTACCTGCTGAGCTTCGTCATCGTCTTCGCCCGGGGCGGCGTCATCAAGCCCGGGTTCGCCGGCCGGCTCGTGCCGGGCACGGCCGTGCTGGTCGCGCTCGTCTACCTCTCGGGCGCGACCGAGCCCGTGTGGTTCCTCATCATCTTCCACCTCCTCTTCCTCTTCTGCGCCGCGCTCGTCTGCCACGGACAGCTCGCAGACGACCGCCCCGCGCCCGCGCGCCTCGCCGAGTTCTACCTCTGCCTCGCGGCGGGCGGCGCGCTCGGCGGACTCTTCAACGCGCTCGTCGCGCCCGTCGCCTTCGACACGCTCGTCGAGTACCCGCTCGTCGTCGTGCTGGCGACCTACCTGCGGCCGGGCTTCCGTCGCGAGCGCGGCCGCCTGCTCGGGCTACGACTCGGCGCCCGACGCCCGGCCTCCATATCTGCCGCGCCCGACACGTTTGTCGCGCCCGACGCCTTGGACGGCGACGAGTCCGTGAGGGACGGGAGGCCGGGCGC
>DASWNR010000224.1:0-14040 GCA_036399155.1 Pyrinomonadaceae bacterium
TGTGTCTATTAGTCGCGTTGAAGATTGATGTCCGGCTCAGTATCTTGTGGAGGCATACGACTTTCCCAGCAAGGCTAAACACCCTTGCACTAAGCACCAAGCACCAACCAGCAAGTCAGCAAAAGTAATAAAGCACAAAACGTCCAACACTTCTCCCCCAAACAACAACTCAACCTCCGACGTTATCGGACTCGGCGTTTGCTTCTCCCGCAAACGTCTACATATTAAGCACTTAGGTGCAACTCTGGAGCCGCTGCCGGTAGTCTTCACCGTCCAACACGACGGTTCGGCACATCTCGTAGAGACGACTTCTGAGCCGGGTGCCAATCCGATCCTGTAGAGTTTCTTCGTGAATGTCGCGCCGCTCGTCCAGGTAATTCGTCGTAAAGATGGTCAATTTTTTATCGTTGTAGCGCTTGCCAATGACACGGGTCATCGTTTCGAGCACCCAGTCGGTGGGCCTCGAAGCGCCGAACTCATCCAAGACGAGAATCTCCGCGGCGTGCACGGGCGCGAGCACATCGCCCTCCGACATCCGAGATACCGGGTTGAAGCTGTCCTGTATCTCCTTCAAAAGCGAACCGTATTCGCAAAAAAGACAGCTCGCCCCTTTCTCAATCAATCCACGAAGGATAGAGACCGCCAGGTGCGTCTTACCGACGCCGACGGGCCCGGCGAAAAGTAGCCCGCGCTCCGCCGACGGGAATTCACGCACAAGGGTAAAGGCTTGTTTGAAGGCGCACATCTGAGACGCGTTATCCTTCGCCGGTTGATAATTAGAGAAAGCGCACGCCTCATACCTTTTGGGGATTCTCGCCGCCTCGAAGAGTTTGTCCCGCAAGTCACTTTGGCGGCACGCACACCTACGCGCCCCCCTGCCCTGTAGAACTTCCATCCCCGTGCCGAAGCAGAGGGTACAGCCCGGTCGCGTCCTATCCGGTAGACTCCCGCGCCCGGAATCTGTTCGGATATCGCAACCCGTCTGAGCCTCCGGCGCCGTCTGCTCTGCGACTTCTATCAGGCGATTGACCGCCGCGCTTCTGCCCACTTAACACCCCTCCCTTCCCTCCCGGCGGCGACCGGCGGCCAAAAGGAATTCGACTTTCTCAAGAACGCGTGAAGCGTCTTCGGGCAGAAGGAATCCGCCGGACGCGACGTTCATCTCCGAGAGCGTCAACTCGACGGGCTGCCCCTTCGCCTCGAACAGAGCCACGCACGCCTCCGCGAGTTCGAGGACTTCGCCCTCGGGGAGAGGACGCGGAGCGGAGGGTACCAAGCCGCCTCGCCCGACCTCGGCGTGTGAGTTCTTTGAAGCCCCTCCGAGGAGCCCCTGCCGACGCAAGACCTCGTAAGTCTCGCGCTGCGCGACGCGAACCGCTTTCGGCAGTCCCTTACTCTCCAGCCACTCGCGCGTTCGTTCGTGCTCGCTCGACGCGGCCTGTCGCGCCATACGCTGAAGTGCGGGCCCGAGATCGTCCCACAGGCGCGAGACGATCCGTTCGACGGGAACTTCCGGGTGCGTTGCAGCGCGTGACGAAAGATTCTCGTTCAGTCTCGGTCCGGGAATACCTACGGACGGGCGCGACGACTTTTGGAGACGTTTTTCTAAAACCGGTTGGTTTCCCGCGCCGTTTTTTGGCGCGCGGGGATAAATATCTGAGTCTAAAACTTCTGATACAGCGAAGCTGTCATTAAAGGGCGTTTCGCACAGCGAAGCACGAGGCGCGTCATCCGAAGCAGGGACGAAGGACAAAATTTTTTGGCTCTTCACTTCCCTCCTCTGCGCGACGGAATTGGCCGCGCGGTTGAGAAAGATGCGTATGCCGACCCCGTTCTTGCCCGAGTAGTAGCCGATGATTCCCTGACAGTGCATCCAGCGGAGCGCCTTGCTGGCCGTCTCGCCCGAAACGCGCAGGTGGCGGCGTAGCTGCTCCCAGGCCGTGACCCACTTCCCTTCCCTCTCCTGTCCCGCGAAGCGCAAAACGCGCTCGCCCTCGCGCCATTCGGCCGGCGTCAGGAGAAGCCGCGTGTAGACCTTGCTCATCAGCGGGGTGACTTCGTCGGCCGCCGCGGAAGTGATCGCCTCGGCGACATCGTCGTCGAGCATCCTGAATTTCGTATTGACCTCCGTCTCGCGGAGCGTCGTCCTGCGTAGAAATTTCGCGGCCGTGACCGCCAGTACGGCTGACATCTTAATTCCCTCTCGCGCGATGGGGCTTGACAGTTTCGGGCGGCGGTGTAAACTGTGTACCGAAATCGGGGTACACAAATCCCGCCTCGCCGCCAAGCGAGTTTCAACAGTCCCGGAGCGTTTCGGTCGCCAAACAGTCGCGCTTCGGGTGTAAGGTCGGGGACACTTCCGAGTGTCCCCTCATTTTTTCGACGCGCTAATTCCTACATCATTTTTCCCGCCGTGTAAATTCCCCTGTAATATCGGTTGCAGGGGCTGCAATGATTCTTACAGGGGCTGCAATCTGGATTGCAGGGGTATAAATTCGACACCCCTGCAATCATGTTTACAGGGGTACGATTTGATACCCCTGCAATCCAGATTGCAGGGGCTGTAACGAAGATTGCAGGGGTGTCAACGCCGGACACCCCTGCAATGATTCTTACAGGGGCTGTAATGTAGATTGCAGGGGTGTCGGCTGTCTCACCTGCCCTTAAAAAAGATGCGTGACGTATAGACGCCTCGTATAGTAATATTCCTCGCCCGAGTGAAAGGACTAATCACATATGACCGGCGAACAGATCAAGGAGTTGCGTAAAAGCTTAGGCTACACGCAGGCCAAACTGGCTGAGGAGGTCGGCCTGACGCCGAACACCATCGCGCGCTACGAGCGCGACGAGTTGAAGCCTTCGCCCCCCGTGCTGAAGCTTCTGAAGCTCATCGAGCTGAGCACGGCCGGGAGGAAAGCCGCTTAAAGATGATCACGATCTCCATCGCCAACCAGAAAGGCGGCGTCGGCAAAAGCACCACGGCGGCCTCCGTCGCCGCGGAATTTGCCATGCGCGGCTACGAGACCCTGCTCGTCGACGGCGACCCGCAGGCCAACGTCACCTCGCACTTCCTGGCTCCAGACCAGATCGGCACGTCAATCGCCGACGTGCTCATCGAGTCCGAGCAGCGCGAAAAGCTCCCGCTCGAAGCCGCCATCGTGACGACGGAGATGGATCACCTGGACATAGTCCCCTCGAAACTGCGCTTCGCGAGGTTCGAGAAGGAGCCGGCGATTGCCATCAACCGTCTCCGCTCGAAGCTCGTCCCGCTCGCCTCGACCTATGACTTCGTGATCATCGACACGCCGCCGACCCTCGGGCAAATCCTGACCACCCCGCTGCTCGCCTCCACGCACATGGTCGTGCCCGTGGCCGCCTCTCCCCTGGCTCAGGACGGCCTCGACGACCTGATGAGCACCTTCGAAGAGGTCAGGAGCACGAACCCCGAACTGGTGCTGCTCGGGATGGTCTGTACGATGTTCGACGGCAGGACCGCCGTCTCGGCCGAGTCTTTCCGGAGCCTGAAGGAGCGCTACGGCGCGAGAGTCTTCGAGACCATCATTCACCGCAACGTGAAGCTGGAGGAGTCGCCCGCCTTCCACCAGCCGGTGCAGCTCTACGCCCCCAACTCGCGCGGGGCGTTGCTTTATTCCGAGCTGACCGACGAGATACTGAGGCGTCTCGGGGCGCGTAAGACGAAAGGCAAGCTCAAACTGGCCAGTGAGGAGACGCGCGCCTGATGGCAGAGCCAAAGATAAAACCGGCGAAACGAGAGGCGGGGAAGAGTAAATTCCGCCTGCCCGAGCGCCAACCGCGTCCCGTCGAGGAGAACCCCCTCAGGGAACTGCTCAAGGAGGCCAAGGCGCAGGAGGCCGCGCTTGAGCCGAAGGCGCCTCGACTACAACGCGACACCCCTGTAAAGAAGATTGCAGGGGTGCAGCCTTCAAAAAGAGAAGCTATTGACACCCCTGCAATGCAGGGTGCAGGGGTGCCGGCGGCGAGTAGAGAGGCCGCGAGTGTCGAACCTTCGACGATCGGCTTCGCGGAGTTTTCGAGGCGCTGGTCGCCGATTCTTCGTTCCGGGCAGATGGGCGTCTGTCGCGCGCTCTTCGAGATGACGTACGAAGTGGGTCAGACCGAATGTTTTACTTCCATGCCCCGACTGGCGGAGGCCGCCGGGCTCAAAGAGCGTCAGTGTTACAACGTCGTCGGACAGTTGGAACTCCTCGGGTTTATCGAGCGCCCCGACGTCTTCAACACCTCGACCCAGAAGGGCACTATTTTTAGACTCCACCTGGAGCCCCGCCCGCCCGCTTCCAGGGCCGAGCGGCGTTATCATATCGGCGGGGAAGGGAATAGCTGACACCCCTGTAGGAACTATTGCAGGGGTGTCTCCATGCCTTTAAATTCCCGTCCTCACCTCAGACCTGTTTGACCGGTCTGGGCAATTATCTCACTCCTACATTACCTGCCCGGATTATCAACTCATTCGCGCACATTGCTGCGGGCTTAATTTAATGAATCAGGGGTCAAGTCTACACCCCTGCAAAGTTGATTGCAGGGGTGTAGACTTGACCCCTGTAATGTTTATTGCAGGGGTATGGTTGGTATGTGATTTAGCCGCGAAGAAACTTTCTAATCTAAAGTGATCTAACAAAATCAGAAGGGAAGTGGCGGCAAATTGTGAGCGCAGCTTCAGGGATACTTCTGAATAGACTTCACCATGATTCTCAGTCCGAGATTTAAACTCTAATCGTTTGGGTCTGCTGTTCTCGCTTACGGCGGCGCGCTTCAATCTTGTAGAGCACTTTGGAGACCTCATCCATCGCCGCCATGAAATCGTCCAGGACCTGTTCGTCTAAGTCTTCCGGCTGAATCTCGCGCATGGCGAAGAAGAGCCGCTTCATCTCCTCCCAGAACAGATGTCGGGTGTCTGAAGGGTCAATCTCCAGCAGTTCGTCAACGCGCTCGATCACAGATGCCATGTTCTCGGCGTTGATCGTCTGCGCCCGCTCCTCGCCCAGCAACTCTCGGACTCGATTTCGGAGCCTGTTTTGGGAGCCCTGGACGGCCGAGTGCGATTGTAGAACCTCGGCGCGACGTGCGCGTGCTTCGCCAGGCGTGCAGCCCAAACGCTCGGCGGTAAGTCTTGAGAGCTGCGCGGCCTCCTGAAGATTGATGCCGCCGCTTTTAAGCGCCTGCTGCACTTCAGAAGGGAAACGAAGAACTCGGAGGTGCTGACCGATGAAGCTCTGGAGAGATATCCGCCCTGATGTTTCACGGTCGAGGATGGCGCGCAACTGGGAGGCGATTTCCAGTAGATGTTCACGCCGCCAGCGTGACGGGCGTCCACGCTTAGTGTCACTGGCCGGCCGGCGCTCGATGTTGCGCACGGCCTCTAGCATTAGATACAACTGCTTGTCACTGTGGGGAGTGATTTCAGGGCAGCGCTCGCGGAGCTCGGCGCAGACAGAACGGACTTTGTCGGCTGAAGCAAATGGCGAAAGGGTGCGGGTACGGCGCCGTGTAGCACGCATAAACGGTTTAACAGAAACCTCCGCGGATGTTTCACAGACAAGAATATTTTAGCATTATTACCACTTTGATAGGTCAAATACTTCAAAAGTAGCCATGAGGCTCCACTACTGAGAGAAAAGCGGAGCCATCGCGAAAGATGCGTTAGAGTGCGGAAATGAGCCCTGAAGCAAGAGAAGGGGCCCCAAGAGAGAAGGAAAGCTGCGGGGCAAGTTGGACTCCATGGCAATGACGTAGAATTAAAGGGACGTGGTCTTGCCGGTGGCCGAGTGCTTTGGCGTGAGTACGTTATTTCACATCTGCGACCGCGCATTCTCTTCAAATGAACTCATGATTTTGACCTTCCTCAGCTCACCGCCTTTCATCCCGAAGAAGGTTGCCATCTGGACTATCTGCGCGTGGCAGATGTATTCAAATACCTTCCGAGGAAAGGAGGGTATAAGCTCGATGTCCCGTGAACATATGTGCGCTATGCCACACACCTGATAAAGTTTCGGGAGCATCTTCGTGCAGAGCCTCCGAAGCCGTGTAGTCCGTGCGGCGTGCAAGACCCGCCGCGCCAACAGGTTATGATATGCTTACGCAGGAACAGGGGCTCATCAGCTACGTGCGCGGCCGCATCCAGATACTTGACCGCGGCGGCCTCGAAGCGGCGGCCTGTGAGTGTTACAATGTGGTCAGAGACGAGTACGACCGCCTTCTCGGCTGAGAGTTTGCCGCTTCCCTCAGTCACTTGATAAGTGTCCTAATGCACAGACCGACTCTCTCCAGCGTGCTACTCGTACGGGGGCGGTCCTCGACGAGCACTCAACTCTCTAGGCCGGGATCGTCCCGCCAACTCCATCTCGAAGCTTGTTGAGTCCTCCACTACACATTCGCACGACGCGCCTGCGCGACAGTCGCGGGAGAGCATTTAACGCCGGCATCGCTGCCCGTTTTAAATCAACATGAGCACAGACCGTCGAATCAGAGTCATCAAGCTCGCCGAGCGAAAGCGGCGGGCGAAAGCGCGAGTCAAGCAGGAACGAGCCGCCGCCGGCCGCCCAGCGCAGGACGAAGCGCGGGAGGCCGCCGCCACCGTCACGGGATGGGTTGACGACTTGCGGCGGCAGAAACTGCAAAGCACGGACGCGGCGGGCGATTTCAACGATTTGTTCGAAGACGAGAAGTGATAGATGCGTCTGACATGCCGACGACCGTCCCCTCGAAGGAACGTGTAAAGTGATGGCATGTTCGCAGGGGGCGCTCGACGCGCAGGGCGGCGGTCTTAACTAATGGCTCGCTGTGGACGCGGCCGCCGTCGCGGCGACCGTTCTCTTTTTCCTGATGCGGGTGTTTTAGTCCCTCCCGGAGTCGGGTCGGTCTCAAACGCCTTTGTCAGCGCCGGGCAGGGGAGAGCTAAATGCCGGAATCAGATAGGCAAACAAGCAGCGGGTTTCAACGTGACGAGGAAGAAGGCTCGTGGCCGGGGATAGATTCGAGGTTCCGACTGGTCGTCGTGGCCGCGCAGAGGAGCAAACAGCTTCAGCGCGGCGCGCGGTCGCGGATCGCGGAAGACCCGAAGAGGCGCAGGAGCACGAGCATTGCGCTCGAAGAGGTCAAGCTCGGGCTCGTGCCGTTCATCAACAACACGAAGGAAGCGCAGGACGAGCACGGCGACGGCCGGTCGGCGCTTGATTCGGTCGGCGCCGACGCGTAAACACTGCGGGGAATAAAAATGAGTCTGACGGAGAGAGACACATTTTTATTCCCCGCAGTGTTTACGTCGATTCCGTAAGCCCTGAGGCAATCGGCGAGCGTGCGTCGGGAAAACGCTCGGGTAGTGCCGTCAGGCCGAGGCCGCGGGATTAGTTACCACACGGGCGGCTTCCGTAAGTCGCGCACGACCCCCACCCACGCGAGCGCCCGGAGCGTGTAGTGCGAGACGTCAATCTCCCACCAGTAGAAGCCCTGCCGCTCCGACGAGGGGTAGCGGTGATGATTGTTGTGCCACCCCTCGCCGAGCGTGATCAGCGCGACGAGGAAGTTGTTCCGGCTGTTGTCGCCCGTCTCGAAGCGGCGACCGCCGAAGAGGTGCGCCGCCGAGTTGACCGTGAAGGTGCCGTGGTAGAGCAGCACCGTGCTGATGAAGAACCCCCAGACCAGCATCTGCCAGCCCGACGTGCCCAGGCCGGGGAAGTAGCGGCCGAGCAGATGTCCGAGCAGGAAGGTCGCGGCGGCCAGCATCAACGGGGGCAACTGGTAATACTTGTCGAGCCAGCGCAGCTCCCGGTGCTTGAGCAGGTCGGGGATGAGTCGCGCGTCGGTCGCCTGGCTGTCGAGGTTCAGGAACCACCCGACGTGCGACTGCCAGACGGTGCGCGCAATCGGCGAGTGCAGGTCGGCTTCCGTTTCGACGTGACGGTGATGGCGTCGGTGGTGCGCCGACCACCAGAGCGGCCCCTTCTGGTAGCTGGCCGTCCCCACGAACGCGAGCACGAACCGGAAGAGCGTGCCCGTCCTGTACGAGCGGTGGGAGAAGAAGCGGTGGAACCCCGCCGTGATGGCGAACATGCGAACCACGTAGAGCACGAAGCAGACGACGACCGCGGCGGCGCTCACGCCCGTCCAAAAGGCGAGCAGGCAGGCGAGGTGCATGAAGAGGAACTGCGTGCAGACGGCGTAACTCAGCCCCCGCCGCTCGGGCGGGTTAAGATACGCGGGTAAAGTTTTGGAAGTCAAAAAGCCTCATCCTTCGTTAGACAACACCGGTTTAAAGAATCCCCGTTAGATACCTTAAACGGTTTGTAAGTCCCACGGCAAACAGTCTCAAGGCTACCCCGTCCGAATCTTCAGCGTCCACGCCCTCGGATATAAATTCATCGGCCGAGTACCTCCCGAGCGTGACGGAACAAGCCGCGCCGCGCTGACGTTGAGTTATGAATTGCCGGGCTAAGAAGTGCGGTGGGCGGAGTGCCCGCCCGCCCGCTGCCGTAACGCCTGGCCGAATCAAGTCACCCCAAGGGAGTCCTTTGTGCATTTCACCATTCGCGCCCTCGCCCCCGTCCTTCTCCTTGTAATCATCTGTGCGCACGGAGCCGCGCGTCAGGGCGCGGCCCCCACGAAGGCCGCCGCGTCGCAGAGGCGCGCGGCCGGACGACTCGCGCAAGTCACGCAGCGCGCGGCAATCGTGCCGCGAGTTGACCACCACCAGCACATAGTCGGGCCGAGGGCCTCCATCCCGTGGCCGGCGCTGGCTCCCGCGCCCGACCTGCCGCCGGGGCTGAGCCGCGTCGTACAAGAGCGGAACCGCGTCATGGGGACGCAGGAGGTCGGCGACCTCTACACGGAGACGGCGCAGGTTCTCGACGTTCAGGAAGAGAGCCGGCCGTGGGCGCGCGGCGCGGAAGCCGTCCGGCGGCTGGTCGGCTCGTATGACCCCGCGACACGCTTCGTCCCGCAGACGTTCGCCGCCGGCGATTCGGTCGCGTACGTGGTCGGCATCGCCGTCACGGCGGGCAGCCCCGAGACGAGGATGAATTTCGTCCTCGGCCTGAAGAAGGACGAGCGCGGCGTCTGGCGAATAGAGACCGAGCAGGCCACGCCGATTCCGCCGCCGCCCTTCGCCGGGCCGCCCTTCGCCGGGCCGCAGACCGCCGACCAGCTCATACGCGACATGGACGAGACCGGCATCGAGCGCGCGGCCGTTCTCTCCGTCGCATACTTTTTCGCGAGCCCGAACCGGACGTGGCCCGGCGACGAGTACGCGAACACGCGCGCGGAGAACGACTGGGTCGCCGCGCAGGCCGCGCGCCACCCCGACCGCCTGGTCGCCTTCTGCGGCGTGAGCCCGATCAAAGACTACGCGGAGACGGAGGTGCGCCGCTGCGCGCGCGAGCTGCGGGTGAAGGGGTTGAAGCTGCACTTCCGCAGCTCGCGCGTGGACGTGCGCAACCCCGAGCACCTTGAGAAGGTGCGCCGCATCTTCCGCACCGCGAACGAGCTGGGGCTGGCCATTGTCGTCCACACGCACACACGGCCGTACGGACGCGAGCAGGCCGAGGTGTTTTTGAAGGAGCTTCTCCCGGCGGCGCCCGATGTCGTCGTACAGATCGCGCACCTCTGGGGAGGGAACGAGTTCAAGCCGGACGCCCTCACCGTCTTCGCCGACGCCGTCGCCGCCAAAGACCCGCGGGCGAAGAACCTCTACTTCGACCTGACGGAGGTCGAGCCCGCCGCCGCCATCACGAGCGACCCGGGCCGGACGATGCAGGAGATAGCACGGTTCATACGCCGCATCGGGCTCAGGCGCGTCCTCTACGGCTCGGACGCCGCCGCCACGCCGGACGCCCCCCCGACCTCGCTCCGCTGGGCGAGGCTGCGTCACAGGCTGCCGCTGACGAACGAGGAGCTGAGGGTCGTCGCCTCCAACGTCGCGCCGTACATGCGCTGACCCTCCGAAGGCGACGTTCCCGACGGGGGCGCTCTGAGAGTTAAAAGCCGGCGGCATGGCCGGAGAAATAGAGAGGAGGTGAGGCGGGGTCTTGCCTACACGGCGTCGACCCGCCTCACCTCCTCATTAACAAGACCACGGGCGCCCGTCTGTTACACCTGTGCCTGCCCCATCACCTGCTCCTCCAGCCAGCCGCGCACGCTCACCAGATGCTTCTCCTCGTTCGCGAGGGCCGCGCGGAACTCCGTCGCCAGTTCCTGGTGCCCCAGCTCCTCCGTGAGGTTGATGAGCAACTGCCACCCGTCGTTGTCGGTCAGCTCGGCGGTCAGGATGGCCTGAAGGCACTGCGCCACGTTCGTCCGCGGGTCGGTCAAGACCTGTAGGAGCCCGAGCGACGAGACCATGACCGTGTCCGCGCACGGGCTCATCACGGTCGGGTCGCCGCCGAGCGAGGTGATTGCGCGGTTGACGAGCAGGAAGTGGCGCTGCTCTTCGCCGCGTATCTCCCGGAGCTGCGCGAGGGCCGGCCCCGGCGAAGTCTCGCCGAGCGCCTCGCACTTCCCGATGAGCGCGTCGTAGAGTCGCGTCCCCGTGCGCTCGAAGGCGAGTCGCTCGCTCAGCTTGTCGAGCAGTACGGCCATCCCGGCGGTCTCTTCGTCGGCTTTCGCCTCCGCCGAAAACGGTAAAGAAGGGAGCGAGCCGACGGGGAAACCCTCCTTGATGTACTCATCGCGATACTCGGTAATGTCTTCGGGCCCGCCCCCGGAGCTCGGCTTGGCGGCGGCCGCCCCTTCGATCAACTCCCGCGCTAAATCGGGCGCGGTCTGTATGCCCGTGCGGTTACCGTCTAAACCTTCCAACGCGCTTTGCGCTCCCGTCCCTTTCATCGTCTAAGCTCCTTTCTTTTTGGCCGTCACGTCCGCCGCCAGCTCCGTCCCCGGCATCCACCTGTAGCCGGCGGCCACCGTCTCGGTCGGCGAGCCTTCCGAGTTCAGCTGCGCGCGGTACGCGAGCGACCTCTCGGGCTCCTCGTCCTTGTCGACGAACTGCGTCCCCGACGCGCGCAGGTCAACTTCGCGCGCCAGCGTCTCGCGGACGAACTCGCGGTGGCTGCGGTACTCGATGGGCTCGGGCAGCTCGGCGGGCAGCACCTCGGCCGGGTCGCGGTTCTCGACCTGCTTGAACAGCTCCATGACGAAGTGGAGCTGCCCCAGCTCGTAGTCGAGGAACCTGTCCCAGATCGCCTTGACGCGCGGGTTGGTCTCGTACTGCGAGCAGCCCATGTAGTTGTAGACCTCCATGGCCTCGTGCATGAGCCACTTCTCCATCCACGTCTCCGACGCGTCGATGATCGACTCGTACTGCGTCGTGTGCTGCTCCTCGATGGAGGCGATCTCGGCGTAGAGCTGGCGCGCGACGGGGTCGGCGAACTGCGGGCCGATGGTCATGTAGTAGTCGTGCGTCTGGTTCTCGGCCGCCATGATGGTCACGGCGTGGAGCTTTGTGAGCGGCGCGGCCTTCCTCTTGTCGTAATGCTCGCGCAGGTCGTCGGCCGGGTCGCGGTGCTCGACCGCCGTGGGTCGCCCCGGCATGATGTCCGAGTAGCTCTGGATGATGTTGTTGGCGTCGCCGCCCGCGACGCGGTCGTAGAGGGCGGAGAAGCGGTAGAGGTGGTCGAAGTCTTCGAGCAGGCCGAAGCGGTAGACCTGCGCCATGTACTCGTCCGGCTCGCGCTCGGCCACGCTGGCCGTGACCTCGATGGCGACCTGCTCGAAGGCGAGGGTCGTCTCAAGAGGCGAGAGGTCGGCGGGCAGCAGCCAGTTGACCATCGTCTGCTGGTGCTGCTCGACGCGGCGGACGCGCGCGAGCGGCAACTGTAAGTCACGGTTCATGCGCGCGCAGGCGTGGCTGAAGCGGTTCGCCTCCGACTCCAGCCCGTTCATCAGGATGATGCGTACGCGCGTGAAGGCGTCGTCGTCGAGTTTGCTGGTCGGCGCCTGCACCATGTCGCGCCAGGTGAACTGTTGTTTTTCGAGCGGGACGCCCCGCTCCTTAAAAATGTCCAAAGCCATTAAGTCGCTCCTTCTTTAACGGAAATCTAATGACGCAGGGCGGGTTAACGGTAACGCACGAAAAACCCTCCTTGTTCGAGAGAAGACCCCGGGATAAAAGCACATTGGGTTGTCCGCGTACCATCCGTCTGTACAGACGCGGACGCGCGCGGGCGGGAAACAGATTCGTTAACGATTCTCAAGCGGGAGAAAATCTTTGCGGCTCTCGCGCGGGCAATCCGGCGTGCTTCTACGTCACGCCGCCGACGCAACGCGCGGCGAGGAATTGCCGCGGGCCGCAGGGCTGGTCAAACACGTTCGGACTCAACTCCTCCTCTGGCAACACACGCCGCACCCACGGCTTCTAACCGGGACTAAAAGATGAGGGGGTTTAAGCTTTTCATGCACGCCATTATTCTGCCGCTCCTGATGGGCGGGTTTCTGGCCGCCGGCTCGACCGCCGCGGCGCGCGGGCCCGAGTCCGGCCTCCTCACGCGCACGGTCACGGTCGGCAACGAGTCATACACTTATCAGGTGTACGTCCCCGCGAGCCTCGCGGGTAAGCGGGACGTGCCGGTCATCCTCTTCCTCCACGGCATCGGGCAGAGGGGCGAGGGCGGCTTTCTCCCGGCCGGAGGGGCGGCCGGCGGCTTCGTCCGCCAGTACCTTGAGCAGGTGCCCGCGGTGGCGCTTCTCCCGCAGTGTCGGAAGGGGAGGTACTGGCACGACCCCGAGATGGAGCGGATGGTCATGGCCGAGCTTGAGCAGACACGCTCCGAGTTCTCGGCCGACCCGAAGCGGCTCTACCTCGCGGGCGTCTCGATGGGGGGCTTCGGCGCGTGGCACCTTGCCGCGCAACACCCGGGGAGGTTCGCCGCGCTCGTCTCAATCTGCGGGGGCAGCCCGCTGACCGGCGGCGACCGGTTCACGCCCATCGCGCGCAAGGTCGGGAGGACGCCCGTCTGGGTCTTTCACGGGAGCGAAGACCGCGTCGTGCCGGTCACGGAGTCGCGCAGGATGGTGGAGGCGCTGAAGGCCGTCGAGGGCAGCCGCGTCCGCTTCAACGAATACGAGGGCGTCGGGCACAACGTGTGGCTGAGCGTCGCCGGAGAGCCCGGCCTGCTGCCCTGGCTCCTTGAGCAGCGCGCCGACTGAAGACGCACGCTCGAAGGAGCCGGCCGTATTTTCAACGCCGCCGCGTTCGTCCTCAGCGCTCGGCGCTTACGTCTATCAAGTCACTCAGGGGCGTGAGACGTTTGTTGGCTGAGTCCACGCCGACGACGTAGGCGCCGACCACTCCGAGCCGGCGGTTCGGGCCGAACGTGAGGGGCGGCAGGACGCCGGTCCTGAAGTCGCGCAGCCGCTCGATTGAGTCGACGAGTCCCGCGCGGCTCAGGCGACGCCCGCTCAGCTTCACGCCTTCGATGAAGACCTTCGCCGCGGCGAAGGCGACGGCGCGAAACGCCAACTGATTCGCGCCGCCGCCCTCCCGTTTGAGGAGCGCGGCGAACTCCGCGAGGTCTGCGCGCTCGGGCAGCGGCGTCGGGTGCGCGAGAAACGTCCGCGCGGCCTGCGCGGGCGAAAGTCCCAGCGCCTCGCGCCCGACGGCAAGAGATAAACCCGCCAGCCTGACGCCCACCTGCTGCCGTTCAAGCTCGCGCGCCAGCGCGGCGAACTCCGCGGGGCCGCCGAAAAAGAGGACGTACTCCGCTCCAGCCTTCGCCAACTCCGTCACGAGCGCCGCGGCCGCGAACTCGCCCGCGCGGTACGTCTTCGCGAGCGCCAGCGTCGGCGGCCGCGCCTGCGCCACCGCGCGCATGGCTTCCAGCCGCGCGCGCGCGCCTTCGGCCGCCTCGCGGTTGAATTCGTCGTCGGCGCTCAACACGGCCACCCTCGTCGCGGCGCGCCCGTCGCCGCGCGTGCGCTCCGACTCTTCGCGGATGTATTCGACTAAGGCCGCCGCCTGATGTCGCGCGGCCGGGAGCAGGTAGAAGAGCGAGGGGTTGGGCACGGCCGGCGGGG
>DASWNR010000225.1:0-5913 GCA_036399155.1 Pyrinomonadaceae bacterium
AGTTGATGTCGACGGCGTTGAAGCCGGTGCTGGTGCTCACGCCCGCGACCGCGCCCGCGAGCCCCTGGCCGATGGTGTCGAGGCTGCGGAAGGTCGGGTTGTCGGCCAGCGTGGTCGGGTGGCAGTTCGTGTTGTTCGGGCCGGTGCAGGTCATCCGGTTGCCGCCGCCGCCGTCCGAGTTGACGACGGTCGTCCACGGCGGGTTGCCGTGCAGCCGCAGGATGTCCTCGATGACGTTGGCGCGACCCATGAAGCGGCCGAAGCCCATGCGGAGCGACGTTCTGCCGTCGCCGAAAACGTCCCACGCGAGGCCGACGCGCGGCTGGAAGCCCTTATTGTAGGGGCGGACGAGCGAGCGGCCGAGCCCGAGGCTGTTGGGCTGGTCGGCGCGCACGAGCCCGCTCAGCGGGTTGACGTTGTCGTAGAGTTCGGGCACCCAGTTGCTGATGCGGTCGTTGTCGGCGTAGGCCGGCGAGTAGCGCGACCAGCGGAGGCCGAGGTTGAGCGTCACGCGGGGGCTGAACTTCCACGAGTCGTTCCCGTAGACCTCGAAGTCGTGCCAGCGTCCGGGCGCGAACCCGACGGTGTTGCGCTCGGTGTAGCAGGCGAGCGGGAGGTCGCGCACCAGCAGGTCGGCGATGGCGTTGCCGGTGTGGCTGTCGGAGCCGCAGTACTGCGCGAACTCGCCGGCGCCCACGGCCTGCTCGTTCTTCTTGTTGTGGCTGACGAGGCCGCCGACCTTCAGCTCGTGCGAGCCGGCCACCTTCGAGAAGTCGTCCTTCCAGATGAAGAGGTCTTCCTCATTGGCCCAGGGCGCCTGGTGCCAGAGCGCCGGGTAGCCGCCCGCGCCCCAGTTGGTCGGCAGCCCCAGCCCGTCCGGCTTCGGGAAGACGGTCGGGAACTTGGAGGCGATCTCCTGGTTGAGCGCCTGCCCGGCCGAGTTCGTCGTCACCAGGATGTTGTTGCCCGCGCGCGAGAACTGGAAGTCGTTGACGGCCGTCGAGGTGACGGTCGTGGCGAGCTTGATGGCGAAGCTGTGCGAGGGCTGCGACCAGTCGGAGCTGATGGTCGGGAAGCCCGTGTCGCCCCAGAAGCTGCCCGCCGCGTTGCCGTGCGTCCACGTCTCGTTGATGTAGCGCACCATCAGGTTCATCTTGCTGGTGAGGTTGAAGTCGGCGCGCAGGGTGTCCTGCCGCGTGTTGATCGGCTTGACGGGCGACGCGACGTAGTTGACGCCGTTCTGGAGCGGCGTGTTCGGCAGCGGGAAGAACTTCAGGATCGAGAGCGCCGCCGGGCTCAGCCTATCCTGCGGAATCCTGTTGCCCGGGAACGGGTCGCAGACCGTTCTCGTCCTGTTAGGCTCGGTCGGGGTCGGGTCGGGCACGTTACGGCAGGTGGCCGGGTCTACGGGGACGGGGCCCGTCAGGCCGCTGCCGCTGAAGTCGCCGCTGCGCTCGGCCAGGGTCGGCACCCTGGCCTGGATCGGCGGGATGAGCCCGCGCCGCTCGCGCCGCCACTCCTCGTTCCAGAAGAAGAAGGCGCGGTTGGTGCCCTTCCAGGTCGCCTTCCCGCCCTCGCCGAAGCGCGGCAGGACCATGGGGCCGCTGAAGTTGAAGCCGAAGTTGTTGTAGCGCAGGACGGGGCGCGGGGCGCGCTCGTCGCCGACTTCGGCCAGCCCGTTGATGACGGCCGGGTCGTTCGGGCCGTAGCGCCCCGCCCGGTTGTTGAAGAAGTCGTTGGCGTTGAGCGCGTCGTTGCGGAAGAACTCGAAGAGCGTGCCGTGGAACTCGTTGCCGCCGCCCTTCGTGATCAGGTTGATGACCGCGCCCTGCGCCTGCCCGTACTCGGCGCTGAAGCTGTTGCGCTCGACGCGGAACTCCGCGATTGAGTCGATGGACGGGAAGACCAGCAGCGTCGCGTTCGAGCCGACGTCCATGTTGTTGACGCCGTCCACAGTCCAGAGGTTCGTGTTCGACCCGTTGCCGTTGACCGACATGTCGACGTGCGAGTCGAGCCCCGTCCCGCCGGTGCCGAACGCGCCGCCCGCGCCCGCCTGCGTCACGGGCGAGATGCCGGGGACGAGCGTGACGAGCTGCGCGTAGTTGCGGCCGTTTAAGGGAAGCTCGGTCACCTGCTTCTCGGTGACGAGGCTGCTCACGTCGGAGTTGCGCGTCTCGACGAGCTGCGCCTCGCCCGTCACCGTGACGGTCTCGCCGACGGCGCCGACCTCAAGGTTGATGTCGAGCGTGAGCCTCTCGGCGACGTGCAGTTGGACGCCCGGGTTGACCGTCTTCTTGAAGCCGGCGGGGGCCGCGCTGACGTTGTAGCGGCCGGCCGGTATGCCCGCGACGTGATAGACGCCCTCGTCGTTGGTCGTCACGGTGCGCGTGAGGCCGGTCGTCTCCTCGGTGACCGTGACCTCCGCGTTGGGGACGGCGGCGCCCTGCGGGTCGCGCACGGTGCCGCCGATGCTGCCGACGGTGCTCACCTGGGCGTGGACGACCGCCCCGAGGCAGAGCAACAGCGTGAGCAGTAGCGGTTGTAGTCCAAGCTTCTTCGTCATAGACCCGTCTCCTCGCTTCCGCGCTTTCAAACCTGGTCGGCCCCCGCACCTCCGCGTGGCGGGCGGCGCGGGCTTTTGTTGCCCGCGCCAACTTTCTCGGGAGCCGTTCTCCTGTGGACTTTCAAAGAGTTCAGAGCCCGGCGGCCTTCCCCGCCCTCTCGAAGCGGGCTGTGTCTCGGAGCCGGGCGGGTGCGTCAGGGACCCGACGGGGAGGCGGGCCAGCCTGCCGAGCGCCTTCAAGCCTTTCCGCGCCGGCTGCGGACGCGGCCGGGCGAGGCGAAGCCCCGACCTGACAAGAGCGACTAGTTTTTCTTAAAGACTAAGTTGCGTGACTGGACTTTGTTGCAAGACCTATCAAAAGCGGTTTTATTACTAAACCCCACGCTTGTCAAGATTTTTTTTTGGCCGTAAAGCAATTCCTTGTAAATACTTAGGGGCGAAACAAAGTTGCCTATCCAAACAAAGTGGCGGGGAGAGTTCGGGCGCGCGTCAGGCGAGCGAGACGCGTGTGAACTTGGTCGTCAGCACGAGGCTGAGGGCGCCCATCAGCGTCGGCTGCTCGCCCAGCGTAGAGGCGATGATTTGTGCGGGGGGCAGTCCGCGGCAGATGCCCTCGCCGACCGCCGCCTTGATGTCGCCGACGATGAGCGGCCACGCGCGGACGATCGGGCCGCCGACGATGACCGCCTCGGGCGCGAGCCCCTGCGTCAGGTTGGCGATGCCGACGCCGAGGTAGTGCGCCGTCTCGCGCAGCGCGGCGCTCGCCGCCGCCTCGCCTTCGAGCGCGAGGTCAACCAGTTGTTTGAAGTCCAACTTCTCCGCGCCGGCGCCGCGCCCCGACTGCTCGTAGCGCGCGAGCGCGGCGCGCTGCGAGGAGAAAGCCTCCCAGCAGCCGCGGCTCCCCGCGGCGCACGCGACGGGCGCGCCCTGCCCGATGGTCATGTGGCCGAACTCGCCGGCCGCGCCGCTGCGGCCGCGGTAGACCTGCCCGTCGAAGACGATGCCGGTGCCGACGCCCTCCTCGACGAGGACGATGATGAAGTCGCGCACCTCGCGTATCTCGGGACGCCCGAACCAGAGTTCGGCGAGCGCGGCCGCGTTGGCGTCGTTGTCGACGTGGACGGCGAGACCCAGAGCCTCCCTCAATTCTTCGGCGACGCCCCAGTCGCGCCACTTGAAGTGCGGGATGAAGGTGGCGGTGCCCGTCTCCTGATCGACGAGGCCGGGCAGGCTGACGCCGACGCCCTCGATGGTGCCGCCGCCGCGGCGCACGAACTCGCGCGCGCACTCGACGATGCGCGCCGTCGTCCTGCGCGCCTCGGGGTCGGTCGGGAACTCCTCCTGTTCGAGCACCCGGCCGGCGAGGTCGCTGGTGGCGACGACCGTGGTGATGGTGCCGAGGTCTACGCCGATGGCGACGGGGTCGGCCGTGCGGAGCGAGAGCAGGATGGGGGGGCGGCCGCCGCGCGACTCGCCCGAGACCTCTTCGATGAGGCCGCCGCCCTTCAGCTCGTCCACGATGAGCGAGACGGTCGAGCGCTGGAGGGCGGTCTCCTGCGCGATCTCGGCGCGCGAGATGGGGCCGCGCTCGCGCACGTAGTTGAGCACGATCTGGCGGTTGATGTCGCGTATCGTGTTGGGGCGTGCGACGCTGGCTTTCTTGAGGTCTATTCGGCGCATTATGTTGGGCGGCGCGAAGGGGGACGGCCGGCGGCGGCAGCTAGTCGGGGTCTTGCTCTGGCTGATAAGTGGAGCGTCGAAGAAACCAGTGCGACGTTTATTAAGTAGTACAGGAGCGTCCGTCCGTCAACACTTTTTCTGCCCGGCGCGCGCGGAGGGGGTTGACAGCCGCCGCAAAATGGCGAAAGTTATGGCCGCCCTTCCACCCCCGCCGGAGAGGTCACAGACCGTGCTGAGAATCGTCCCGCGTGCGCTCTTGCTCCTGCTCGTCGCGTCGGCGGCGCTCCACGCGCAGGCTTCCCGCCCCGCGGCCGGCGGCGCGCGTCACAGGCTCGCGCTCGACAAGGGCTGGACGTTCCGCGAGGCCGGCAAGGGCGAGTGGCTGAAGGCGACCGTGCCCGGCTCCGTCCACACCGACCTGCTCGCCAACGGCCGCATCGGAGACCCCTTCTACCGCGACAACGAGCGGAAGCTACAGTGGATAGGCAAGACCGACTGGGAGTACCGTACAACCTTCGACGTGCCCGCGCCGCTCCTCGCACGGCGGCACGCCGAGCTGGTCTTCGAGGGGCTCGACACCTACGCCGAGGTCTTCATCAACGACCGCCCGCTCTTCTACGCGAACAACATGTTCCGCACCTGGCGCGCGGGCGTGAGGGAGGCGCTCAGGCCCGGCCGCAACACGCTCCGCATCCTCTTCAAATCGCCAATCAACGAGGCGCTGCCCCGCGTGAAGGAGTTCGGCTACGAGCTGCCGGCCGCCAACGACCAGGGCGAGAAGACTTCGCCCTACACGCGCAAGGCACCGTATCACTACGGCTGGGACTGGGGCCCGCGCTTCGTCACGAGCGGCGTCTGGCGACCAGCCTGGCTCGAAGTGTGGGACGGCGCGCGCCTCCTCGACCTGCACGTCTCCCGGCAGCGACTCGGCCGCGACGCGGCGCAACTGACGGCGGAGGTCGAGGTCATCTCAGACGGCGACGCCGACGGGGTGCTGGTCGTCGAAGACCCTTCGGACGGGCGCGTCAGAGCGCGGCAGGCGGTCAAACTCTCGGCGGGCTCTCGACGCTTCGCGCTCGGGCTCCAAATCCCCGCGCCGCAGTTGTGGTGGCCCGCCGGCATGGGCGCGCAGAAGCTCTACACCCTGCGCGCGAGGCTGCTCACGAACGGCGGCGGCAAAGTCCTCGACGAACTCTCGACGCGCGTCGGCCTGCGCACGATAGAGCTGCGTCAGCGCCCCGACGCGGCCGGCAAGAGCTTCACGTTCGTCGTCAACGGCGTGCCCGTCTTCGCCAAGGGCGCGAACTGGATTCCGGCCGACACCTTCCCCGCGCGCGTGACGCGAGAGCGCTACCGGCAGCTCCTGGAGTCGGCGCGCGACGCCAACATGAACATGCTGAGGGTGTGGGGCGGCGGCTACTACGAGTCGGACGACTTCTACGAGCTGTGCGACGAGCTGGGGCTGCTCGTCTGGCAGGACTTCATGTTCGCGTGCAGCATGTACCCGGGCGGCGAGAATTTTCTGGAGAACGTCCGGCGGGAGGCCGTGGACAACGTGCGCCGGCTGCGCGGCCACCCGAGCGTCGCGCTCTGGTGCGGCAACAACGAGGTCGAGACGGCCTGGCACCACTGGGGCTGGAAGCAGAATCTGCCGGCGAAGCTCTGGGACG
>DASWNR010000226.1:0-5000 GCA_036399155.1 Pyrinomonadaceae bacterium
CGCTCCGTGCCGTTGATGATGAAGGTGCCGTTGTCGGTCATCAGCGGGATTTCGCCGAAGAAGACCTCCTCCTCCTTGATGTCGCGGATGGACTTCGTCTCGGTCTCCGGGTCCTTGTCGAAGACCGTCAGGCGAATCTTCACCTTGAGCGGCACCGAGTAGGTCATGCCGCGCTCCTGACACTCCTGCTGGTCGTGCTTGTGCTTGAGGCCGACGGGCTCGCCGCAGTTGTCGCACAAGGTCGGCCGCACGGCGTTGAACGTGCCGCACGCGTGGCAGAGCGTCTCGCCGGGCGTCAGCGGGTCGACCTTGACGAGCGAGCCGCACGACTTGCAGTTGGCGCGCAGGTAGCGCAGACCTTCGAGCCGGCCGCACTTACACTGCCAGTTGCCGATGTGGTACTCGACGAAGTCCAGCTCGGCCGTCTGTCGGAAGTCCGAGATGGGGAAGACCGAGCGGAAGACGGCCTGGAGGCCGGCGGGCTCGCGCTCCTCCGGCAGCAGGTCCATCTGTAGGAAGCGGTTGTAGGAGTCGCGCTGAATCTCGATGAGGTTCGGGATGCGCACCGCCGTCTTGATCTTCGAGAAGTCGTGGCGCGTGGGCGGCTGGCTCACGCGGCGGCCCGAGCCTACCGCGCTCTTCTGGAGCGGGTTCTGAACCGGATTTGCAGACATCAGGAGTTCCTTGTAGCCGTCGGCTTGCAGCAGTCAGCCTTCGGCTTATGAGTATTAAAAAGGACCTATTCGATGCCGCCCGACCCCGGCCTGCTGACCGCCGACCGCCGAGCGCTGAAATCTTCTTTAGAGACGCCAAAGCGCGGTCGGAGCGCACGAGTCTCCGACCGCTTCTCTTAGAAAAAGCGGTTTCGCTTCGTCAAAGTTTTCGGGAGTACCGACAGCCCCTCACTACTCCCTTACCTTAGCCGCCGGGCGGCCAACTGTCAAGAAAGGGTGTTAGATGCCGGGCGCCGGGTTTTGGTTTTAACCAGCACCCGGCACCCGGAACCCGGAACCCACTACTTCACTTCGACGGTCGCGCCGGCGGCGTCGAGCTTGGCCTTGATGCCGTCGGCCTCCTCCTTCGAGACGCCCTCCTTGACGGCCTTGGGGGCGGCCTCGACGAGGTCCTTGGCCTCCTTCAGGCCGAGCGAGGTGATCTCGCGGACGACCTTGATGACGTTGATCTTGTTGGCGCCGGCCGCCTGGAGAACCACGTCGAACTCGGTCTTCTCCTCGGCCGCGGGGGCCGCCGCCGCAGCCGCGCCGCCCGCCGCGGGGGCCGCGACCGCCGCCGCCGCCGCCGAGACGCCGAAGGTCTCCTCCAGCTCCTTGACGAGCTGCGAGGCTTCGAGAAGGGTCATGCCCTTCAGAAATTCGATCACATCTTCACGTGTAGCTGCCATGATGACTCCGATTTCCTCCTCAAAGGGGTTCTAGTGTTGCTGTCCGTTGCTAGTTCGCAGCAGGAGAACCCACGGGACGCGCGCCCTGGGTCTGTTGCATCCAGACCCGCCCGCGCGTCCGAGCCGTCGAAGGCGACCTGACACATCGCCCCGCTCGTTTTCCGCGTCCGGCTGACTCCAAAGAGATTTCAAATTTGAAATCTCAAATCTCAAATTCTCTCAGGCGGCCTCGCCCTCGCCGCCGCCCTTCTGCTCGCCGATCTGCTTGACGACGATGGCGAGGTTGCGCGGCACGGCCGAGATGACCGTCACGATGCGCTGCGCCTGCGCGTTGATGAGGAACATGATCTTCGAGATCAGCTCCTCCTTCGACGGCAGCGTGGCGATGGCCTCCACGTCGGGGAGCGCCACGACGCGCCCCTCGACGACGCCCGCCTTGAAGGTGAAGACGTCCGGGTTCTCGCGGGCGAACTTCGTGATGGCCTTCGACAACTGGACGGGGTCGCCCTGCGCGAGCGCGAGCGCGGTGACGCCCTTGAAGTGCTCGGAGGCGCCCGCGAAGGGCGTGCCCTCGGCGGCCTTGCGCGCCAAAGTGTTCTTGACGACGGTGTAGCGCGCGCCCGCCTCGGCCAGTTGGCGGCGCAGCTCCTGATCCTTCGAGACCGTCAGCTTGTTGAAGCCGATGAGCATCCCGGCGGAGGCCGCCTGGAACTGCTCGGTGAGGGCTTCGAGGTCTCTCTGCTTCTGCTCTCTGGTCTTCATAACTTTACTTTCGCCTCCCCTTTACCGGGCGTAGACCGTCTCGTCCAGCAGAACGCCCGGACTCATGGTCGAGGCGAGGTTCACCTTCTTGACGTACTTGCCCTTGGCGGTCGAGGGCTTGGCCTTCACCACCGCGTCGAGCAGCGTCTGCGCGTTCTCGCGCAGGCGGTCGGACTCGAACGAGACCTTGCCGATGCCGACGTGGATGACGCCCGTCTTGTCGACGCGGTACTCGACCTTGCCGGCCTTCGTCTCGCGCACGGCCGTCGCCACGTCGAACGTGACGGTGCCGGTCTTCGGGTTGGGCATCAGGCCGCGCGGGCCGAGCACCTTACCCAACTGCCCGACGAGGCGCATCATGTCGGGCGTGGCGATGACGGCGTCGAAGTCGAGCCAGCCGCCCTTGATGCGGGTGACCACGTCCTCGCCGCCGGTCATGTCGGCGCCGGCCTCCTCGGCCTCGCGCACCTTCTCGCCCTGCGCGATGACGAGCACGCGGACGGTCTTTCCGACGCCGTGCGGCAGCACGACCGTCCCGCGCACGAGCTGGTCGGCCTTGCGCGGGTCGACGCCCAGCCACATCGTCAGCTCGACCGTCTCGTCGAACTTGCGCGCCGTGACCGCGGAGACTTCTTTGACCTTAGCCAGCCCCTCGTCGAGGCTGTATTTGCGCCCCTCCTCGATCTTTTCGAGGGCGGCGCGGTACTTCTTGCCTTGCTTAGCCATTCGGATCCCTCTGAGGTACGAACGAAGCCTTTGAGGCTTCTCCCTCTCAAAGCGGGCGCGGGCGGCGTTCGTGTCCGAAGCCCGGGGCCCGAAAACCTATTCGATGTTGAGCCCCATGTTGCGCGCCGTGCCCTCGATGGTCTTGATGGCCGATTCGAGGTTCGTCGTGTTGAGGTCCTGGAGCTTGAGGCGCGCGATCTCCTCGATCTTGTCGCGGGAGATGGAGCCGACCTTCTCCTTGTTCGGCTTGCCCGAGCCCTTGGGGATGCCGGCGGCCTTCTTCAAAAGGTCGGCCGCGGGCGGCGTCTTCGTCTCGAAGGTGAACGAGCGGTCGGCGTAGACCGTGATGACGACCGGCACCTTGAGGTCGGGGTCCATCTGCGCGGTCTTCGCGTTGAAGGCCTTGCAGAACTCCATGATGTTGACGCCGTGCTGGCCGAGCGCCGGCCCGATGGGCGGCGCGGGGTTCGCCTTCCCCGCCGGAACTTGCAGCTTGATATAGCCCGTGATTTTCTTAGCCATGATTCCTTAACTCTTACCGATTAGCTTTTAGCCAGACATTAACTGCGCCTTTTCCGGCTAGCAGCTAAAAGCTAACGGCCAAAGCTTCCTTACTCGTCTTCGGTAAACGTGACCTTCTCGACGTCGAGGAAGTTGAGCTCGACCGGCGTCGAGCGCCCGAAGATGGTGACGACCACCTTGAGCGTTGACTTGTCGGAGTTGACCTCCTCGACCTTGCCCGTGAACGAGGCAAAGGGGCCCGACTTGATTCTGACCGTCTCGCCCGACGCGTACGTGAACTTCGGCTTCGGCTTCTCGGCCGCCTCGGTCACGTTGTGGACGATCTGGTTCACCTCGTCCGGGGTGAGCGGCGTCGGGTTCTGCCCGCCGACGAAGCCCGTCACCTTCGGCGTTGATTTAATCAGGTGGAAGACGTTGTCGGGGATGTGCCCGCGGTCGTCGCACTCGATCTGGACGAGCACGTAGCCGGGGTAGAACATCCGCGACGACTCGACGCGCTTGTTGCCGCGCATCTCGACCACGGTCTCGGTCGGGACGAGCACCTCGGTGATCTCGGCCTGGAGATCCGTGTCGCGCACACGCGCCTTCAGGCTGTCGCGCACCTTCTTCTCGTGCCCGGAGTACGTGTGTAGGATGAACCACTGCTGCATACGGTTAAGACTTCCTCAGGCGGCGGCGCCGAAGAGCCGCGCCAGCCACTCCAGGGACTTGGAGAAGAGCTGATCCACGGCGAAGAGGTACGCGGCGAAGAAGATGACGGCGATGATGGTGATGATGGTCGTGTTCCTGACCTGCAAGGCCGAGGGCCAGCTCGTCCGCCCCAGCTCGGCGCGCACGTCGCGCACGAAGTTGCCCGTGCGGTCGAAGAAGCCGTCGCGCGGGTGCTCGTCCAGGCCCCGCTCGCGTCGCGCGGCGCGGCCCTCCGGCCCCTCGCCGTACCTCGCCATGCGCGGGGCGGCGCCCGACGGCGTCCCCGGCAAATCGCCGGGCTCGTCATGGCTCGCAGTCATCTGTTCGTCCTCTCTATCCGGCACCTGAACTTCAGCTTCCCTTCCGGCCTCCGCCGCTGGCGAACAGGGGTAACAGGATTCGAACCCGTACTTTCGGTTTTGGAGACCGACGTGCTAACCGTTGACACTATACCCCTACAGAAAGTGACAGGTGACAGGTGACGAGTGATAAGAGTAAGCACCCGGCTTTCCCTTATCACTCGTCACCTGTCACTCACCACTTACTTGGTCTCCTTGTGCGCCCTGTGCACGCGGCAGCGGCGGCAGAACTTCCTGAACTCCAGGCGCTCGGGCGTCGTCTTCTTGTTCTTCGTCGTCACGTAGTTGCGGCTCTTGCACTCTGTGCACTGCAACACAATGTTGTCGCGCGGCATAAGTTCACCTTCTATTTCTGACTAACCCGGGCTCTTCCCCGCTGCTACTCGATGATGTCGGAGACTGTGCCGGCCCCCACGGTGCGCCCGCCCTCGCGGATGGCGAACCGCAAGCCCTTCTCCAGCGCGATCGGCGTGATCAGCTCGATCTCCATCGCCACGTTGTCCCCGGGCATCACCATCTCCACCCCCTCGGGCAGGTGC
>DASWNR010000227.1:0-2806 GCA_036399155.1 Pyrinomonadaceae bacterium
CTCTCGCGCATCGAGGTCGAGCCCGCCGACGCCACGCTCGAAGTCGGCGAGGCGCGAGCCTTCAAAGCACGCGCGTTCGCGCGGGCGGGCGGCGCGGAGACCGCCGAGACGGAAGTCACGCGCGTCTGGTTCGTCTGGGCCGCGGGCGACGCAAAACTGCTCACCGTCACGCCGAACGAAGGGCACGAGGTCAACGTCGTCGCACGGGCACCGGGCACGGTCACGCTCCACGCACGCGCGGGCGGCCTCGAAGGCAACGCCGTCATCAAGGTCAACCCGACGCCGACGCCGACTCCCACACCGACCCCGTCACCGACTCCAACACCAACGCCTTCGCCGACGCCCACACCAAGCCCGACGCCGTCGCCGACACCTTCGCCGACACCAACTCCGACTCCGACGCCAACTCCGACACCGGCCCCGAGTCCTTCGCCGACGATTACGCCGACGCCCACGCCTACTCCTACGCCGACGCCCTCGCCATCTCCAACGGCGACACCTTCCCCTTCGCCTACGCCCTCGCCGACACCTTCGCCGACGCCTGCGCCGAGCCCGACTCCGGGCTCGGCGGCGCGCGTCGTCATCAGTCAGGTCTACGGCGGCGGCGGTAACTCAGGCTCGACCTACCGGCAGGACTTCGTCGAGTTGTTCAACCGCGGCCCTGCTGCGCAGTCCCTCGACGGCTGGGCCGTGCAGTACGCCTCCGACACGGGGCAGACGTGGGCGGTCACGAAGCTGACGAATGTCGTGCTTCAGCCGGGGCAGTATTACCTCGTCCGGCAGGCGCAGGGCGCGGGCGGCACGACCGACCTGCCCGCGGCCGACGCGACCGGCACGACCCAGTTGGCCGCGACTGCCGGCAAGGTCGCGCTCACCAACACGGCGGCCGCGCTGACCGGCTCGTGCCCGGCGGGCGGGGCGTTGATTGACTTCGTCGGCTTCGGCACGGCCAACTGCTCCGAGGGTTCCGGGAAGGCCCCCGCCCCGTCGAACACCAACGCGGTACGGCGCGCCGCGGGCGGCTGCACCGACACGAACCAGAACGCGTCCGACTTCGCCACGGGCGCGCCGACGCCGCGCAACACCTCCTCGCCGTTCAACGCCTGCGCCGCGACGCCGACCGCCGGCCGCGTCTCGCCGGCCGACACGTCCGCCGACGCGCATGAACCGTTCGCACAAGAGAAGGCGGGGGCGCCTTTCCACGTTCTGGGAAGGACGCCCCCGCTCGTTTTCTTACTTACGTTTGCCGCCGGGTTCAGCGCACGACGCCCGTCAGGGGGCTCGAAGCGCTTGCGTAGAGGCGTCTGGGCATCCTCCCCGCGAGGTACGCGAGGCGGCCGGCCTCGACGGCGAGGCGCATGGCCCGGGCCATCCGCCCCGCGTCCGCCGCCTCCGCAATCGCGGTGTTCATCAGCACCGCGTCCACGCCCAACTCCATCGCGACCGCCGCGTCGCTGGCCGTGCCGACCCCCGCGTCGACGATGATGATCGCGCCGGGCAGTTGCTCGCGCATGATCGCCAGGTTCGCGGGGTTCTGCACGCCGAGCCCCGAGCCGATGGGGGCCGCCAGCGGCATCACCGCCGCGCAGCCCGCGTCGAGCAGCTTCTTCGCCATGATGAGGTCGTCCGAGAAGTAGGGCAGGACTTGAAACCCTTCGCGGACGAGCACGCGCGCCGCTTCGAGCGTCTGCTCGTTGTCTGGGAAGAGTGTCGTCTGGTCGCCGATGACTTCGAGCTTGATGAGGTCTGTCTGCAAAGCCTCGCGCGCGAGCCTCGCCGTGCGCACGGCCTCGTCGGCCGTGTAACAGCCGGCGGTGTTCGGAAGAATGACGAGCTTCGGGTCTAGGTGGTCGAGGAACGACTCGGTCTTGCGGTCTAAGGGTACGCGCCGCACGGCGACCGTCACCATCTCCGCGCCCGAGGCGCGGTGCGCCGCCTTCATCTCCTCGAAGCTGCGATACTTCCCCGTCCCGACGATCAGCCGCGACGAGAAGACGCGCCCGGCGACCTCGAAAGTCTCCGACGTTGCTTCGACTGCTGTGGACATTCTATGAGTGCTCTTTCTGTAAGATTTTTCCCGCGCCGCACATGACGGGGCGGGCTGCGCACAATTTACACCCTGACGGACGTAAACCAGAAACAGCCGCCTCGGCCTACAGAAACCCTTTACAGAAGTTGTGCGATTTTTCTTCCGGCGCCGGTCAGCCGCCGCCCACGAAGTGGACTATCTCGACGCGGTCGCCGTCGGAGAGTTTGTGTGAGGGCCAGTCCGCGCGCCTGACGACTTCGCGGTTGTGCTCGACGGCGAGCCGCTCGGGCGCGAGCGAGAGTTGTTCGACGAGCGACAGGAGCGTCGCTCCCTCCTCCACCTCCTTCGCCTCGCCGTTGACCTCTACACGCAAGCGCGCGCCCCCTTTAGTCACAGTCACTGGTGGATGATGCGGCGCATCTCCGCCGAGTCGTCGCCCGCGGCGGCGCGGATGATGATGGCCGCGCGCCCGGAGGTGAAGCGCGGGAGCAGCGCGCGCACCACGCCCACGCCCTGCGTGTCGGTCGCCGTCGAGAGGATGAGCGGCCGGAAGGACGTGCCCAGGACTTTGACGGTCACGGACGCCTCGACCTCGGGCTTCTGGCCGTAAGCGCCGCGCCCGACGTAGACCTTGACCGTCGCCAACTGCCCCGCGCGGAACTCGCCCTCGTCGTCGAGCAGCGTCAGGTAAAGCTCGTTCGAGAGCGCCTGCGGCGTCTCGATAATCTCGGCCGCCAACACCACGGGCGCGGGCGGCGGCGGCGCGACCTTCACCGG
>DASWNR010000228.1:0-8814 GCA_036399155.1 Pyrinomonadaceae bacterium
AGCTGGATGACGTGGCGCGCGACTTCATCAACGACCTCATCGAGCGAGACAGCCAGATACGCATCGTCGCCAACCGCCGCGACACCGGCGACGCCAGCGAGTACCAGTGGAAGGAGCGCGAGAAGCGGCAGGACAACCACATCCCCACCCGCGACCCCGTCCTCTTCTTCGAGGTCACGCCCGGCGACGCCTCCGAGTTCGCGGGCGAGCTCAAGGTGCGCGGGTGCGAGGTGGACGGCTACAGGATTCTGCGCGCCGAGAGCCCCGCGGTGCCGAACGCCATCGCGGCCTTCATGCTCCACCTGCGCGACATGACGGGCAAGCTCCCGCACATCTACTTCGGTTGGAGCGAGGGCAACCCCCTGATGTACCTGCTCCGCTACATCGCGTTCGGTGAGGGCGACACCGCGCCGGTCACGCGCGAGATTCTGCGCCAGGTCGAGGAAGACCCGGAGCGCCGCCCGGCCGTCCACGTCGGGGGATGAGGTCAGGGGACAGTAGACAGAAGTCAGTAGACAGAAGTCAGTAGGTGAAAACGAATTCGGCGGGCGCTGCGGGTTAAAGACCCGACGCCCGCCGAACTGTTCTACCGACTACTGTCTACTGACTTCTGTCTACGACTTTCAGACAAGGGTGCCACGACGCGGAGTGCGCGCCGTGGGGAGGACGCTTGAAGGTAAGACTGGCGGGGGCGTGGCTGATGGCGGCGGGTCAGTCTTCGCCGCCGTCGGGTTGGCGGCCGCCGAGGAAGCATGAGCGGCAGTAGACGGGGCGGCCCTGCGAGGGGTAGAAGGGGACGGTCGTCTGCTGCCCGCACTGCGCGCACTGCACCGAGACCTCTATACGCTGCCGGACGCCCGTGGACTGCGCGGCGGCGATGGCGGCGAGGCGCTCGTTCTTCGCCTGCTTGCAGGGCTTGCACCGCTTGGGCTCGTTTTTCAACCCCTTGTCGTGGAAGAAGAGCTGCTCGCCCGCCGTCCAGATGAAGTCCTGGCCGCAGTCGACGCAAAGGATCGCGCGGTCGTCGAACTCAGTCTCCACCACGGCCCAGTCTCCGTTGGCGTCGGCAGGAGAAATCTCTGCTGTGTGAACCTGTGACATTGTTGCCCATCCCTTGTGAATGAACCCACGGCGCGCGCCGCGCGGGAACGGCCGTCCGTTGGTCTGGAACGTTACGGTGCTACGTGGGAACCGCGTTCGAGCGTAGCCCCGCGAAGGGGGCGGCGGGCTTCGAGCGAGGGGTCGAAGTTGAACGCGGAGCGCGACCGAACCACATCAGTTCCCGCGCTCCCGCCCGCCTATGACTCTGCACGGTACAGGTATCACAAATATGTGTCAAGAGCGAAAAAAAAGTTTCACCGGATAAAAGCGGCGGCCGGCCCCTTCAAAAAGGGCCGCCCCGTTCAGCGCGGCGGACTCTGCAACGTCCGTTTGCGTTCAGAGCTACTTACCTTCGACCCAAACAAAGAGGCGGCGCGCGAAGTCCTTGACAGCCCCGGCAGCGCGTGACAGCATCGCGGCGCACTTTTCTTCTTACATAAAAAGGACAGGGAGCGGAGAGTTGTCGGAGGCCATGAAGGTGCTTGTCATCGGCTCGGGCGGGCGCGAGCACGCGCTCTGCCGGACGCTCGGGCGCGTCGGCGCGGGCCGCCCCGCGCCCCGAATCTTCTGCGCGCCCGGCAACGCGGGCATCGCCGACTCGGCCGAGTGCGTCCCCGTAGGCGCGACCGACGTTGCGGCGCTCGCCGACTTCGCCGAGCGCGAGGGCGTCGAATTGACCATCCCGGGCGGCGAGTCTTCACTCGCCGCGGGACTGGCGGACGAGTTCGCGCGGCGCGGGCTCGCCGTCGCCGGCCCGAAGCGCGAGGCCGCGCGGCTCGAATCGAGCAAAGCCTTCGCCAAGGACTTCATGCTGCGGCACGGCGTCCCGACCGCGCGCCACCGCGTCGCCTCTTCGCCTGCGGAGGCGCGCGCGATTCTGCGCGGCGGAGAGTTCGGCGACGAGAACTCTCCCGTCGTCGTCAAGGCCGACGGGCTGGCGGCCGGCAAGGGCGTCGTCGTCGCGCAGAGCCGCGCGGAGGCCGAGCGTGCGGTCTTCGAGATGATGGAGGGCGGGCGCGTCGGGGCGGAGGCGGCCGGACGCGTCGTCATCGAGGAGGCTCTCGCGGGGCGGGAGGCTTCGCTGCTGCTCTGGACGGACGGGCGCGACTACCGCCTGATGCCGCCCGCGCGCGACCACAAGCGCGTCGGCGAGGGCGACACGGGCCCCAACACGGGCGGCATGGGCGCCGTCACCGCGCCCGACGTTTTGGACGAAGAGACGCTCGCGCGCTGCGTCCGCGAGGTCATCGAGCCGACGCTCGAAGGCGCGCGCGCCGACCGCCTGGACTTTCGCGGCGTGCTCTTCGTCGGCCTGATGCTGACGCCCGAGGGCCCGCGCGCGCTCGAATACAACGTCCGCTTCGGCGACCCCGAGACGCAGGCCATCCTCGTCCGGCTGCGCTCCGACCTCGCGGAGATTTTCGGCGCGGTCGCGCGCGGCGGCTTGGGCTCCGTGACGGTCGAGTGGGGCGGCGAGCCTTCGGCCTGCGTCGTGCTCGCAGCGCGCGGCTACCCCGAGCGGCCGGAGACGGGCGCGCGCATCGGAGGGCTCGAAGAGGCGGCGCGCGTCCCCGGCGTCGAAATCTTCCACGCCGGCACGGCGCGCGCGTCGGACGGCTCGCTCGTGACGGCGGGCGGACGCGTCCTCGGCGTCACGGCCGCCGGCGCGACTCTGGGCGAAGCCCTCGCGCGCTGCTACGACTCCGCGGGGCGCGTCCGCTGGGACGGACTCCACTACCGCCGCGACATCGGGCGGTTTCAGTAGCCCGTAGCCGTCGCTCTGGCGAGCGGCGCGGGAGTCCTGTTATACTCGCGTCCGAAAGCGGGTTGCGGCGTCCGAGAGGGAAGGCGAACCCGGCGGCGCGGGCTTACGTACAATACTCGCGGCCCCGCCGGCGGCTTAAAGTTTCGGGGCCTAACGATTTGCGAGCACCCCCGGCGGCGGGGGCCCGGAGGGACTGAAGAAGATGGGAGTGTGGGCCAGGCTGAAGCGCAGTTTGCGCGCGATGTTCGGCGGCATCATCGAGAAGACCGAAGACCCCGAGCTGATCCTCCAGCAGACCATCCGCGACATGCGCGACCGCGTGCCGGAGCTGAACAACTCGGTCGCGCAGGTGATGGCCACCGAGCGGCTGCTGGCGAAGAACAAGGACCGGCTCGAAGAGCAGGTCGTCGAGCTCGACTCGAAGATCAAGGCCGCCATCAAGATGAACCGCGACGACATCGCGACGGCCTACATCGGACAGCTCCAGCAGGCGCAGCTCGACCTCTCGAAGACCGGACAGCAACTCGACCACGCGTCGCGCGCATCCGAACAGGCGAGGAAGGCGCGCGACAACTACATCCTACAGATGCAGCGGCGCACCGCGGAGGCGATGCAGCTCATCAACCAGTCGAAGCAGGCCAAGCTCCAGGAGCAGCTCGCGCAGACGATGTCGTCGTTCCAGTTGGGCGACGACTCCTCGACCTTCAGCGAGATGCGCGACAAGATCGACCGCCGCGCGGCGACCGCCGAGGCCAAGCTCCAGCTCGGCACCTCGGGCGTCGACACGCAGATGCAGGAGATCGAGCGCGAGGCGATGGACATGCAGTTGCAGGACAAGCTGGCCGAATACAAGCGCGGGATGGGGCTCCTCGGGGAGGGGCAGAAGAGCGCGCCGGCGCTGCCCGCCGGGTCGGGCGAGTCGAACCCGTGAAGCGTTTAAAGTGAGGCGTCGCGCTCTGGTAGAGAAGTAAGAAGTTTATGGCGGAGAAGAAGCTCAGTCTCGAATACCTGAAGGAAGCCGTCATGGAGCCCGCCAACTTCTGGGGCATGGCCGGCTTCGCCGTCGCCGCGGCGTACACGTGGTCGCCCATCCCGCTGGCGGCGGCGCTCGTCGCGGAGGGCGCGTACCTCGCCACGGTGCCCGCCAGCACGCTCTACCGACGCCTGGTGGACGGCCGCAACCGCAAGCGGCTCGCGGAGCTGCGCAACAAGCAGCGCGAGCGCCTCATCGAGAGCTTCGACCCGCGCGAGCGCGAGGCCGTGCTCTACCTGAAGTGGCTCAAGAACAAGATTTTCGACAACTACGTCAAGTTCACCGGCGCGAAGGATCTGCCCTTAAACATCCGCAGCCTCGAACAGCGCTGGGAGGACTTCGTAGACCTCCTCGACGTTTACCGGCGGCGCAAGCACCACCTGCGCTCGATCAACCGGCAGGCCGTGCAGAACCAGCTCACGCAGGCCGAGCGCTCGGTCGAGGGCGCGCCCGACGACCGCGCGCGCCGCATCCAGCAGGCCAACGCCGAGATACTCAAGCGTCGCCTGTCGCAGTTCAGCGAGCTTGAGCGCTCGGTCAAGCTCGTCGAGGGGCAGCTCCAGTCCATCGAGAACTTCTTCGGCCTCGTCAACGACCAGGTGGTCACGCTCCCGACGCCCGAGCGCGTCTCGTCGCTCGACTTCGAGCAGCTCTCCGACTCGATCCAGATGACAAAGCAGATGCTCGAAGAGACCTCGGACGTGATGGGCGTCCTCGACACACACAACCGCGAGATCGGGAACTTCGACCTGCTCCCGTCCTCGGGCACGACCTCCGCGAAGTAGGGCGGTTAACTTCTAAAACGGAAGGGGCCGGACGGCACGTCCGGCCCCTTCCGTTTCTAAGGCGGCAACTTCGTCGGTCAACTCATCCGCGGCCGTTCCGGCTACTCTCGACCATCGCGGCGAGCGACGGCTCGTCGATGCGGTAGGTCTCGTTGCAGAAGTGGCAGGTGAGCGCCGCGCCCCTGTCCTCGCGCAGCATCGACTCCAACTCCGCCCCGTCAATCGAAGAGACGAGCGACGCCGCGCGCTCGTAAGAGCATGTGCAGCTAAAGCCCACCTCGCGCTCTCCGAGCACCTCGAACGGAACCCCGCCGAGCGCCGTCCGCAAAAGGTCTGCGGGGCGCGCGCCCTCGCGTATGAGCGCGGTCGTGTGCGGCGTACGGCTCACGGCGGACTCGATGGCCGCGACCGTCGAGGAGTCCGCGCCCGGCATCACCTGAATCATCAGCCCGCCCGACGCCTCGACGAACAACTCGCCCGACTCCCGCGCGCGCACGAGCACGCCCAGCATCACGGCCGAAGGAATCTGCTCGGACTTGACGAGGTAGTAGGCGAAGTCCTCGCCGATCTCGCCCGAGACGATGGGCACCGCGCCCCTGTACGGCTCGCGGTAGAGGCCGATGTCAAAGCCGGACTCGTATGTGACGTAGAACATCCCGCCGCCGACGACCGCGCTCACGTCGAACTTTCCCTGCGCGTTGAGCGGCGCGTCCGCCGCCGGCTCGCGGACGTAGCCGAGCACGCGGCCGTGCGCGTTCGCCTCGGCCGTGATGCCGCGGACGGGCCCGTCGCACTCGACCTGCACGGTCAGGCGGTCGAACTCCTTCTGCCCCGCGCCCAGCAGCAGCACGCCCGTCAGCGTGCGCCCCAGCGCCGCCGTGACCGTGCCCGAAGTCCCGTGGCGCCGCGCCGCCTCGGCCACCGTCGCGGTCGTCACCGCGGCCATGCAGCGGATGAGCCCGTCGGCGGCGGTCGCGCGCACGAGCGAGTCCCCGCGTCCGTTCTGCGTCTCCATCAAAGTCACGTCTCCCCTTTGTTCCGCGGTCGAAAAATCCCGAAGGAGTTAGATGAAAAACTGCCCCCGCGTACTGCCTCCGCGGGGCCCGGCGGGGCCGCCCCGGGAGGGGCTCGAAAGCGCCCGTTTTGCCCGAAAAAAGGTGCGCCCCCGGGCTTAACGTAAAACCTCAACGTGCGCGCCCTATTGGAGCAGGCTTGAAGGACTAACACAATATGTTGTGCTATACTCTTGACAAGCAAATCGGTCGGGTGTATTCTTCGCGCCGTTTGGAACGAGCCGGTCCCCGATGCCGGGAGCGCCAGGATGCTCCCGCCGCATTAGGACCTTTTCGCCTCCCGGCCAGACCAACCGCGAAGTACCCGAGCCACATGAGAGACGGCGCGAAGTTCGCGCCGCAATTTTTTCGACTGCTTTAGAAAGTCGCCTCGCGCCCCCCACGAGCGCGGGAAAGGCAAGAAGGAAGAGATGAGCACCGTTATCGAGCCGAACGCATCGCAGGGAAGCCCCAGTGCCTTTGAGATCACGGGCGCCGCGCCCGCCGCCGAGGTCATCGGCCTCAACGCCCGCCGCGTCATCGCCAAGCGCTACAGCATGAAGGACGCTCAGGGCGAGCCGATCGAGGAGTGGGCCGACATCGTCCGCCGCGTCGTCGGCCACGTCTCGCAGGCCGAGAGCGACCTCGTCCGCCGCGACGAGTTCTACCAGACGATGGCGGGCATCATGCTCCGCCGCGAGTTCGTGCCGAACACGCCGTGCCTCGTCAACGCCGGGAAGCCCTCGGGACAGCTCGCCGCCTGCTTCGTCCTCGACGTGCCCGACTCCATCGCCGGCATCATGAAGACCGCGACCGACGCCGCCATCATCCACCAGACGGGCGGCGGCACCGGCTTCACCTTCGAGAAGCTGCGCCCCGCGGGCGCGATGGTGCGCTCTACTCACGGCGTCGCCTCGGGCCCCGTGTCGTTCATGAACATCTTCAACACGACGACCGACACGGTGAAGCAGGGCGGCGTCCGGCGCGGCGCGAACATGGGCATCATGCGGGTCGACCACCCGGACGTGCTCCGCTTCATCCACGCCAAGAACGACCAGCACTCCCTGACGAACTTCAACATCTCCGTGACGGTGACCGACAAGTTCTTCGAGGCCGTTGACGGCAAGCAGTGGTACCAGCTCTCCTTCGACGGCGGGCCGTGGGAGGACGCCGTCTACGACGCGGTGCAGGAGGACGCCTACGCGGTCTACCGCCTCTCCGACGGCGACACGGTGACCTTCCGCGACCGCGCCGCCTTCCTCGAAGCGAAGGAGTCGGGGCTGCTCGACCAGTGCAGGCGCGAGGAGCCGCCGCGCCCCGGCATGGTCTACGCGCCGGACGTTTGGAACCGCATCGTCGCCAGCGCGCACCGCTACGCCGAGCCGGGCGTCATCTTCATCGACGAGGTCAACCGCAACAATCACATGATGGAGTCGATGGGCCCCATCTACGCGACGAACCCGTGCGCGGAGCAGGCGCTCCACTTCAACAACTCCTGCAACCTCGGCTCGATCGACCTCGCCAAGTTCTACGACCCCGAGACGCGGCTCGACTGGGAGCGCCTCGCCGACGCCGTCCACTGGTGCGTGCGCTTCCTCGACAACGTCATCGACACCTGCGCGTGGCCGCTCCCCGAGATTGACGACGTGGTCAAGCGCACGCGCCCCGTGGGGCTCGGCATCATGGGCTTCGCCGACCTGTGCATGAAGCTCAAGGTCAAGTACGGCTCGAACACTTCTATTGATTTGATGGACGAGGCGATGGGCTTCGTGCGGCGCGAGGCGTGGGTCGAGTCGTGCCGCCTCGGCGCGGAGAAGGGCGTCTTCCCCGAGTACAAGCCGAACAAGGCCGCGTACGACAAGTTCCTCCGCGAAGAGATCGGCGTCCCCGAAGAGATCGAGCTGACGCCGCGCAACTACGAGACGACGACGATTGCGCCGACCGGCACCATCTCGCTCGTCGCGGAGACTTCGTCGGGCGTCGAGCCGAACTTCTCTTGGGCCTACGTCCGGCAGGACACGCTCGGGAAGCGCACCTACGTCCACACGCTCGCGGCCGAGGCGCTCGGCATGACCGTCGACCAGACCGACCAGGAGTCTATCGACCGCGCGGCCGAGCACGTCTGCGCGCACGAGTCGGAGCTGCCCGACTACTTCATCTCGGCGATGTCGATCACGGCCGAGCAGCACGTCTACGTGCTGGCCGCCGCGCAGCGCAATGTCGACAACGGCGTGTCGAAGACCTGCAACGGCTCGCGCGACGACACGCTTGAGTCGGTGGACAGGCTCTACCGCCTCGCGCGCGAGCTGGGCTGCAAGGCCGTCAGCTACTACCGCGACGGCAGCCGCGACTCGCAGGTGCTCTCGGCCGTGAAGGGCGCCGAGCCGAAGGGCGAGGTCGCCTGCGACGCGCCCATCGTGGCCGAGGCCGTGACGACCGAGGCCGCCGCCGCGCCCGCCGCGAGGGCGGAGTCACCGGCCGCGTTGGAGTCCTTGTCGGCGCCCGCGCCGGCCGTCCGCCGCACGGAGTCGGGCGACGTGGTGCGCATCGAGCGCCCGCGCGAGCTGGTCGGCGCGACGTGGCAAATTCCGTTCGACGGTCAGAACCTCTACGTCACGGTCAACCACGACGGCGTCGATATTCTGGAAGTCTTCGCCACCGGCCCCATCTCGGGCGGCGTGGGCCTGCTCGCCTCGAAGATGCTGCGCGGCGGCTTCGACGCGCGCGAGGTAGCGCGCTCGCTCAACAAGGTGACTGGCACGCACTCGGTCTGGTTCAACGAGCGGCTGCTGACGAGCCCCGAACAGGCGGTCGCCGAGTGCATCATGCTCACGAGCCGCAGGCTCCAGAGCCAGCCCGACTCGGCGCGCGCGCACGCCTACCAGCAGCAGGCGCAGCCGAAGATACAGGCCGGCGTCCCCGCCAGCGTCGAGACGAGCCGCAACTACTCGCTCATCGCCGAGTGCCCCGAGTGCCACGGCCAGCTTGAGCACGCCTCCGGCTGCGACTTCTGCCGCGACTGCGGTTACTCGAAGTGCAAGTGAAGAAGTAGTCACGCGGCGGCCGACGCGCCGAACG
>DASWNR010000229.1:0-4399 GCA_036399155.1 Pyrinomonadaceae bacterium
AACCATCGGCTCTCGCGAAGAGTTGTTGGAGCGGGTACTTACGGCCGCCAAGAAGGATTTGACGATTCAGCGTTATAAGGGACTCGGCGAGATGAATCCGGAGCAGCTCTGGGAGACAACTATGAACCCGGAAAAGCGCACGCTGCTTCAGGTCAAAATCGACGACGCGGTGGAGACGGATCAAATCTTCACGATTCTGATGGGCGACGCGGTCGAACCCAGGCGCCGCTTTATCGAAGACAATGCCCTGGACGTGAAGAACTTAGACGTATAAGTTTTTCTGTGTGAGAGGGTCGAGTGTGAATCTATTTGACACACCCGACCCTCTCATGTAGAATGAAGACCCTTTCCTCCTGTGGATCTTACCGCTGCATGCATCTCGCGTATGCAGCGGAATTTTTTTGCGGAAAACTCTGTTTCGGAAATACCTGCCCCGGACTTCGTAGCACTAAAGAAAATGAGGATTTTCTTCGGGCGTTATTTCCGTCCAAATCTCTACTCCTCTTTGGAGAGGGCGCTGTCCACCTGCTCGTCCAGGTCGATGCGGCGAGGCTTTGTGGCCCCCAACTCGTTGTAGCGTCCGCCGGGCGCGAACTGGCCTGACTCGCCGACGTTGATGGCGCGCTCGTCGTTGGCGGGGTTAACGTCCTCAATCGGGTTCGGCGTGGCGTCGGGCTTGAGCTCGGGGTCTTCGTTCCGCTCCCCGAGAGAGCTTTTGGTCTGGTTGGAATCTGACATCTTCTTCCTCCTCGTTTAGAATTAAGGGTTTACACCCACTCGCCGAAGCGGTGTGTGCGAAAACGGTAGAGCCTGAGCGGTTCGCCGGGATCATGATCGGCGGGTGCGGTGTGATGCCGACAAAGACGAGAGGACTTTTGTTTATCATCCTCGGCGTTCAAAGCGTCGCGACTTGTAGGGGTTGGGACGGATTCTAGCAACTGTGGTTTTCAAGGGCAAGGATGACGGGCTTTAAAGGAGAGTTCGACGTGCTCGTCGTCGGGGCGGGGCCGGCCGGCTCGTTCGCGGCGGAGAGACTTGCGCGTGCGGGCGCGCGCGTGGCGCTGTTCGACGGGCGGCCGGCGGGCGAGGCGAAGGCGTGCGGTGGCGGCGTCACGTCGAAGGCGCTCAAGGCGTGGCCGTTCCTGCTCGAAGCGGGCGGGCGCGCCGTCACAGAGGTGGAGATGGTCTCGCCCGCGGGCGACGGCGTCCGCCTTAAACTCTCGGAGCCCTTCGCGGTCTACTCGCGCTGCGCCCTCGACTCGTACCTGCGCGCGCGTGCGCGAAGAGCCGGCGCGGAGGTCTTCGATTGTCGCGTCTCGGTTTCCGGCGAGAGGGACGAGGGCGGGCTCTGGGTCGCGCGCGAGCGCGGCGGAGGGAGTTGGCGCGGTCGCGTGCTGGCGGCGGCGGACGGCGCGAACAGCGCGGTCGCTCGGAGGCTGGCCGGGCCGCTCCCGAACTCGGACATGGAGGTCGCGTTCGGCTACCGCACGCCTTTGAACGAGGCCGACGACGCGCCGACGGTCATCGCATTCCTGCCGGGCTGGGCCGGTTACGCGTGGGCCTTCCCGCGTCTCGACCACATCTCGTTCGGCATCGCCACCGCGCAGGACGCCTTCGACCACAAGACGCTCGACCGGATGCTGTGGGACTTCATGGTCGGTTATTACCGCGCGCGCGAAGGCGGCGGGTCTTCTTGGCGCGGGGCGTGGGCGCGCGAAGGCGGCGGCGGCGAAGTCGAGTCCATGCTGCGCGGGGTGGCCGAGCGTTACGCGGCGCGCATCCCCGGGCTCGCGCCCGAGAGTCTCGACGCGCGTCGCGCGGCCGGCGAGGATTGGGCGCTGTTGGGAGACGCGGCGGGCTTTGCCGACCCGGTGACGGGTGAGGGGATTTACTACGCGCTGCGTTCGGCGGAACTCTTCGCGGAGGCTTATCTCGCCGGCGATGTCGGCTCTTACGAAAAGAGGTGGCGGGCCGACTTCGGCGGCGAGCTGCGCCGCGCCTCGAAGATGCGGAGCAGGTTCTACGGAGACTTCTGGGGCGGCCCTTTCACCGACAGGATGATAAAGCTCGCGCGCGCGCACCCGGGAATCCGCCGCACGCTCCGCGAGCTCGTCACCGGCGACCAGGGCTATCTCGACCTCAAGCGTACGCTCGCCCGCCGCGCCCTCAACCCTTTTTAGCTTCCGCGTCTTCGTCGGCGTCGGGTCGTGTGTAGGGGGCGAGGCGGCGTTTGAGTCCTTCGGGGACGGGGACGGACTCGAAGGTGTTGCGGCGCACGGCGACGAGGACGAAGTGCGCTTCGGCGACCATCTCGTCGGTGCCGTTGCGGCGCACCTCGAAGTTGAGCCGGAGCGACTTCGTGCCGACACGGCCGACGTAGACGCAGACCTCCAGCAGGTCGTCGAGCTGCGCGGCGCGGAGGAAGTCGCATTCGAGGTGAGCGCGCGGGAGCCAGATGTCCAGCTCGTCGAACATCACGCCGTAGGGGAGCCCGACCGCGCGGAACAGCTCGGTCTCGGCGAACTCGAAGAAGCGTATGTACGCGCCGTAGAAGATGATTCGCGCCGCGTCCACGTCGCCCCATCGGACGCGCTCCTCGATGCGGTATTTCCAGGGTTCGTTCACTTCACTCGTTCAACTTTCTATAAGCCGCTGACAAAATCCAGGAGCGCGCGGTTGAACTCTTCGGGGCGCTCGACGTTCGAGAGGTGTGCCGCGCCTTCGACGCGGACGAGTCGCGAGCCGTCTATCTTCGCGGCCATCGCCTCGGCGTCCGAGGGGGGCGTGATGGTGTCTTCCGCGCCGACGATGACGAGGGTCGGCACGTCGATTCGCGAAAGCAGTTCCGTCTGGTCACGCCGCCCGGCCATCCCGCGCAGCGCGGCGGCCGCGCCTTCGGGGCGGACGGCGAGCATCATCGCGCTCACGCGCTCGGCCACGTCGGGCCTGTGCTCGCGCGTGGACGCGGAGAGCAGCTTCGGCAGCATCGACTCGACCAGCGGCCTCATGCCGTCCCTCAAAACTTTCTGCGCGTTCTCCTCGCGCGTGCGCTTCCCGGTGTCGTCGTCGGCCTGCGGGCGCGTGTCGGCGAGGACGAGCGCGTGCACGCGATGTGGAAAGCGGCGGAAGAACTCGAACGCGACGTAGCCGCCCATCGAGAGCCCGCCGAGCACCGCGCGCCCGACGTTCAGAGCGTCGAGAAGCGCCGCGATGTCTTCGGCCATCTCGTCCATCGTCGCCGCCGCCACGCCGTCGAGTGGCGTCTCGCCGAGGCCGCGCAGGTCGGGCGCGATGACGCGGAAGTTCGCGCTTAAGACTTCCGCCTGCTCGCGCCACATCGAGCGGTCGAAGGGGAAGCCGTGCAGCAGCACGAACGCCTCGCCGTTCCCCTCTTCGCCGTAAGCCATCTCGACACCGCGCACGCCCACCGCGCCTCCGGCCATTCGACCCTCCGCGTGTAAAGTTCCGTCTCGGATGTCTCGTCGTAGCGACGCATGATAAAGCATTTCTCACTCGGATGAACCGTCGGCGACGGCTTCGGCGTAGACGCGCTCGGTGGCCTCGATTGTGCGCGCGATGTCGAAGCGCTCGCGCGTCGCCCCGGACGCCCTCTCGGAGAACACGCGGCGGCGGTCTTCGTCCCTGAGCAGCGAGACGACGGCGTCTGCCAACGCGTGCACATCGCCGACGGGCACGAGTAGTCCGTTGGCGCCGTCTTCGACGACCTCGCGCGCGCCTTCGGTCGCGGTCGCGACGACGGGGACGCCGCACGCCAGCGCCTCGACCATCGCCAGCCCGAAGGCTTCGGAGTGCGAGGCGGAGACCAGCAGATCGAGCGAGAAGAACAGGCGCGGCATCTCCTCTTCGTCGAGCCGCCCGAGGAAACGCAAGCGCCGCGCAAGTCCCCACCCCTCGACGACTTCCGCGACGCGCTCGCGGTACCCGTCCCCGCGCGGCGAGTCGTCGCCGACGACGAAGAACTCGACCCCACCGCCGAGCACTTCGGCGACCCGCGCCGCCGCGTGCAGGAAATCGACGTGCCCTTTGTTCGGACTCACCTCGCCGACGATGCCGACGCGGAGACTCGTGCCTTTGTCGTCCCAACGTTCGTTCTTAAAACCACCTCGCGGGCGCGAGAAGCGCGTGAGGTCAACGCCGTTCTCGACGACGCGAATCTTCTCTTCGTCAAAAATCTTCTGCGCCCGCAGGGCGCGCGCGACCGCGTGTGAGACGGCGATGACGCGCGAGACGTTCGCGAGCGCGAGGCGGTGCAGACGGCTTAAAGGGAAGAGGACGTGGCGCGTGATGACGAGTCGCGCGCGCGCGTTGCGGCGGGCGGCGAAGGAGGCGAGCGTGTAGTCGCGCGCGACGTGCGCGTGGACGATGTCCGCCTCTTTCT
>DASWNR010000230.1:0-37462 GCA_036399155.1 Pyrinomonadaceae bacterium
GAGAAGCAGGACAAAGCGGGGGCGAAGTCGGCGCGGACGCGGCGTAAGTGAAAACACTTACACCGCCTGAGTAATCGCACGGTGGTTGCCGTCCGCCGTAACGCCTACCCTGTTCCCGTCGAGGTTTTCGGCCGGGGAAGATTCAGGGACTAATCCCGGCCGGGGAGGGGATGACCGTTATGGTTTCGCTTCGTGGCATTCGTTGGAAAGCGTGCTAACGTACCCGCGGACACCCCCGACCGCAGTTCAACGCCAGACCCCGTCGGACTCGAACAATGAGGCTGAAAGATAAGGTGGCGCTCGTCACGGGCGCGAGCAGCGGCATCGGCCGGGCCATCGCCGTGCGCTTCGCCGCGGAGGGCGCCCGCGTGGCCGTCAACTACCTGCCGCGCGGGAGTGGCGAGGAGGACGCGCGCGCCGTGGTCGAGTCGCTCGACACTCCCGGCGCGGCGGTCGCCGCCGACGTGAGCAAGAGGGCCGAGGTCGAGCGGATGGTGTCGGAAGTACTGGAGAAGTTCGGCCGCCTCGACATCGCCGTCTGTAACGCCGGCATCGAGATTGAGCGCCCGTTCCTCGAAGTGACCGACGAGGAGTGGGACGCGGTCATCTCGGTCAACCTCTACGGCGCGTTCGTCGTCAGTCAGGCGGCGGCGCGCCGTATGGTGGAGCAGGGCGGGGGCGGCAAGCTCATCTACACCTCGTCCGTTCACGAAGACATCCCGTTCCCCGGCTACACTTCCTACTGCGCCTCGAAGGGCGGCGTGCGGATGCTGATGCGCAACCTGGCGATGGAGCTGGCCCCGCACCGCATCAACGTCAACAACATCGCGCCCGGCGCCATCGCCACGCCCATCAACCGGGCCGTCCTCGAAGACCCGAAGGCCAAAGAGGAAGCCCTGTCGGAAATCCCCTGGGGGCGGTTCGGCAGACCCGAAGAGGTGGCGGCGGTCGCCGCCTTCCTCGCGAGCGCCGAGGCAGACTACGTGACCGGCAGCACCTACTACGTCGACGGCGGGCTGACGCAGCAGGTCACGCGCTACTGAGGCGTCGGCCGCTCGGCCGCTCGTCGTCCTCAAACGAACCCCGGGGGAGACGCGTGAGCGAGAACACATACCGGCCCATCCGCGACTACGCGCTCATCGGCGACGCGCACACGGCCGCGCTGGTTTCGAGCGACGGCTCAATAGACTGGCTGTGCTGGCCGCGCTTCGACAGCCCCGCCGTCTTCTGCCGGCTGCTCGACAGGGATAAGGGCGGGCACTTCCGCGTCGGCCCCGCCGAACGTCGTGCCGCCGCCTCGCGCGCCTACGTCGAGGGGACGAACGTGCTCGCCACGATCTTCTCGACCGACGGCGGCCGGTTCCGCCTGACCGACCTGATGCCCGTCGAGCGGCTGAATCAGCGTCACGAGGGCGAAGACATCGCCTCGCACTACCGCGTCCTCAGGTTGATCGAGGGGCTGTCGGGCGAGGCCGAGGTCGAGGTCAGCTTCCGACCGACTTTCGACTACGCCCGCGCCGAAGCCACCTTTCAACCTTACGACGGCGGCGTCGTCGCGCGCGGCGGGCGCGAGGCGCTCGCGCTCTCCTGCCCCGCCGCCTTCCGGGAAGACGCTTCGGGCGGCGTCACAGCGCGCTTCAAAGTCGCGGCCGGTCGGCGCGTGTGGGTCGCGCTCACATACCTCGCCGGGGACGACGCCGCTTCCGCCTCACCCCCGCAGTTCGACGCCGACCTTGAGCTGGAACAGACGCTCGAATACTGGCGCGAGTGGTCGGAGACCTGCACGTACAAAGGGCCGTACGAACAGCTCGTCAGGCGCAGTGCGCTCGTCCTCAAGCTCCTGACCTACGAGCCGACGGGCGCGGTCGTCGCCGCCCCGACCACCTCCCTGCCCGAAGAGCTGGGCGGCGTGCGCAACTGGGACTACCGCTTCACCTGGCTGCGCGACTCGTCGCTCATCCTCTACGCGCTGCAACTCCTCGGGTACAAAGAGGAGGCGACGGACTTCTTCGAGTGGCTTGACCGCCTCTGCATCCCCTGCGGCAACGAGCTTCAGATCATGTACCGCATCGACGGCGGCTCGCACCTGCCCGAGAGCGCGCTCGAACACCTCGAAGGCTACCGCGGGTCGCGCCCCGTGCGTGTGGGCAACGGGGCCTTCGACCAGAAGCAGCTCGACATCTACGGCGAGGTGATCGACGCCGCGTACCTCTATCACGAGCGCGTGCGCCGCCCCGTCCGGCCGGAGCTGTGGGACACGCTGCGACACCTCGCCGACCAGACCGTGGAGCGCTGGCGCGAGCCCGACCACGGCATCTGGGAGGTGCGCGGCGGGCCGCGCCACTTCCTCTACTCGAAGCTGCTCTGCTGGGTCGCGCTCGACCGCGTCGTGCGTATGGCCGCGCCGGACGGCCTGCCGGGCGACGTGAGCTTGTGGGAGAGGACGCGGGAAGAGATTCGCGCGGCGATTCTCGAAGAAGGCTACGACGAGAAGGCGGGCGCGTTCACGCAGGCGTTCGGCGAAGAGGCACTGGACGCCTGCGCGCTCGTCATTCCGCAGGTCGGCTTTCTGCCCGCGACCGACCCGCGCGTCGTCTCGACCGTCGAGAGGATACGCGAGCGCCTGACCTCGCACGGGCTGGTCTACCGCTACCTTTCGGACGACGGGCTGCCCGGCGGCGAGGCCACCTTCGCGCTGTGCAGCTTCTGGCTGGTGGACTGTCTGGCCGAGGCCGGGCGGGTGGACGAGGCGCGTGCGCTGTTCGAGAGAATCGTCGGGTACGCCAACGACCTCGGCCTGCTCGCCGAAGAGATAGACCCCGTGAGCGGCGAGCTGCTGGGCAACTACCCGCAGGGCTTCACACACCTCGGACTCATCCGCTCCGCCTTACACATCGCCAAGGCCGAAGCCCTCGGCCCCGAAGAGCGCGCCGAGAATCAGGCGGAGCGCGCGGGCAGGATTGAGAAGACGGGTCAGGTGACAGGCGCGCCCGAGGGGCGGACGCGGAGGGCACGCTAACTTCGGGATATGCGCAGGGAGATCGCCGCGCAGACAACTCCCGACCGCCGCCCCCCGGCGTTTGATTACTTCCGCCGCCGCGACGGCAGAGTTAAACTGAGGTGTGATGAAAAATATGTTCTGCCCAAAGTGCGGGGCCGACGACCAGAGCGCGGACTCTTACTGTAGACGTTGTGGCGAATGGCTGCCGGACATCGACGCCCTCGCCAGGCCGCTTCTGTTCAGGAAATCGACGCGCGAGCAGAAGATCAGAAAGATGCGTATTCTGGAAGCCATCAGTGCCGGGCTTTCTCTCACCTCCGCCGCCATCATCATCTCCGTCCTCCGGGGCGGGGCCGACACGCAGTTGCTTATCTTAGCGGTCTTCTGTTGCCTGATTGTCGCCGCCTATCAGGTCATCAACTTTTATCTCGGTCGTAAATTACAGCAGAGTGTGGATCAAAGCCGCACTCAGAGTACGGGTGAGATAAAGTCTGGGGCCGAAGAAGGTGTTCGGGCGTTGAGCACGGGCGACGCGACCCGGTTCGTCGGCGGGCGCAGTGTCGTCGAGGGCACGACTCAACTGTTAGAGCCCCTACCGCGTAAAGCGAAGCGGGATGAGTAACGGATTCCGCACCCACGGCGCAATCTAACAAAGGCGTGCAACTTACCACCCCACCTGCCGCACGGCGCTTCTCATGCCCCGCCGCATAGTGGAGGCCGACTCCAGGAACGCTCGCTCGCAGACACTCCGTCATCCCGTCCGCGTTCCGGGGGCCACGAAGGAGCCGGAATTCGAGTAAGTGTCCTCTAAAAAAGGCAGCGTCAACTGGCCGAACACTCTGCGAAGAGCGTGTGTGCCTGTTGACGCCGCCTATGAACGGACAGACGGATTGTGTTGGACGGAGCCGGACGGCGCGGGCTTTAGACCAGCCGCGCGGCCATCACGCCTCAGTACGCGGTCTTCAACCAGTTCTCCTTAGGCCAGAGCAGGCTGCCCGCGCCCGCGCCCTCCGCGCCCGTCAGTAGCGACGGGAGTTGGCTCGGGTCGTGGGGCGCGTAAGCGTAGGGCAGCGTCACGAACCCGTTCCAGGAGAACGGCGACTCCGGCGCGGGCGCCGGCGCGAGCGGGCTGCCCGGCGTGTTGCTGTCGCCGCGGAACGTGACGCCGCGCAGGCTGTAGAGCGTGTCGAGCGCGAGAATTTTCCCCGTGTACTCCGGCTCCGAGGCGCTCACCTGGTTGTTGCGCAGCGGCGAGAGCACGTCCACGAATTGCGACTTCTCAAGCATCACCGCGCCGCCCTCGGTCGAGATCGAGCCGTTGAGCGTAACGTCGAACGAGTAGGTGGCGCTGCCGCCCGTGAGCTTGGCGCGGTTCGTCGAGGACATCGCGGCGACAACGGCGTTGCGCTGGTCTTTGGCGGCCAGTGCCTCCGCGTTGTTCACGTAGACGTTGAAGACGTGCGCGTTGCCGGCGCGCATGCGCGGCAGACGATCCTGCATGTTGAGGTAGTAGTTGTGGTGGAGCGTCAGGCGGTGGCTCGCGTTCGACGCGTCGAACTCGTTGGCGCCGACGAGATGCCCCTTCTTCTGCGAGCGGCTGACGGCGACGATGTCGTTAACGCTGAAGCCGTTCGTGCGCAGGAAGTTGTACATCACGTAGGCCGAGCGGTTCGCTTCGAGCGCGTCGATCTGCTTGCGTACGAAGCTGTTGGGCCCGCCGTCGTCGCCGACGAACGAAGACCACGAGATGGTCACGTTCTTCGACCCGCCCTTCACGTCCACCACGCCGTCGTAAGCCTTGGTGAAGGTGCAGTGGTCTATCCAGACGTTGTCGCTGGTCATGTCCACCGTGATGAAGTCCCAGTCCTGCTTGTCGAACTTGCCCTTCGAGGACTCGTCCCACTCCCACAGCTCGTCGAACTTCAGGTTGCGGATAATCAGGTTGTTGGCGCGCTTGATGTTGAACTCGGCGTGGCGGATGGTCGCGCCGTTGGCCGAGAAGATGGTCAGCCCCGTCTTGTCCTGAATGTCGATGGTGCTAACGCCCGAGGCGATGAGGACGGGGTGGAGCAGCGGCGCGGCGGCCGCGCGCAGCGCGCCCGTGCGCGCCGAGGCCGGCACCTCGTTGTAGCCGAGGTCGAGGTCGTTCATGATCTCGATGACCTTCGTCGTCTTGCTGCCGAGCGCGGCCACGAGGTCGCCCGCCGTGTAGACCTTCCGGTAGTTCGGGTCGGTCTCGGGCACCGGGCCGGCGCCGGTCGCGGCCTGCGCGAAGCCCTGGAGATTGTAAATCTGGCCGGGCAGTTGGTCGGTGACGCTGAGCGCGGCGGTGTTGCTCGTCACCGTGCCCGCGGCGTTGTTGACGACGACGCTGTAGCCGGCCGCGTCCGCGTGCTGGACGTTCGAGAGGCTGAGCGACGACGTGGTGGCCCCGGGGATGAGCGAGCCGTCCTTGTACCACTGGAACGAGAGCGGCGCGGTGCCCGTCGCGATGACGCCGAAGAGGGCGCTGCCGCCCGTGACGACCGTCTGCGACGCGGGCTGCGAAGTGATGGCGGGCGCGACCGGCCCCGTCTCGACGTTCAGGACGGCGGTCGCGCTCGTCGCCGAGCCGGCCGCGTTGCTCACCACGGCGCGGTAGCTGCCCGAGTCCGTGCCCTGCACGTTCGAGAGGTTGAGCGTCGAAGCGTTAGCGCCGTTGATGGGCGAGCCGTTCTTCTGCCACTGATAGACCAGCGGGGCCGTGCCCTCCGCGGAGACCGAGAGCGACACGTTCGCGCCCGCCGAGACGGTCTGCGAGACGGGCTGCGTCGTGATGGAGGGCGCGTCGCCCGGGTCGCTCGTGCCCGCGAGCGAAACGTCCGCCGCCTTGACGACGAGGTTGTAGTTGGCGCTGGCGCTGGCCTTGCTCAGGTAGAAGGCGGCCGTGTCGAACTGCGTGAACGAGCCGGCGGCCTGCAACGCCGAGTAGGTCATCACCACGGAGCCCGTGGCCGCGTCCTTCAGCGTGTAGTTAACGCGGACGCCGCCGCCGGTGTTCTCGACCGTGAGCGTGCCGCGGTAGTCGGTGTTGGCGAGCATGCCGGTCGAGGGCGTGGCCGTCCCGCCGGCGGTGAACTGCGTGTAGGGGCTCGTGCTGTTGAGCAGCGAGGTGTTCGCCCCCGTGCGCGCGTAGAGCCTGACGGGCGTGGCCGCGGACGAAGCGCCGGCGTAGGTCATGGCCGCGTAGCCGCCGTAGTTGTTAAAGGCGCTGCTGGAGTTGCTGCCGAAGTCGCCGCCGACGCGCGCGTTCGTGTTCGGCGAACCGGCGGGGACGAAGCCCGTGCCGCCGGTGCCGGCCGGGTTGGCGACCGAGCGCAGGAGGCCGACGGAGAAGGTGGTCGAGCCGACCGACGCCCCGGTGTCGAAGCCTGTGAACTGGACTGTGAAGTCGAGCGTGAGCGTCTGACCCGTGGCGACCGTGACGGGCGCGGCCGACGAGTTGGTGAAGTATGTGAGCAGCGTGCGGCTTGAGCTGACGATCTGCGTCGCCTGACCCGCGGTGGCGGTGAAGTTGTTGCTGCCCGAGGAGGTGAACCAGTCCGCCGAGGCGGGGAGGTTCTGCGTCGCCCGCGTGCCGTCTGCGAACCGCTCGCGCATGAACACGGACGGCGGGACGACGACGGTCAGCGTGGCCGGGTCGCTGGTGGCGACGCCCGCGTCGTTGCTGACCTCGACGCTGTAATCGCCGGCGTCCGAGGGCTGGGCGTTCGCGAGCGTCAGGCCGGGGCCGTTAGCGCCCGCGATGTCGGAGCCGTTCTTCTGCCACTGGAAGTTGAAGGGGGCGGTGCCGCCCACCATGACGCCGAACGTGACGCCGTCGCCAAAGTTCGCCGTGTGCGAAGCGGGCTGGGTCGTGATCGTCGGCGGGACGATGTGCGTCACGGTGAGCGCGGCCGGCTCGCTCGTCGCCGAGCCGGCGGCGTTCGAGACGACGACGGTGTAAGTCCCAGCGTCACCGTCCTGCGCGCCCTCGACGGTCAGGCTCGAAGCGTTCGCGCCCGCGATGTCCGAGCCGTCCTTCCGCCACTGGTAGCTGAGCGGCGCGGTGCCGCCGGCCGAGACGAAGAAGTTCGCCGCCGCGCCCGCGTTGATTGTCTGCGGCTCGGGCTGAAGGTTGATGGAGGGGGGCGTGATGACCGCCAGCGCGGCGCCGCTGCTCGTGGCGGAGCCGGCCGCGTTCGAGACGAGCACCGTGTAGACGGCTGCGTCGGCGTCCTGCACGTTCGGGAGCGAAAGCGTGTCGGAGTTGGCGCCGGCGATGTCGGCGCCGTCCTTCCGCCACTGGTAGCCGAAGGGCGACGTGCCGCTCGCGGCGACCGTGAAGCTGGCGTTCGAGCCGAGGGGAGCCGATTGGGCCGCGGGCTGCGTCGTAATCGTCGGCGGGGTGATGACCGTCAAGACGGCGCCGCCGCTGGTGGCCGAACCCGCCGCGTTCGAGATGACTACGGTGTAGGTGCCTGCGTCTCCGCCCTGAATGTCTGAGAGAGAGAGGTTCGACGCGTTTGCGCCCGCGATGTCACTACCGTTCTTCCGCCACTGATAATTGAAGGGGGCGGTGCCGCCGGCGGCAACTGTAAACGTCGTCGTCTGGCCGGCGTTGATCGTCTGCGACGCGGGCTGCGTCGTGATCGTCGGCGGCGTAATGACGGTGAGCGTGGCCGGATTGCTCGTCTGGCTTCCGGCGCCGTTCGACACCGTCACGGTGTAGCTGCCGGCATCGGCGTCCTGGACGCCCTGCAAGGTGAGCGTGTCGGAGTTCGCGCCCGCGACGGGCGAGCCGTTCTTGTACCACTGGTAGCCGAGCGGAGCCGTGCCGCCGGCCGCGACGTTGAAGCTGACGCCCGAGCCGGCGTTGATGGTCTGCGAAGCGGGCTGCGTCGAGATGTTGGGCGGCACCTGTATGAAGTTGGCGATGACGGACTTATTGCCGTCCATCGTGAGGGAGACGGGGTTGGAAGCGCCCGACACGTCGCCGCCCCAGCCCGCGAACTCCCAGCCGGCGGCGGGCACGGCCGTGAGCGTTACCGGCTCGCCTTCGTGGAACATGTCGCCGCCGGTGCTGGTCTGAATCGTGCCCGCGCCCGTCGTCGCCTGCGTGAGCTTGAAGACGGGCTTGGCCGCGAACGCGACCGCCGAGGTAACGAGCGGCGTCGAATCCGCCTGCTGCCAGAAGAGCGTCGTGGGGCCGCCCGCTGCTGCGGCCTGCGCCGAACCGGCGATGCCGATCTCTTTCTTCGCCTCGCCGAAACGCTCGGTCTGGCCCGCGCCGGCCGCGAGGTCAACGCCGCTCCCCGACCCGACCACGTCCACGACCCACGAATAGGCCGGCGCATTGATGTTAGTGCTGATCTGCCCGAGCGGGAGGAGGTTGGCGTTTGTCGCGACGGCCGCGGGCGCGACCGGCTCGACGCCGAACAGCGAAACCGCACCGCCCGTCGCGTCGTCGACTTTACCGGTAAAAGTGACCGACACGTTGTACGTGCCGGGCGAAGGCATCTCGGTGCCGTTAAGGTAGAAGAGCTGCGTGATCGTCTGCACGCGCCAGCCCGACGAACGCGCCAGCGAGTTCGGCACCGGGCGCATCTGGACGCCGCCCAGCTTCACGGACGTAATCTGGTTATTGTTGCTTAAAAGATCATTGAAAGAGACCGCCACCACCACCGCCGCGTCCGTGCCGACGCCGACGGCGTGTTTCCAACTGATCTCGTTCGTGTTGTGTTTAGCCTTCGACGCGGTAGCGTTGTCGAACGTGATTGCCGCCGAAGCCGTCGAAACCGCAGTCAGCAGGACGAGGAAAAAGAGCGCGCCCTGAAAGCCGAGACCGGGCCGCCGCCGCCAGCACGCCTTCGCGTGAGGATTCAACGTGGTGAGAGCTGTATTCATTGATAAATCTTTCTGCCGAATTTGCATGCTTCAGACGTGCCTTGATGGTTTTCTCACGCGGAACTCCGTGAAAGTCCCGTTCGATTCCGCCGTGGTGGATGAGCCCTCTTGTGAGGGTTTCTGACGGGCGGCGTTCAGACCAGACGACCTGTGCGACGAAAGTTACGCACGCTAAGGTCAGACGCGCCCGTTGAGCTTAGTTACCGTTGGATTTAATAGCCGAGAAGGATTGGATAATCCCCGTGAGGCTTTCCCAGAATTGCGACGACGGCAACATTGGTAACACCATTCTGTAAATGTGTCAAGAATTATCTTGTTGTATTAAGAATTTATTGGGAAAATAGATTGGCTTATAATGGGCACTGAAAAAGTGGTCAATCCTTTTAATAAACTAAAGATGTTGGATATGTAGCCTCTCGGGCTCAAACCGCCTCCCGCTTCGGCCTCGGCGCCGGCGCAATATTCAACGCCTCCACGTCTTCACGGGTGTGCTGTCGCCTCAATCTTTGAGTAACATCCGGTTTATAATGCGCCCTCTAATTTGGCCCTGTGCGTCGTCGGACTTCGCGGCGGCCGGGGCCGTTCGGGACGCGGGGCGCGACTGGCGAAAGTATGGGCGGGAAACTGAGGCGTTACATGGTCGGCGTCTGGTCGGTGGCGGCCGTCTTCGTGCTGACGATGCTCGCCACGCGCTACGTGCAGCTTGACGTCTCGGCCGTTTACCTGGCCGCCGTCATGTTCAGCGCGTGGCGCGGCGGGCTGGGCGCGGGACTGCTCGCCACGGCGCTCTCGGCCGTCCTCGGCGCGTTCTTCTTCTTCCCGCCCGCCTACTCCTTCAAGGTTTACGGTGAGGATTTGCTTCAACTCGGCGTCTTCACACTGGCCGCCCTCATCATCAGCTCCCTCAGCGGGGCGCGTGAAAGGGCGCTCGCGCTGGAGCAGCAGGCGCGGCACGAGGCCGAAGACGCGAACGCCGTCAAGGACGAGTTCTTGGCCGCCGTCTCGCACGAGCTGCGCACGCCGCTGACGACCATCAAGACCCTGACGCGCGTGCTCCTGAGGAAGAATCCGACCGAGGAGGAGCGGCGCGAGTATCTTGAGGACATCGCCTCGGAGTGCGAGCGACAGATCGACCTCGTGCACAACCTGCTCGACCTGTCGCGCGTAAAAGTGGGCGGCGTCGAGATCAGCCCGGGGCGCGTTGACGTGGGCGAGACGCTGCGGGACTGTGAGAAGATCGAGCGCACCGGGGCCGCCGAACGCAATCAGGAACTCGTCGTAGAAGTAACCTCAACACTGCCGCACGTCAGCGCCGACCGGAGCGCGCTCCGCCGCGCGCTCTGCGCCGTCGTCGAGAACGCGATCAAGTACACGCCCGGCGGCGGGCGCATAACCTTGCGCGCCCGCCGCGGCGGGGACGGCGGACAAGTCGCCATCGAAGTCGAAGACGACGGGCCCGGGATACACCCCGAAGACTTGCCGCGCGTCTTCGAGCGCTTCTACCACGGTCGCGCCGGGGCGGCCCGTCCGGAAGAACAGGAAGTGCCCGGCATCGGACTCGGCCTTCACCTCGCGAGGGTGCTCGTCGAAGGGATGGGCGGCTCGATAGAGGCGAGCAGCCGTGTAGGGCAGGGCAGCACTTTTACGCTGCGGCTCCCGGTGTGGCCGGGCGACACGAACGGCGAAGACGACGAATTAACGTCGGGCTCCGTAAACGCCCTGCCGGGAGCCTGACGTGCGGCGCGGAGCGCCGGAGGGGGCCGAAACATGGCGAAGCGGTTACTGGTCGTGGACGACGAGGCGAAACTGTTGCGCGCCGTCGCCGTCACCCTGCGCGAAGAGGGCTACGAGGTGGCGACCGCGCGGAGCGGCGCCGAGGCGCTCGTCGCCGTCAACGCGAGCGTCCCGGACCTGATCGTCAGCGACATCCGTATGCCCGGCATGGACGGCTACCAGCTCGCGCGCGCCCTTCGCTCGAACCCGCGTACCGAACTCATCCCCGTCGTCTTCCTCACCGCGAAGGGCGAGCGGAAGGACCGCATCGCGGGCATCCGCACGGGCGTCGACGCCTACCTCACGAAGCCGTTCGACCCGGAGGAGCTGCTCGCCGTCGTCTCCAACCTACTCAAACGCGCCGAGCGCACCAGCGCCGAACTCGCGCGCCTCGTGGGCGCCGCCGGGGGCGCGGAAAGCCCGTCGCAGTCCGCGCCCGACGAGGACTTCACCGAATCGGAAGGCCGCGTCGCGCGCCTCGTCGCCGAGGGGCTGAGCAACAAGGAGATTGCCGCCGAGCTGGGGTCGAGCGTCCGCACCGTCGAGGGACACATCAGCAACATCCTCTCTAAAAAAGGGTGGAGCAACCGCGTCGAGATCGCGCGCCACGTGTTCGGGCGCGGCGCGTCCAGCTAATCGGCCGCCACTTCTAGCGCGGCTTCGCCTCCCGTCGGCCGCCTCCTCACCTCAGCACCTTCCTCTTTTTCCCGCTAATTCCTTCAACAATTCAGCCCCGGCAGCACCCTTTTGGGTGCCGCTGCGGGACATGGTTCCGGAGCGGAGCACGTGAAAACACCTGGACGAGTCGGGTGAAGTCACGGTTTTTCGTCGGCCGCGCGTCCTCTAAGCTGAAAACGGTTAAATCAGCGGCGGCGTGAATAATTCGGGCGCGGCGCAGCCGGAAGAGGTGGTCAATTGAGTCGAAGAGTGAACAAACCGGCGGGACAAAAAAGGCGTCGCCGCGGGCTCATCTGGGGCTTCAGCGCGGTGGCCTTCGTCGCCGCCCTGCTCTACTTGGAGCAGGCCGCGTTGCTTTACGTCCTTTCGACAATCGTCGTGTGCGGGCTGCTGATAGTGGTCGCCTTTTCGGACTTAGAAGGCAGAAATAAGGAGTCGGTGGAAGCGGCCCGGCAGGACGAGACGGCCGCGGCCGGCCGCGTTGAGACGACGACTGCCGCGTCCCCTCGACCGGAGCGCCGCGTGGCGAGACGGAAGCGCCGCGAAGCGACTTAAAACGACCACCCGGCGGCGGCGGTGTCAGTTGAGACGGAGGAGGTATGGAGTTCAAGTCAATCGTCGTGGCGCTGCTACTGCTGGCGGTCCTGTTCGGGTGGTACGCGTGGCTGGAAGCGGGCGAGCGCCGCCGGGCGAGAGTCTTGAACAGGCGAAGCTCTTTTAACGGCGCGAACGACGGGCGGCGCACAGAGGTGGACGGTGAGATATGGAAAGACGAACGAAAGTAATGATCGCTTATGACGGCTCGGCATACGCAGACGCCGCGCTCGACGACCTGCGCCGCGCCGGCCTGCCGCGTGAGGCCGAGGCGCTTATCGTCTCGGTCGGCGACGGCCTCGTGAGCGTTTACTCCCCGTTGGCGGAAATCGCCGGGACGGCGCTGACTTCGCGCAGGGTGACTTCGGCCGCCGCCTTGGCCCGCGAACAGGCCGTGCGGCTGCTCGCGGAGGCGCGTGGATTCGCGGCGCACGCGCGCGGCCGCGTCCTCTCGTACTTTCCCGAATGGCATGTGCGCACCGGAGTCCTGGAGGGCTCGCCATCTCAGGAACTGCTGCGAAAGGCTGAAGAGTGGGGGCCGGATCTCCTCGTCGTCGGCTCGCAGGGGCGCTCCGCGCTCGGGCGGTTTTTCCTCGGCAGCGTGTCGAAATCGCTCGCCACCCACGCGCGCGGCCCGGTGCGCGTCGGCAGGCGCGTGGCCGAGAAAGAGGACGGCGAGCCGGTGCGACTCGTCGTGGGCGTGGACGGGTCAAACGGCGCGCGCTGGGCGGTCTTCGCCGTGGCGACGCGCGCGTGGCCCGCGGGCACCGAGGTGCGCCTCGTCGTCGTTGATGACGGGAACACGTTTACGAGGAGGGCTGATGCGCGGCCGAGGTTGGAGGAGATGTTTACGGGCGGCGGCGAAGACCCGCCCATCAACGCGCACCTGATGGCCGAAGGCGCGCGGGTTGTGTTGGCTGATGCGGGGCTGAACGCTTCTGTCGAGGTCAGGGAGGGCGACCCGCGGCGCGTGCTGGTAGACGAGGCGCGGTTGTGGGCGGCCGATTCCATCTTCGTCGGCTCGCACGGGTTAGGTTCCCTCGACGGGAGTGCGGGCTTGGGCGGCGTCGCGTCGGCGCTGGTGACTGACGCGTCATGCTCGGTCGAGGTCGTGCGAACGGGCGGCCCGCCGGGGCAGGCGGGAGGAGTGTGATGAACCCGAATTTTTGCGTGGGTCATCGCCGAGACCACGGCGAGGACGACGCTTGAGATGTTGACCAGACGTTGCCCGAAGTGCGGGCGCAGGCAGGCCGTGTCGGAAGAGAAATTAAGGCTCGAAGTTAGGGGCTAAAACATGTATTCGGTGCGCCGGGTCTCGGGCCGTCCCGGGAAGCGCGGAAAGGGTCACAGTCCATGTCCACCATCAGCGAAGCATACCTCCCCGGGGTCGGGCGCAAGTTCCAGGTCGAGACCATGAGCGGCGACCGCCTCGTCATCGTCATCCACGACGACGGCACGCGCGAGCTTTACCACTTCACGCGCAAGAACCCGGACCGTCCGGCCTCAGTCCTGCGGCTCTCGGACGGCGAGGCGAGGCAGATCGCCGGCATCGTCGGCGGGCTGACCTACGTGCCGCGGAGCCTGCCGATGGCGGAGGTCGTGCTCGAAGACCTCGTGCTGGAGTGGTTCACCATCCAGCCGGGCGCGGCGTGCGTCGGGAAGACAATTCGCGACCTCGGGGCGCGCACGCGCACGGGCGCCTCCATCGTCTCCATCATCGAGCCCGACCAGACGAAGCGCACCAACCCGGAGGCCGACACCGTGCTGCACGAGGGCGCGACGCTGATCGCCGCCGGCGACCGGCGGACGATAAGCGCGCTCAAGCGGCTGCTCGTCGAGGGGGAGGCGGGGTAAGCCTATGGATCACGTCATCCTTGAAATCGGCCTGGCGCTCGGGCTCATCGCGCTGGCCGTCCTGCTCGCCCACAGGCTCGGCATCTCCAACGTCCCGTTCCTGATCCTCATCGGCATGGCGGTCGGGCCGCACGCGCCGCAGTTCGGCGTCTTCGACTTCCGCTTCATCGAGACGGGCTCGCTCATCTCCTTCATGGGGCGCATCGGCGTCCTCTTCCTGCTCTTCTACCTCGGCCTTGAGTCGAGCGTCACGCGGCTGATGGAGGCCGGCCGCTCGATCCTCGTCGGCGGCTCGATTTACATCGGCATCAACTTCACGGTCGGGCTCCTTTACGCGTACCTCGCGGGCTTCCCGATGCGCGAGACGCTCGTGATGGCGGGCGTGACGACCATCTCTTCGAGCGCCATCGTCGCCAAAGTCCTCTTCGACTACCGGCGGATGGCGAATCCCGAAACCCAAATCATCCTCGGCATCACGATGTTCGAGGATGTCTTCCTCGCCGTCTACCTCTCACTCATCTCGGGCATCGTCCTGAGCGGCGCGACCTCCGTGGCCGGGGTCTTGTCGTCCGGCGGCATCGCGCTCGGCTTCATCGTCGGCCTGATGGCCGTGGGCCGCCGCGCGACGCCGCTTCTGAACCGACTGCTCCGCATCTCGTCGAACGAGGTCTTCGTCATCGTGGTCTTCGCCTCGCTCTTCCTGCTGGCGGGTCTCGGCGAGACGATCCACGTCGCCGAATCTATCGGGGCGCTGCTCCTGGGGCTCATCCTCGGCGAGACGGAGCACAGCGAAAGGATGGAGCGGCTGATCGTGCCGTTCCGCGACTTCTTCGGCGCGGCCTTCTTCTTCAGCTTCGGGTTGTCGATTGACCCGTTCAGCCTCGGCGGGGCGGTGTGGCTGGCGGCGGGCGCCGTCGTGCTCTCACTCGTCGGGGTGATCGTCGCCGGGGTGATTGTAGGCAGGCGTGCGAAGCTCTCGCCGGTCGCCTCGCTCAACACCAGTTTCACGCTGCTGGCGCGCGGCGAGTTCTCCATCATCATCGCCAACCTCGCGCTGGCCGGCGGGCTGGCGGCCATCCTCCAGCCGTTCGCCGCACTCTACGTGCTGATCCTCGCGAGCCTCGCGCCGCTGCTGGCGAAAGAGTCGGAGCGCATATACGCTCTGTTTACGAGGCTGCTGAGTCGTGTCAGCAAGGCGAAGACGACGGAGGAGGAAGCCGCGGAGGGGCAAGTATGAGCCGCCGCGGGGTTATCCCTCAAGGCTTCCCCTGTTAACGGGCCTGCCCGAGACTCCGCCCAACGCCTCCGGTCTCCCCGGGGTGATGAACGGGGAGGGGCGGGCCCTCATCGCGGCGTCACGGCCGGCCCCGAGAGGCCGGCCGTGACGAACCCGCGCCCTTCAACACGAAAGCGGGGTACGGGGAAGGGAGCAGTTTTTAAGACCGTGAGGGAGCTATGTCCGCAAAGCACGGTTCTGGAAGGCTTCGTCACAAGGGGCGAGGTGCGGGTGCCGCACAATCTCATCCTGCGGACCAACTCATTGAGAGGACGGCGACGCAGATGCTTGCCCTGTGGACGTCGAGTCCGACATAGTATCGGCTCATAAGGGTTCTCCTTTCGGCGGTAATCTTCCAAGCCTGGAGAACTCGTAAGCTGCCACCCGAGGGGCGCCCTTTCATGATGCGCCGCGAAAATTATTTTCAAGCGCAGAGAGTAGGCCGCAAAGTAAAGACTAATTGTTATGGATAGGAATAAAACAGACCGCCGTAGTTTCCTCACGTCTGCGGCGGCGGCGAGCACCTTCGTCCTTGCACAGGGTAGTTTGAATCCGCGCTACTTTGCCGCCGAACGCGGGCCGAGGCGCCGCCTCTCTCCCGTCAGTGTTTCGAGAGACAGACTCATTCGCACCGTCGTCGGACTAAGACCGTATCGTTCGGAAGGATTTGTCATTAAAGCGGAGCGGATGGGCGAGAAGCTCCTCATTCATAATTACGGACATGGCGGCGCGGGCGTCACACTATCGTGGGGAGCGGCAACCCTGGCGGTCGAGCATGCGCGCGACGCCCAACAGAACCGCTTCGCCGTTTTAGGAAGCGGAGTCATGGGATTATCGGTGGCAAGGCTTCTTCAAAGACGCGGAGGCACCGTAACCATCTATGCGAAAGACCTTCCGCCTAATACCACGTCCAACGTCGCCGGAGGTTTATGGTACCCGTCTTCTTTATATAACAAGCAAAAGGTCGGCGCGGCATTTCTTGAGCAATTCCGCCTCGCCTGCCGGATTTCAAATAGGGCATTCCAGGAACTCGTCGGCGATCGATACGGAGTTCGTTGGGTGGAAACATTTGAATTGGAACAAGAACCTGCGCCGTTCGAGCGTGAACTGCCCGGAGGGGCGCAACTATATCCCGAGACCAGGATTCATCGAGAACCGGAACGTTACTTCGGCTCTCCTTACGTCAGACAATTCAGCACCATGTTGATTGAGCCGCCCGTGTACATGAACGCGCTGTTGCGCGATTTCTATCTTGCCGGGGGGAAAGTCGTGGTGAAGGAATTTCGGAGCCGTGAAGAGATCGCGTCGCTGCCCGAGCCGACTATCTTTAACTGTACCGGCCTCGGCTCAAAGGCACTCTTCGATGATGAGGTGCTGATTCCTGTGCGCGGTCAGCTTGAAGTCCTGCTGCCGCAGCCGGAGGTTGATTATTGTTATCTTAGCGGCGAATTCTATATGTTTCCGCGCCGAGACGGAATCATTCTCGGCGGAACATTTGAACACAGGAACTGGTCTCTTGAGCCCGACGCAGCGCAGGTCACACGCATTCTTGAAGCTAATGCTAATATAAGCAAAGGTCTTCGGCGTTGATTCTTATAGCGGCATAACAACTCATTCGACGGTAGTATCGCAGCAATCATTTCCAGAGCTATAATCCCTCCATCAGCTCATTAATCTCCCTCCGGGAATCATACGCTTGAAGCAGAACAAGTCCCCGTCCGGCCGTCACGACGCCGCCTGGTTATCGACGGCCATATCGGCACTGGCCCTTGCCGTGGCCGCGGCCCTCTCCATCGCCTCCTTACAACCCCGGTCGGAGCGGCCGGCCGAGACGGAAGTTCGCGAATTTTCCGCCTCGCGCGCGATGGCTCACGTGGGGGCAATCGCCCGAGAGCCAAGGCCCGCGGGCTCCCAGGCACACCGGCGAGCGAGAGAGCACATCCTCTCCGTCCTTCGCGGGCTCGGCATCAAGACCGAAGTTCAGCACGGGGCCGCGAACAGCACACGCTACGGGCTCCCCTTCGACTCGGCGACGGTTCACAACGTCGTCGCGCGGTTGCGCGGTACGGCGCCGACTCGTCCTATTGTCCTCGTATGCCATTACGACACGGTGCCGACGAGCCCCGGCGCGGCTGATGACGGAGCCGGGGTCGCCACACTGCTCGAAACCGCGCGCGCGGTGGTCGCGGGCCCACGGCTGCGGCAGGACATCGTCTTCCTCTTCACCGACGCCGAGGAGATCGGGGCCGCGGGCGCGGAGCGGTATGTCACGACGAACGGCCCGGCCGCCGCGGACGCGGTCGTCTTGAACTTCGACGCGCGGGGGACGGCGGGCCCCGTCGCCCTCATCGAGACCGGGGCCGGGAACGGCGCGCTCGTCAGGGCGCTCTCGCGGCTCGACGTGACGCCCGCCGCCTCGTCGCTGCTCCCGGCGCTCGCGCGTTTCCACGGACTGGGGACCGACTTCCGTCCGTTCCGGGAGGCCGGGGCGCAGGGGATGAACTTCGCTCTCGTCGAGAAGGTCGTTTACTACCACACCCCGTTGGATGATCCGTCGGCTCTCGACGTGCGAAGTCTTCAGCAGCAAGGCGATCTCGCACTGGGTCTCGCGCGAGGTCTGGGCGGACTCGAACGGATAGACAGCGAACCGGACGCGCACTTCTTTCCCGTTCCGGGGTGGGGTCTCATCTCATACCCCGCCTCGGTCGCGCCGCTGATCTCGCTCGCCGCCACGCTCGCGTTCGCCTGGCTCGCGCTCCGCACCTTGCGACGGGAAACTTTGCGTCCGCGCGAGGCAGCCGTAGCACTGCTGGCGACGATAGCAGCATGTCTCGCTGCGGCCGTTGTGACGCACGGCGTGTGGCTCGGCGTTCGTGCGCTCGATCAAACCGCCCCGTTCCTCAGCACATCCGACACATACCATGTCGGCCCTTACCGCCTCGGCCTCGGCCTGGTGGCGCTGGCCACGGCGCTCGGGGCCTTCTGCGCCGCCCGCCGGTTCGCCGGGGCCGAGGCGCTGGCGCTCTCCTCGGGCCTGTTGTGGGTCGCCCTCCTCTGGGTGTCTGTGGTGATGGTTCCCGGGGCGGCGTACGCATTCGCCCTGCCGCTCGTCGTCGTCTCGGTCGCGGCGGTCGCGCTGAACTCGCGCCGACTCGTGGGGCGCGCCGCGGGAGTGCGGCTCGTGGTCTCCAACATCGCGGCCGTGCCGCTCGTGATGCTCTGGGCGCCGATCACATATTTCCTCTTCGGGGGCCTACAGCTCCGTGCGGCCGGCGCGGTCGCGCTCGCCGTCGCGCTTCCGACAGTTTTGGTCGCGCCCCTGCTCGAAGCGGGCACCGCCGCAATCCGTTGGCGGGCGCCGGCTCTCGTCGGCGCGCTGGCGGCCGGGCTTCTGGTCTACGGACTCGCTCAGGCGAGCTTCGATTCCCGACACCCGAGGCCCGTCTCCCTCGCCTATGCACTCGACACAGAGTCGGGCCGGGGGTATTGGATCTCGGATCGCGCGCGCCGCGACGAGGCGACCGAGGCACTCTTCCAGCGTGAGGTAAGCACCGCCAATCTCCCGAGCTTCTTCGCCGAAGGTGACGTGGTTGCGCGCGCCGCCGAGAGCGAGGCCGCCGAGCTGTCCGGGCCTGAGCTACGCCTCGTGAGCGACGTGAGGTCTGGACGGCGCCGGACGCTGGTGTTCCGAGTCCGTTCGCGGCGAGCCGCCCCGTGGCTGTTCGCGTTCCTGGAGCGGGACACGAAGGTGCTTGAGACCGCCGTCAACGGCAATCCGGTGCTAGGGCGCGCGGTCAGCGAACCCCCTCCGGAAGGAACGCGTTGGGGGTTCCGGCATGTCGGTTCGGGCGACGAGGAGATCGAATGGAGCTTGACGATAGAGAGCTCCGGCGAGCCTGTCCGCATCGTCGTCGTGGATCAGTCGAGCGGAATCCCGCAGGAGGGTGCGGGAGCGGTGGCGCTCCCCGGAGACGTGATGTTCGCGCGGTCGTGGGTCTCGGGGACGACTCTCGTTCGTGCGGCGTTCCAATTCTGATACCGACAATTCTATAAAAGCGCAGGCTCATTCAGCGCAGCCACCACCGCCCCACCCCACGCCATACCGCAAGCCCGTGGGCCGCCTCACATCTGACGACCGCCGCGTCGCCTGGTTGGTGGGGGACATCATCGTTGGCCCGGAGCAGCGCGGCCGAGGCGTGGGCCGTCTGCTCCTCGACGCCGCGCTGGCGTTCATCAGGTCGCGCGGCGTACCCCATGTGATGCTGTCTACGGCCGGGCGGAACGAGGGGGCGCGGCGGCTCTTCGCGGGCGTGGGGTTGTACGTGGGGCAGGGCACTTGTGAGACAAGGCAGACAACGATGAGGGGAGAACGCTTAGCCGAGCAGGCGGTGGTATTCATCTTTGACCACCTTGTAGCACTCGCAGACCGTCCCCTCCAGTCCGCGCCGGTCGAGGATCGTGATGCGGCCGCGTACGTAAGAGATCAGCCCGCCTTCCTGCAACCGCCCGGCCGCCTGGGTGACGCCTTCGCGGCGGACGCCGAGCATGTTGGCGATCAACTCCTGCGTCATCACCAGTTCGTCCGTGTTCAAGCGGTCGCGGCTCAGCAGCAGCCAGCGGCAGAGCTGCTGCTCGACCGTGTGGAGGCGGTTGCAGACGGCCGTCTGCGACATCTGTGTCATGAGCGCCTGCGTGTAGCGCAGGAGCAGCCGTTGGAAAGTGCCGCCGCGCGCGAACTCATCCTGAAGCACCTTCGTCTTCATCCTGAGGGCATGCCCGGCGCTCTGCACGACGGCGCGGTTGGGGACGGTGCCGCCGCCCATGAAGAGGGCGACTCCGACCAGCCCCTCGCAACCCGCCACGCCCATCTCGGCCGACGAGCCGTTCTCCATCAGGTAGAGCAGCGAGATGATGACGGTGGTCGGGAAGTAGATGTAGCTCTGCCGCCCGCCGGATTCGTAGATGACCTCGCCGAGCGCGAAGGAGACGGGCCCGAGGTGAGGCAGGAGGCGCTCCAACTCCTCCGGGGGAAGCCTTGCCAGAAGCCGATTCCCCGCCGGCTCAAGCGTACCCTGCGGCATGACGGATTTCCTTTCACTGTTCACTCTCAGGATTATACGCCCTATATGTGTGCTGTAACACGGACGCGCCGGCCCGGATAGAGAATATTTGCGGTGCCCGTTCTTTCAGCGCGGCGACGGACGCCCGTCCCGCGGTGAATCCGTTCTTCTCCTGTATAATCTCTTTATGAGTAAGCGCGCTAAAAAATGAGTTGAAGAAGCCATAGAGATGGCTGACCGGGGACGGGGCGAGCCCGACGGCCGAGGGGGCTACACGCTCGCCCTGCCGATAGTGATCGCGATCATCGTCTACGCACTGGCGCACGCCGGCGTCAACGGGCTGCTGCGGCTGATCGCGCACCGCAAGATCCGGATTTAACTTGTTCGCGTGCGTAAAGTCAGAGCCGAAGGAGCCGAAGCTAATGTCTACCGATTTTCAGGACATCACTATCGTTGCCAACCCGGAACAGGCACAGGTGCGTGACGGCTCAAGAAGGCACTCCAAAAAGTTTCCCTTCTGCCTTTCCGCGGCCCCCGCTCCAGAGTGGGTCGCTATTTTTAACAGGGAGTGGTCAACGAGGTCGGCGCCGAACCGGGCGGCCAGCGTTCACGGGGACATCCTCATACTGGAATGCGCCATTGACGAATTGCCTCTGCTCGCCGAGGGTTTGGAAGACGACCTGACTGCCGCCAATCAACAGTACCGGGAGCGTCTGCAACGGCAGGGTGTGCACGACCGGCAAGCAGGCCCGGAGGGGCGAGAACGTGAGCGGACGGACGATAACGCCTCGATACACGAAGCCCTGGGCAAGCTGAAGAGAAGATGAAGAAGATATAAACCGGAAGGAAGGGCTCGACGTTCCGATTTACGATTCCTCCCGGCTCGGAGTAGGGTAAGAACGACGGCGGGGAGCGGGTTAAGCGCCCGCGAAAGAAACTGGTAGCGGTTTCATGAACACCCCGCGGCGTTTAGAAGTTGCGAAATTGCTCGTGGAGTCTCAGAAATAAAGTAGCCGGGGGCGACATGAGTCGCCCCCGGCTACTTTGTGGTCACAGGTCAGCCGCCGGTTTTTAGTGGAACTGAATGTTCCCGCGGCTGATGACACGCAGCATCCTGACCTCGTTCTTCGTGCCCGTCACGGACAGGCCGAACGTGTCGAGCGTGCCGGGCTCGCCGTTATCCTGAACCGTCACGGTGAACGTGCAGCCCGCCCCGCACTCGCCGGTGAACCGGACGGTGTTCGGCGCGACTAACTGGGAGTTCAAGACCTTGCCGTTGACGTGCAGGCCGGTCACGTGGTTGACGTAGTTGAAGTGACCCTTCGCGGCGCCGTCCGTGCAGCCCTTTTCCGGCTGCGAGTTAAAGCCGAAGGTGGCGCGCCCCGTGCCGGTGGCGGCCGAAACATTGCTGTCCGGGTCGGGGACAGGTATCTGCCCGCCGCCTGTCACCTTGGGCGCACATGTGATTGTGGGCGTAGGAGTGGGTGTAGGCGTAGGCGTGGGGGTCGCGTTCGGGTCAGGCGTGGGCGTCGGTGTCGGCGGCGGCACGTTGGCGCCGCAGGCGGAGATCTGGTTGCTATCCAGCGTGACCGCGCCGATGAGCCCGAAGACACTGCCGGACACGCTCGCGTTGAAATTCAAGGTGACGCTGGTGTTGGCGACAATGTTACCGACAAATTGAGAGCCCGTGCCGATGGTCGCGGAACTGCCGACCTGAAAGAACACGTTCCCCCCGCCACGGCAATTGGCAGCGCACGGGTTGTTAATCACTATGATTTCCGAAGCGACTGCGGTCGTGAGGGTGCTCCCGGTCTGGAAGACGAAGAGCGAATCACACGAGCCCTGCGCGTCGAGGATGAGCGTCCCGGTCAACTGAGCCGACGAATCGAAACAGTAGACGCCCGGCGTGAGTGTTCGTCCGCCGAGGTCAGTACCGGTCAAGTTAGTTTCGCACGGCAAGCCGTCCAGATAAGCGTACTCGACCTGGGCATCGGCCAGAGCCTGAGCCGCGACCGGGTCGCCTAAATGCGTCGCCCCGGTGATGATCCCCGGAGGAAAGCCTGTGAGCGCGGTGCCCGGACTGATGCCCACATCGCCGTTGACCACGGACAAGCCCGTGCTCGTCACCGCCTGGCCGGCCAGAATGGCGAAGGTCGTCGTGGTGCCACGAGGCACTCCGCTTTGCGCCGACGTTGTGGACGTATTAAGCAGTGGGACGCTCGCCGCGCCGAGAAGTAGCGCGAGCGCCACACCTGCCAAGAATCTGTAGTTCCTGTGAGTCAATTTAAGGTTCCTTTCGAAGTTGAAGCCCAACGCGGAGTCGCACGATTCTGTCTTACTTCGGCATCACCCTACGCCTCAGGGCATTAAGGCACATCTCCGGCAAGTGACATGACTTCATGTCTGCGGCGCTGCCCGCCGCGGCTGAAACAGCACAGCCGTCGGGCAGAGTCCGGCGCACACCGGATTAGAACGGGGCGTGGGAAAAGTGCTTCCGAGGAAAAGGACGTGAGTTCCGGGGACTACACTTGCGTCCAATCAAGCGTAGATGAACGGCTCGCTACTGATACCGTGACCAGTTACTCTCCCTGATGACGCGGGCTTAGTCGGGTAAGCATTTGTTGAGGGCTGAGAAGTTGCAGAGTAACCCATACTAAAGCGACCGTCTGTGCGGCAATACACATATAAAGAATTATTCAGAGCCCTTCTAAAGAATTATTCAGAGCCCCTCACCCCTCTCGCTTCGGTGCCCTGACTACGAGCATCGAACTTGAATCTGACACCGCCGGATTTTGAGGTGTGAAAATATGACCCTCATCCATTCCGCCTCTCAGGCGTTGTCTTCGCCTTTCATGTTCGCCGCTTTCAGCCGAAGGCGGGCTTCCGTGACACGGTCGGCCGAAGCCACGATCACCAGCCACACGAACGCCGCCGCGTACCCGGCCGCCACGTCGCTCGGGTAGTGAACGCCCAGGTAGACGCGGGAGAGGCCGATGAGTGCGACGAGCAAAACCGCCGCGGCCCAGACGGAAGCGCGCCGCCCCGTCCCTTCAATGCGCGCGGTTATCAAGGCGGCCATCAGCCCGTAGAAGCAGAAGGAGAGCAGCGCGTGCCCGCTCGGGAAGCTGTAGGACTCGGGAAGCGGCGTGCCGAAGAAGGGCTCCGGCCTCTCACGCCCGGACAGCAGTTTGAGAGTGAAGTTGAGGAGGGACGCCCCGGCCATCGTCAACAGCAGCGTGACGGCCTCGCGCCCCCGTCGCGTCAGGACGAAGGCGAGCACGACGCAGACGCCCGCGCACGCGAGGAACGCGTTCGAGCCGAGGAAGGTCACGGCGCGCATGAAGGAGGTCAGCGCCGGCGACGCGAACCCGTTGACGAGCGCCAGCGCAGACTCGTCGAACCCACGCGTGTCGCCCTCGTGCACCTCCTCGGCCAGCCCGTAGAAGAGGAACAACGCGCCCGCCGCCGCGACCAGACCGAGCGACAGCAGCAGGCCGAGCGCGGGGAAGACGTTCGTCAGGAGGTAGCCGAGGGCGGCGCCGACTAATCTGCCGGCGGCCGCGAATGGCTTTCGCAGGGGGAATGATTTGCCACCGTGTTGAGTCACGCGGGCGATTAAATACTCCCGAAGAGAGGGAGGCGAAAACAACCCCCTAATCCGTCGCCGCGTAGCCGCTCGTGTCGAAGACGATGAAGGTGAAGTCGCGGCCCGCCGCCGAGACGCGCGTGACGCCTTCGGGCTTGAGCCGGCGGTCGAACGTGCCCGCCTCGCGGAGCGCGGGCCGCGCGGCGTCGCCGTCCCACTCCCAGAGCTTGAAGTCCAGCTTCTCGGCGTTCGGCCCCGCGCCGGTGATGACGCGGAACGCCTTCGCGCGCTCGTCGTACTCGATGCTCCTGACGCCCGCGCCGCCGAGCGGCAGCCTGATGGCCTTCGCCCCTTCCACTTCGAGATTGCCGGACGTGAAGGCGGCCCGCGGGTCGCGAAGCAGCAGCGGCACGACGAGCGCGTGACCGTCCACGACCGGCGAGCGCAGGCCGAGCAGGAGACGACGCCCGCGCGCGTCCCACGCCAGCCCCTCGACGTTGATGCCGCCGTCCTTGTACTTCCTCTCCGCCATCCCGCGCAACTCGGCCACGTTCTCCGCGAGGAAACGCTTGAGCCCCGAGACCGACTCGACGCCCTCGATACGCTCCCCCCGCGCGTCGAACCTGAAGCGCACGAGCCCGGCGAGGTCGCCGCCCTTCGACTTCGACTGCGAGCCGACGACGTAGAAGTGCGTGCCGTCCGTGGTGATGCCTTCGAGGTCGATGACGCTCGCCCCGAGCTTGACCGGCTTGACGGGCCCCGCCTGTGTGCGCCCCTCGCCGAGGCGCATCCAGAAGACTTCGTCCGTGCGCCCGTCGTCCACGAAGAGCACGCCGTCGGTGCCGGGGACGTGTGCGACGCCCGACGCCTCGAACATGCCGCCGCTGAAGGGCTTCGGCGCGGCCGCAGACTGAACTTGCCTGACGCCGCCGGCCTCGCGCACGACCGCCGCGGCCGCGCAAGCGAACAGTATCAGCATCCCGACGACCGGCAGAATCATCTTCACCCTGTAACTCATATAACTTGAACCCCCTCGAATGACAGACCTCTGATGCTTCGCATTTATCCGCAAAGACTATCAAATCTCCGGTAAACGGACGGTAAACGCCTGAAGTGTTGAGCGGACAGTCAGTTACGGGAGGGAAGGGGGAGCCGGACGATGAAGGTCGCGCCGGTGCCGTCCGAGTCGGCAAGCCGCAGGTCGCCGTCGTGCGCCTGCGCGATCCATCTGGCGATGGCGAGCCCGAGTCCCGCACCGCCGTCTTCCGAGCGCGAGCGCGCCTTGTCCGCGCGGTAAAAACGCTCGAAGACGTGTTCGCGCGCCTCCGCGGGGATGCCCGGCCCGCTGTCCGAGACCGAGAGCAGATACTCGTCCGCACGTCGCTCCAGACTTAGCCTGACGACGCCGCCCGCGGGCGTAAACTTCACGGCGTTATCCGTGAGGTTCATGACCATCTGGCGGAGCAGGTCTTCGTCGCCGTGGAAGGCGGCTTCGGGCAGGTTCGTCAGCTCCACGGTCACGTTCTTGTCGGAGGCCAGCAGTCCCCCGGCCCGCGCTACTTCGTCGAGCAGGTCGTTGAGATAGAGCGCCCGGTTTTGCAGGGGGTAATGCCCGGCGTCGGCGCGCGCGAGGATGAACATGTCCTGCACGATGCGGGAGAGACGCCGCGTCTGCTCGCCCATCATCTGGACTGCCTCGCGGTACTCCTCCTCCTCACGGTGCTCTTTCTTCAGCGTCACGCCCGCCGCCGTGCTCATCACCGAGAGCGGGGTGCGCAGCTCGTGCGAGGCGTCGGCCATGAACCGGCGCTGTTCGTCGAAGGCCGCGTCGAGGCGCGAGAGCAGCTCGTTGAAACTGGTGGCGAGCTGGCCCAGCTCGTCGCGCGGGTCGGCGACCGGCAGTTGCCGGTCGAGGCTCCCGGCCCCGATGCGGCGGGCGCTGCGCGCCATCGCGGCCACGGGCGCGAGACCTTGACGCGCCAGGAACCATCCGCCGAGGCCGGCCATGAGCAGCACCGCCGGGGTCGCAAGGTAGAGAATCTCCCGGAGCGACTCCAGCTCGTCCTCGACCGCTTCGAGCGGTTGGCTGGCGAGGATAATGTAAGGTGTGTCCGCCGGCGGTATACGCACCCTCCGCACGGCGAGGCGATGGCGGTCGTCCGCGTCCGACTCCTCCGCGACCGTGTAGAGGTAGACCTCGTCGTCGGGTATCGCGCCGAGGTCGGGCGGGCGTATGTGAAGGTCGTCTTCGTACGGGTGCTCGGCGAGCAGACGCCCCGCGCCGTCGAAGATCATCATCGCCTGTTGGGGGTGGGACAACTCGGCCGTCGTGCTCTGCGCGGCGCTCTGACTCGACTGCCCCTCCTGCGTGTCGTGCGTCAGCGAGGTGATCGAGATTTCGAGCGTCGAGCGCAGCGCCTCGTCCACGCGCCGGTGTAGCGCGCGCGACAGCATGACGTAGACCGCGACGCCGAACACGATGAGGATGAGGGCGAGCGCGCTCACGTACCAGAGCGTGAGGCGCCCCCTGACCGTGTTAATCATCGTCGCCGGCCCCCCTCGCCGTCAGCGTGTAGCCCTCGCCGCGCCGCGTGCGTATGAGCTTCAGGTCGTGCCCTTCGTCAACCTTCCGTCGCAACCTCTGGATAAACACTTCGATGACTTTCGAGAAGGGGTCGTAGGATTCGTCCCAGACGTGCTCGGCGATGTCGGCGCGACCCACCACCTCGTCGGCCCGCCGCGCGAGATACTCTAAGAGCGCGTACTCCTTGGCCGTGAGTTCCACGTCGCGCCCGTGTCGCCGCGCGCGGCGTGCGCGCGTGTCGATGGAGAGGTCGGCGACGTTGATGACTTCGGGGTAGAGCGCCGGCCTCCGTCGCAGCAGCGCGCGCACGCGCGCGAGCAGCTCCTCGAAGTCGAAAGGCTTCGGCAAATAGTCGTCCGCCCCCGAGTCGAGGCCCGCGACCCTGTCCTCGACCGCGTCGCGGGCCGTGAGCATCAGGACGGGCACGGCCGACCCGGCGGCGCGCAGCTCGCGGCAGACCTCGAAGCCGCCCTTGCGCGGCAGCATGACATCGAGGATGACGATGTCGTAGTCGTTAACGAAGGCCAGCTCCAGCGCCCTCTCGCCGTCGCCGGCCACGTCCACCGCGTAAGCCTCCTCGCGCAGCCCCTTGGCGAGCATCTTTGCGGCGCTCGGTTCGTCTTCGACCAAAAGAATCCGCACCCTTCCGCCTCCCCCGACCTTCCCGCGATAGCCTGTAAGACACTATCCTATTACGGCAATCTGTCCCGTTAAATCATATAAACGATTATAGTGGGGCGGAGCCGTACGTCGAACGTCTTAGTCTGAGGTGACGGATGAATCGTAACGCGCGCCCGGCCGAGGCGCGCCCGCCCGAGGGCGGGTTTCGCGGCCGCCTGCACGAGGTCATCTTCGAGGCCGACACGCGGGCGGGCCGCGCCTTCGACGTCGTGCTGATCGGCCTCATCCTCCTCAGCGTGCTCGCCGTCATGCTGGAGAGCCTCCGCGGCGTGCGCGAGCGCTACGGGACGGAACTCTACGCGGCCGAGTGGGCTTTCACGCTCCTTTTCACCTTCGAGTACGTCCTGCGGCTCGCCAGCGTCAGGCGGCCGCTGCGCTACGCTTCGAGCTTCTTCGGCGTCGTCGACCTGCTGGCCATCATCCCGACCTATTTGAGCCTACTCGTCGTCGGCAGCCACTACCTGCTAGTCGTCAGGATACTCCGCCTGCTCAGAATCTTCCGCGTCCTCAAACTCGCCGAGCACCTTTCGGAGGCCGACGTGCTGATGCGCGCCCTGCGCGCGAGCCGCCGCAAGATCAGCGTCTTCCTCCTGACGGTGCTGACGATGGTGGTCGTCATCGGGACGCTGCTCTACGTCATCGAGGGCGAGGAGAACGGCTTCACCAGCATCCCGGCCGGCATCTACTGGGCGGTCGTCACTCTGACGACGGTCGGGTACGGCGACATCTCGCCCAAGACGCCCGCGGGGCAGACGCTCGCGGCGGCGGTGATGATTATCGGCTACGGCATCATCGCGGTGCCGACCGGCATCGTCACCGTCGAGATCGCGCAGGCGGTGAGGAAGCCCGTCTCGACGCAGGCGTGCCCGGACTGCTCCTCTCAAGGGCACGACGCCGACGCCGTCCACTGCAAGTACTGCGGGGCAAAACTGTAGGCCCGCGAGAGGGCGCTTCGCTACCTTAGGGAATTATCCGTCGAGATGCCCGGAGTCCGATAATGAAGGTTATGTGGGTTGTCGGCAGACGGGGGCACGCCGTCGTTTGGTGTGGGCTAAGCATCATAGGCTACCTCCGCGAAATGCTTAGATCCTCCTTCCGCCCTTCATGCCATCTCCTTACCCCTCTGACAATGGTTCCGGTGTAGTAAACCGCGGCGGCGAACGGGAGCGTCCAGACGCACAGCGCGAGCCACACCATCGCAAACTGCGCCGGGCCCCAGTCTTTGAGAACCACCAGACGGTAAAGGGCGACCGCAGTAAGCATGGAACCCATGACGGGAGTCCAAAGCCACACGGAACGGGCGCCCCGACGACCCCGGAGCAAAGGGACGCTCAAGTAAGAAGCTAAGGCGGCTGGCAGGGCGACGGCTTCGACAGGCGTCAGTTCGGGCGAGTCGCAAATCTCCGGCAGGAGGAAAATTTGATAGAGCGGGAAAACGACGGCCAGTCCCGCGGCGGCGGCGACTGCTAAATCTACGCGCTTCATTTCTGTAGCCCTCGGCAAGCGAAAACACCTAACGCCCGGCATTACCCCCGCCCGAGCCTCCGGTTAAAATTGAAATCCTGTGAGTCGCGGGTCAGGCGCATGCCGTCGTCAGGTTGCTCCATTCCACTCACCTGCGGGCCCTCCGGTTGAGGCGGAACCGGTCATTCCTCCACGTTTTCTAATGAGGCCCGGGAATCTTCCGTCTAATTGGGTTACGGCCGTACGTGGGTTCCCTCACCGGCGCCACCGTATCCTGCCCACCCCGAGCCCGGCGGTCAAGAGCCCTGTCGACGCGTGACTAAGGGAACTCCGGATGAGCGTTGAACTCGATTCGCTGCTGACGCATTCTCCCGACGTGCGCCACGACCGTGTGCGGATCGCGGGTACCGGGATAACCGTCCACCGCGTCGCCGTCCTCTCGAACCTCGGCCACTCGCCCGAGGAGATCGTCCGCAAGTACAAGCACCTGTCGCTCGCGGGCGTCCACGCCGCACTCGCCTACTACCACGCTAACCGCGAGCATGTCGACGCAGATATCGAGGCCGACCGTGAGGAGGCCGCGCGGCTCGAAGCAGAGTTCGCGCGCTCGCCCAAAGTCGCCTAGTGCAGGCCCGCCTCTACATCGACGAGGACGCCATGGACGACGATCTCGTGCAGGCACCTCGCACACGCGGCCGAAGCCGGGCGCGTCCTCTACACATTCAACGTCGGCGACTTCATGCACCTCCACGGCGAATACATGTCAGCCGGCCGGGCACACGCGGGCATCATCTTCGGCGACCAGCAGCGCTTCGGCGTCGGCGAGCAGATGCGGCGTCCGTTGAGGATCATCACCCTCCGCACTGCCGAAGAGCTGCGCGGCGGCTACGAGTTCCTCAGCGCGTGACAGTAAACGTGTGGCGTCAAAAAAGGGAGCGGCCTCAGTAAGGAAGTCAGAAGGAAGTCGGCTGGCAAGAATTTTTGTGCAAGGCCCGGCATGGGTAGCTTTGCCCGAAAAGTCTGGAACGTGCCCATTAGTTGGGCTTCAGAGATTGGTCAAACACAGGATGCTGTGGGGCATCGGGACTTTTCGGGCAAAGCCTGCATGGGTCTTCTTATGTTATCGGACGGGGGGGGGCGCGTCTGAGGGCGCGAAGGCATCTGTGTCGCTCAACACATCCTCCGGGTAACATCAGCCTTACCGGCGCGCGCCGCGAAGAAGGGTGCCGTACTTCTTCGCACTCCCCTAAATGGTTACGCCTATCGACCCTTATATCAGAGTTGAGCCGGGCGCGTCCGCAGCCGACCGGGGCAAGATAATCCCCGAGCCGGGCGCGTGTACGTTGCGCGAAAAATACACTTGACAGACACGAGAGGTTGAAGTTAAGGTACGCCCTCGCTCGGCAGTTCTTGTTTTAGAAACCATCTCCAAAATTCCCGTTTGATTCCAGATTCTTGCCCCAGAATTCCCGTTTGATTCCAGGTTCTTGCCCCAGCTGACCCGAGCTCACCTCGATCAGCCGTTAATCTCTCTTAATAACCATCATAACCGTAGCTGCGGTGTAACGGCGCGTGTCTATTTTATCCGCCGTGCCCCGAGCGAAGGGTATTCATACCGGCCTCAGGGCCATCTGCTCTCCTTCTCGTAACCTTCAGGGTTTATCCGTAGGAAGCATACATGAGTGGTCTTACTAACGGCCCTTACAACGGCTTAGGGAGAGGTGCCGTCTCCATCGCCGGGCTGCTACAGGCTCGGGCCGCGGAGAGTCCTGACCGAGTCGTATATACCTTCCTGCCGGAAGGCGAAGCGGAAGCGCGTCAGCTCACGTTCGGGAGCCTCGACACACGCGCCAGGGCCATCGGCGCGGAACTGCAAAGGGCGGGCGGACGGGGCGGGAGGGCGCTCCTGCTCTTCCCTCCCGGCCTCGAATTTGTCACGGCCTTCCTGGGTTGTCTCTACGCCGGCGTGGTGGCCGTCCCCGCCTACCCGCCGCGCAAGAAGCGCGGCCTGCATCGCCTTTCGTCCATCGCCGCCGACGCCGCGCCCGCGCTCGTCCTGACGACTTCGGCCCTCTCGCCGGTCATTCAGACCTGGGCGGCGCAGACCTCACTCCGCGAGGAGATTCCCATCCTGAGCACGGACCTCGTCCCGGATGGCGAGGCGCAGAACTGGCGCGACCCGGCCGTGAGTCCGGACGCGCTCGCCTTCCTCCAGTACACCTCCGGCTCGACGGGTTCGCCGAAGGGCGTGATGGTGACGCACGGCAACATCGTCTCGAACGAGGAGATGATCCGCTGCGCCTTCGAGCAGTCGGAGTCCTCGGTCATCGTCAGTTGGCTGCCGCTCTATCACGACATGGGGTTGATCGGGGGTCTGCTCCAGCCGCTATACGTCGGGGCGCGCTGCGTCCTGATGTCGCCCGTCTCCTTCTTGCAGAGGCCGCGGCGCTGGCTCGAAGTCATCAGCGAATACCGCGCGACGACGAGCGGCGGCCCGAACTTCGCTTACGACCTGTGTGTGCGAAAGATTCCGGCCGCGGAGCGCGAGGGGCTGGACCTGTCGAGTTGGAGGGTGGCGTTCAACGGGGCCGAGCCGGTGCGGGCCGAGACGATGGAACGTTTCGCGCGAGCCTTCGGCCCGCAGGGATTCCGAAGGCGTGCTTTCTACCCGTGCTACGGGCTGGCCGAGGCCACTCTGTTCGTCACCGGCGGCGAGGCCGAGGCGGAGCCGCGTGTGGCGTCCGTGTCTGCGGCGGCGCTGCGGGAGGGCCGGGCCGTTGACTCTGATGAAGGGGGACGGAGAACCGTAGTCGGTTGCGGCGGGCCGGGGTCGGGGCAGCAAGTCCTGGTCGTTGACCCCGAAACGCGGAGGCCCTGCGCGCCGGGTCACGTCGGCGAGATTTGGGTCGCGGGGGCGAGCGTCGCCCGCGGTTATTGGGAGCGGCACGAAGAGACGGAGCGCGTCTTCGGCGTCCAGACGTCTGTCGAAGCTGCGGCACAGGGCGACGCGGTCTCCTACCTGCGCACGGGCGACTTAGGTTTCCTTCAGGACGGGCACCTGTTCGTCACGGGCCGCCTGAAGGACTTGATCATCGTCCGCGGTCGTAACCTCTACCCGCAGGACATCGAGTACTCGGTCGAGAGTTGTCACCCTTCTCTGCGCCCGGGATGCGGGGCCGCGTTCTCGATCACGGTCGGGGACGAGGAGCGGGTGGTCGTCGTTCAGGAGGTCGACCGGCGTATCGAAGGTGCCGAAGCGGAGGCCATCATCGCGGACGTCCGCGGCGCCGTCGCGCAGGAGCATGAACTCTCGCTGCACGACGTCGTGCTGATACGGGTCGGCTCAATCCCTAAGACTTCCAGCGGCAAGATTCAAAGGCACGCGTGCCGCGAAGGCTACCTCGCGGGGAGCCTCGAAGCCGTCGCGCGCCACGCGCCGGGGCCGCACGGAACCGCGGCCGAGGCAGCGGGCGAGGCCATCTTGCGGCGCGAAGACCTCACCCCGCTGGACGCCGGCGAGCGTCGGCCGGTGGTCGAGGGCTTTCTCAAGGGTGAGGCGGCGCGCGCGCTGCGGCTCTCGCCCTCGCGTCTGGACGCACGGCAACCGCTGGTCAGTCTCGGCATGGATTCGCTCGCGGCCGTCGAGCTTAAGCACGCGGTCGAAGAGCGCCTGGGGGTTTCGCTCTCGCTGTCCGCGCTGCTCGACGAGGCCAGCATCGCCGAGGTCGTCGAGGAGATTCTCGCGGGGTTAGAGCGGCCCGCGACCGCCCCGCGCAGACCTCCGACCCCGGGCGGCGCGCAGACTGATTCGCCGCTCACCTACGGACAGCGCGGCCTCTGGTTCGTGCAACGGCTCGCCCCCGAGAGCGGCGCCTACCACATCCCGGTCGCCATTCAGATCACGGGCGGCCTCGACGCGCCGGCCATGGAGCAGGCTTTCCGGGCCGTCGTCGGGCGGCACCCGGCCCTGCGCACCACGTTCCGACAGAGGCCCGACGGCGAGCCGGTGCAGCACGTCCACGAATCGGCGGGCGCGGACTTCACCATCACCGACGCTGAGGGGTGGGACGAAGACACATTGGCCCGGAGCCTTAACCATGAGGCGTGGCGCCCCTTCGATCTGTCGCGCGGGCCGCTGCTTCGCCTCGCCCTCTTCCGCCGCTCGGGCCGGGAGCACGTGCTTATCCTGACGGTGCATCATCTGGTGGCCGACCTGCGTTCGCTGACCGTCGTCTTCGACGAGTTGACGAGATTTTACCTCGGCCACGCGGCGGGCGCGGCGCCCGAACTCAAGCCCCTGCCCGCGCTCTACAGCGACCACGTGGCCTGGGAGCGTGAGCGGCTCGGCGGGGCGGAAGGCGGGCGTCTGTGGGACTACTGGCAGACGACTTTGTCCGCGCCGCTGGCGACATTCGACCTGCCGACCGACAGGCCGAGGCCGCCGGTTCAGACGTACCGCGGCGCCTCCAAAGCGTTGAGCTTAGGCCCGGAGTTGACGGGGCGACTCCAAAGCCTGGCGCAGTCCTCCGGGTCGAGCCTCTTCGTCCTGCTGCTCGCGGCTTTTAAAGTCATGCTGCACAGGTACACGGGGCAGACGGACATCCTCGTCGTCAGCCCCGTGGCCGGCCGCAACGTGCCGGAAGTTGAAGACCTCGTCGGCTACTTCGTTAACCCGCTGGTCATACGCACGGACGCCACAGGCGCCCCGAGCTTCCGGCAGTTGTGGGAGCGCGTGCGGCGCGCGACTCTCGGGGCGCTCGAACACCGGGAGTACCCTTTCCCCCTGCTGGTCGAGCGTCTGAACCTCGCGCGCGACCCGAGCCGCGCCCCCCTCTCCCAGGTCATGTTCGCGCTCCAGAAGGCGCAGCCGACGACGGGGAAATCGCTCTCATCCTTCGCGCTCGGCGAGACCGGGGCGACGGTTCAGTTCGGCGACCTGACCTTCAGCTCGCTGAGCCTCCCCGAGAGGCAGGTGCCGTTCGACCTGATGCTGATGGTGGCCGAGGGCGAGGCGGCCCTCGGCGCCTCGCTACAATATAACCGCGATTTATTCGACGACGAGACGGCGGGGCGCATGCTGGAACAGTACGGCACGCTCCTGCGCGCCGTCGCCGACGACCCCGAGCGGCCGATCAACGGCCTCGAACTGCTGACGCCTTCGGAACGCCGCCGGCTGCTCTACGAGTGGAACTCGACCGGCGCCGAATTCGAGAGCGACCGCCTCGTCCACGAGCTGTTCGAGGCGCAGGCCGAACGCACGCCCGACGCGGTCGCGCTAATCGCGGAAGACGAGACGCTCTCTTACGCCGCGCTGGAGTCGCGCGCCAATAGGATGGCCCGGAGCCTGCGGCGCGCGGGCGTCGCGCCGGGCACCGTCGTCGGGATTCACGTCGAGCGTTCGTCGAAGCTGGTGGTCGCCATCCTCGGCGTCCTGAAAGCGGGTGCCGCGTATCTGCCCCTCGACCCTTCCCACCCGGCCGAGCGCCTCGGGCTGATTTTAGAGAGCGCGCACGTCCCGCTCGTCATCACCAACGAGCGGCTGCGCGCCTGCCTCGACGGTTGCGGCGCGAGACTTCTGCTGCTCGACGCCGAGTGGGGCGACATCTCGCGGGAGAGTGACGAGAGGCTCGGGCGACTCGCCGACCCCGGACAGAGCGCCTACCTGCTTTACACGTCTGGCTCGACGGGTCGGCCGAAGGGCGTGGCCGTCCCGCACCGCGCGGTCGTCAACTTCCTGACCTCGATGGCGCGGGAGCCCGGCCTGACGGCCGAGGATGTCTTCGTCTCCGTCACCACCGCCTCGTTCGACATCTTCGGCCTTGAGCTTTACCTGCCGCTGATGAAGGGCGCGCGCCTGATACTCCCTTCGCAGGAGACCGCCGCGGACGGCGCGAAGCTCCTGCGCGTGCTGAATGAGCACCGCGCCACGGCCATGCAGGCGACGCCGGCCACCTGGCGACTCCTGCTCGCGGCCGGCTGGCAGGGGGGCGACCATTTCAAGTTGCTCTGCGGCGGCGAGGCGCTCGACGGCCTGCTGGCGCGGGAACTCGTCGCGCGCGCGCCCTCGGTCTGGAACCTCTACGGCCCGACGGAAACCACCATCTGGTCTGCCGTCCGCAGAGTGTCAGCCGAAGACGCGGGGGCCGGCTACGTCCCCGTCGGTCGGCCCATCGCCAACACCACGCTCTACGTCCTCGACGCGCAGCTCCGGCCGGCCCCGACGGGCGCGGCGGGCGAACTCTTCATCGGCGGCGACGGGCTGGCCCAAGGCTACTGGGAACTGCCCGCGTTGACGGCCGAGAAGTTCGTGCCCGACCACCTGGGCGGGCGGCCGGGCGCGCGCCTGTACCGCACCGGGGATTTGGCGCGCTGGCGGGCCGACGGCACCCTTGAGTTCCTGGGCCGGCTCGACAATCAGGTCAAGGTGCGCGGCTTCCGCGTCGAGCTGGGCGAGGTCGAGGCGGCGCTGGCGAAGTGCGCGGGCGTGCGTCAGGCCGTGGTCGCGGCGTGGAAGGACGGAGGCGGGGGACAGATGCTCGCCGGCTACGTCGTGCCGGCGGAGCCGGCGAGTCCGCCGGACACGGGCGAGCTTCGCCGCTCCCTGCTCGAACGTCTGCCCGAGCCCTTCGTGCCTTCTTTGTTCGTGCTGCTCGACAGCCTGCCTCTCACGCCGAACGGTAAGGTTGACCGCAAGGCGCTCCCGAAACCCGAAGGCCGGCGGCCCGCGCGCGCGGACGCATACGCCGCGCCGCGCTCCGAGGTCGAGCGGCAGGTCGCTGAGATTTGGAGGCAAGCGCTGGGCGTCGAGAAGGTCGGGCTCGACGACAACTTCTTCGACCTCGGCGGCCACTCGCTGCTGCTGGCGCAAGTCCAGAGCCGCCTGTCGCAGGCCGGCCGCGAAGTCTCAATGCTCGACCTGCTGAGGCACCCGACCGTCGGCGCCCTGGCCGCGCGTCTGGAGCGGGAGGGGGCGGACTCGGCCGCAGCGCAGGGCTCAAGGCGCGGCGCGGGCCGGCGCTCGGCGGGCGCCGCCGAGCGCCGCGACATCGCCGTCGTCGGCATGGCCGGGCGCTTCCCCCGTGCGGGCAACGTCGATGAATTCTGGCAGCGCGTGGCGCACGGCGACGAGTGCATCTCCTTCTTTTCGGACGAGGAGCTTGCCGCGGCGGGCGTCGCCCCGAGCGTCCTCGCCGACCCGGACTACGTGAAGGCGGGCGGCGTCCTCGAAGGCGCGGAGATGTTCGACGCGGCCTTCTTCGGATACCACCCGCGCGAGGCGGAGTTGATGGACCCGCAGCACCGCGTCTTCCTCGAATGCGCGTGGCACGCGCTCGAAGACGCCGGCTACGACGCGGAGCGTTACGGCGGGCGCGTCGGCGTCTTCGGCGGCGCGGGCCTGAACACATACCTCTACGAGATCGGCCCGACGCTCTCGAACTCTTCGGCGCTGCGTTATCAGGCGTTCATCGGGAACGACAAAGACTTCGTCACGACGCGCGTCTCCTACAAACTGAACCTCAGGGGGCCGAGCGTCAGCGTCCAGACCGCGTGCTCGACTTCGCTCGTCGCCGTCCACCTCGCCTGCCAGAGCCTTCTGAACGGCGAGTGCGAGATGGCGCTGGCCGGCGGGGTCGCCGTCCGCGCCCCGCTCAGACAGGGGTACTTTTACGAGGAGGGCGGCATCCTCTCGCCCGACGCACACTGCCGCGCCTTCGACAAGGACGCGCGCGGCACGGTCTTCGGCAGCGGCGTCGGCGTCGTCGTCCTCAAGCCGCTGGACAGGGCGCTCGCCGACGGCGACAACGTCTACGCGGTCATCAAAGGCAGCGCCATCAACAACGACGGCTCGCTCAAGCTCGGATACACCGCGCCGAGCGTGGACGGGCAGGCCGAAGTCATCTCGGAGGCACTCGCGCTCTCAAACGTCGAGCCCGAGACGGTCACCTACGTCGAGGCGCACGGCACGGGCACGCCTCTCGGCGACCCGATTGAGGTCGCGGCACTGCACGAAGCCTTCCGCCGCCGCTCGTCCGGGAAACAGTTCTGCGCCATCGGCTCCGTCAAGACGAACATCGGCCACCTCGACACGGCGGCCGGGGTCGCCGGGCTGATTAAGACCGTCTGCGCCCTGCGCCACCGGACGCTCCCGCCAAGCATCAACTTTGCCGAGCCCAACCCGCAGATAGACTTCGCCGACGGCCCCTTCTACGTCAACACGAGCCTCGCCGAGTGGCGGGCCGGCGGGACGCCGCGCCGCGCGGGGGTCAGCTCCTTCGGCATCGGCGGGACTAACGCGCACGTCATCCTTGAGGAGGCCCCGCCCGCCGAGCCCTCCGGCCCCCCGCGTGCAAGGCGGCTGCTGACGCTTTCGGCCAAGACGGGCGCCGCCCTTGAGAAGGTGACGGAGAACCTCGCGGGGAGACTCAGGGGCGATCTCGAAATCAACCTCGACGATGTTGCCTACACGACACAGGTGGGCCGCCGCGCCTTCGCGCACCGCCGCGTCGTGGTGTGCGCGGACAGGGAGGACGCGATTTCGGCGCTGGAGTCTTCGGAGCCGGGGCGCGTGCTGAACGGCTTCAAGGAAGGCTCGCCGCCCTCAATCGCCTTCCTCTTCCCAGGGCAGGGCACGCAACACATCAACATGGCGCGCGAACTCTACGAGAGCGAGCCGGCTTTCGCCTCGGAGGTTGACGCCTGTGTGGAGCTGCTCAAGCCCCACCTCGGCGCAGACCTGCGCGGCCTCCTCTTCCCGCCGGAGGGGCGGGCCGAAGAGGCCGCGCGCGAGCTTGAGCAGACGGCGCTGGCGCAGCCTGCTCTCTTCGTCACCGAGTACGCGCTCGCACGGCTCTGGATGAGCTGGGGCGTGAAGCCCGCCGCCATGCTCGGCCACAGCATCGGCGAGTACGTCGCCGCGTGTCTGGCCGGCGTCTTCTCGCTCGAAGACGCGCTGCGGCTCGTCGCCGCGAGGGGCCGCCTCATGCAG
>DASWNR010000231.1:0-4659 GCA_036399155.1 Pyrinomonadaceae bacterium
GTCGGGATGTCGTTATGCCCGTCCACGATGACGGCCTTCCGGTGCAGCGCCAGCGCGCGCTTCCACAACTTCTCATCCCGCGCCGGCGTCGCCGCCCCCGCCTGCGCCGCGCCCCGCGCCCGCGGCGTCGGACTCCCTTGCGGCGTCGCGGGCGCGAGGGCGGCCGCGCAAACCAGAACGAAGGCGGACAGATTCCTTTTCATCGTCATCCCCTACTTTTCGATAGAATGTTTCGGCCGGAGAGCGAGCGGATTATAAAGCGCGGGTCAGGCGTTTGTCTCGCGGCGCAGGTGTTCGAGGGCGCAGTCGATGCCCTCTTGCAGGGTCTTGCGCGTTTTGATTCCTTCGAGGCCGACGCCGAGGCGGACGAGGCTGCGCGCGACGCCCGCGCGGATGCCCGTGAGGACGACTTCCGTGCCGAGGAGGCGCGCGGCCTGCGCGGCGCGGACGAGCGTCTGGGCGACGTGCGCGTCAACCACGGGCACGCCCGTGATGTCGATGATGGCGGCGGGCGCGCGCGTCTGCGCGAGTCCGCGCAGCAGCGCCTCAAGCATCCGGCGCGCGCGCCCCGCGTCCATCTCGCCGACGAGCGGCATCAGCATCACGCGCTCGTTCAGCGGGATGAGCGGGGTCGAGAGTTTTTCGAGCAGCGCGTCCTGGACGCGTATGACCTCTTCGCGCAGCCGCGCGCGCTCCCCTTCGGCGTGCTGCCGCTCGATGACCTGCCCCATCTGGCTGCCGACGTGCGCCATCATCGAGAGCACGGCCTCGTCGGGCGGGCGCATCTCGCGGCTGAAGAATTCGAGGACGGCGACGACCTCGCCGCGCATCACGACGGGGAAGGCCAGCGCCGCGTGCAGCCCGGCGTGCCCGGCCAGAACGGAGCGCGGGAACGTCGGGTCGGCCGCGAGGTCTTCGACCCAGAGCGGCTCGCCGCGCCCCCAGACGCGGCCGGGCAGCCCCGCCTCGCCGCGCTCGAAAGTCCGCCGGCTCGAAAGCCGCTCGAACTCCCCTAGCTCGACGCCCGGCGCGTTCCAGGCCTCGACGAAGCGCAGCACATCCCGCTCGCGGTCGAGCGTCCAGAGAATCCCCAGCTCCCAGCCGAGCGCCTCGCACACGGAGCGCAGCACGCGCGGCACGGCCCCTCGGAAGTCTGCCGACTCGGCGAGCGCGCGCGTCACCTCGTACTGCGCGTTGAGCCGCGCCTCGGTGCGCTTGCGCGAAGAGATGTCGCGCGCGATGCCCGTGAAGTGCCGCCGGCCGGCGAGCGTGAACTCGCCGAAGGAGATTTCGAGCGCCAGCTCGCGCCCGGTCTTGTGCAGGCCGGGCAGCTCGACGCCCTCCCAGGAGATGTGCCGGACGCCGGTCTCGACGTAGCGGCGCATCCCCGCCTCGTGCGCGAGCCGCATGTAGTCGGGCATCAGCGTCGTCAGCGGCGCGCCGAGCATCTCTCCGGCCGCGTAGCCGAAGACGCGCTCGGCCGCGCGGTTGACGGAGAGGATCGTGCCGCGCTCGTCGACCGTCAACACGGCGTCCGCCACCGTCTCCATCACGGTGCGGCTCCGCGCCTCGGCCGCGCGCAACTCCTCCAGCTCTCTCTCGCTCAGAGACACTAACGCCTCCCCTTCCCGACGCCTTATCCTGCGGTGCTTTTCCCCAGACTATGTGACAGGCGGGGCGAAAACACAAGAGGCCCCGCGCCGCCGAGCCGTCACGATTCGGCGGGGGCGGGGCCTCGCGTCAATCCCGCCTCAACGCCTGCGGCCGACGGCGAAGAGGCCGGCGTTGGAGCGCACGTACATCACGCCGTCCGAGAGCGCGGGCGTGGCCATCAGCAGCTCGCCCATCGAGTTCGTCGAGAGGTGTTGGAAGGTCTTGCCCGCGGCGACGACGAGCATCTCGCCGTCCTCGTTCGAGAGGTAGAGCTTGCCGTCGGCGGCGACGGGCGAGGCGCTGAAGCCGCTGCCGACGAGCGGGAGCCGCTGGCGGTACAACTCCTCGCCCGTGCGCAGGTCGTAGGCGTCGAGCAGCCCATTGTTCGAGAGCACGTAGAGGATTCCTTTGTAGACCAGGGGCGTCGGCATGTACGACCCGCGCCCCGTGCGGCTCCACGCGACCGAACGGCTCTTCGACTCGCCCTCGGGCAGCGTCAGGTCGCCGCGCGCCCCCGCGCGGACGACGAAGATGGGGCGCTCGGGCGCGCGCCCGCTCGCGACGACGAAGAGGTCTTCGGCGAAGACCGGCGTCGGCGCGGTTATCTTCGAGCTGCGCCCGAGCCGCCAAAGCTCCCGGCCGTCGCGCGGGTCGTAGCCCCTGACGTAGTTCGAGGCGTTCGTGACCAGCACGGGCCCGGCGGAAGTCTGCGCGACGGTCGGCGTCCCCCACGAGGGTATCTCCTCGCGCTCGGTCTTCCAGACGGTCTCGCCCGTCGAGGCGTCGAGCGCGAGGAGGAACGAGTCGGCCTGCGTGTCGCACTGTAGGATGACGAGGCCGTTCCAGATGACGGGCGAGCTGGCCGGCCCCCACTCGTAACTCGGGATGTCGTACGCGCCGAGGTCGAGCCGGCCGAGGTCTACCTTCCAGAGAAAGCGCCCCGAAGTGTCGTAGGCGTGGACGCCCTGCGACCCGAACCACGCGACGACCACGCGGCCGTCGGTCGCGGGCGTCGAGTTGGCGTAGGTGGATTTGACGTGGCGCTGCTCCGCGGGCACGCCCTCGTGCGCGGTGCGCTCCCAGAGGATTTTGCCCGTCCGCTTGTCGAGCGCGTAGAGCACCCAGCGCTGCGCCGTGCGGTCTTCCGAGGCGTCGCCGTCGCCGTAGATGCCGGGGCGGAAACTGGCCTTCGGGTCGCCGCTCACGGCGCTCGTCACGAAGACGCGCCCGCCCCAGACGACCGGGCTTGAGTGCGCGAGCCCGGGGATGGGCGTGCGCCAGAGGACGTTCTCGCCGGTCTTTCCGTCCCAGCGATCCGGGAGGAGTTGGCCGTCGGCCACGCCGGAAGCGAGCGGCCCGCGGAAGGAGGGCCAGCTACCGCCGCGCGACTCGGGCTCGGGGCGCGAGGGCGCGCGCGCCCCGGCCGTCCTCACGATGCGGCGCACTGGCTTCGGCTTGGCTTCGCCGGCCGAAGACCAGATGCTGCGGTTGAGAATCATCCGGCGCGGCGTGCAGCCGTCGGCGATCACGTCGAAGCGTACGCGCGCGCCCTCCCGCGCCACTTCAGATGTGACCTTGTAACGCCCTACGCCGTCGCAGCCCTTCGGGCCGGCCTGCGTTAACAGCTCGACCTCGACGCCCTTAGCCTTCCACGTGCCGCTCATCGCGGGCCAGCCGTCGCCCTCAAGCTTGAACGTGCCGGCCGGGTCGAACCGCGCGTTGAAGACGCCGAACTTGAGAGGCGTCGAGGGGAGCCGCACCTCCGCCTGCCGCCCCGCGACCGGCGACGCCGACGCGCACGCCGCGGCCAACACACACGCGAGCGCCGGCCCGAGCCTCCTGCGCGTCCTTCTTTTCATAAGCGTCCGCATCCTTCTACCCGATGGAAGAGACGTAGTCGGCCGGCAGCCCCTCGCGCCCGGCGACTTCCCTGAGCTTCGCCGCGTACTGCGGATTCCGCCCGCCGTCTGCGGGCGGCGCCGGGAGGTTGTAACAGAGCGCCGCCGTGACACTCCCGTCGGCCGCCAGCGCCGACACGGTCTCGGGTCTGTAGGCGCCGACCGACTCCTCCGAATAGAGCGCGTCAACTTCGCCCCGCGTCAGCGAGAAGATGACGCCGTAGACCGTCGAGCCCACGCGCGGGACGAGCGTCGCACGCTCGCCGATGAACAGGCCGAAGCCCTCGACCGACGCCGCACGCCTGTTCTCCGGCCTCAACCCCTTCGCGCGCAGCAGCGCCTCGTCCATGAACAGCCCGTAGAAGAAAACGTCAACCCTTCCGCCCATGTCCTCACCCGAGACCGGGATGTTTAGCGACGCAGACTCGCGCCGAGGTAGCCTCCTCGTCGAAGGCGGGGAGGACGACGGAAACAAGCATCAACTCTTTACACGACCGCGGCGAGCGTGTCGTCGCCAAGACGCCGACATTTATATCACCCGGCAAAATCTAAAGCAGTCACCCCGCAACGCCACAACAACCCGTCCCTAACGCGGCGACGCCCCGCAAAAGCCCCCCGCCCGCCCCAACCCTCCATTTCCCCCAACTTTTTCACCACCCACGCGCCTTTCCAACCCTACTTAACATCCAACCATCCCACTACGCTTCCCCGCGCCACTCAGCAAGTTGCGCCCGCGCCCTTTCTGCATACGGCGACTCAATCTGCCCGAAAATCTTAATCGCCGCCTTGACGTGAGCGATAGCCTTTGCGCGCTCGCCGAGTTTATCGAGCGCCACGCCGATATTGAAAAGCGCGATTGCCTCACTGGGGCGGTTGCCAATCTCTCGGTGAATTTTCAATGCCTGTTCGTAGACCTTGACGGCGCGGCGCGTCTCACCCAATTCATCGTAGGCGTTACCCAAGTTGGCTGATGTCTGGACACATTTGAAAAAGTAAGCGAGTGGTCACGAGTTGACCTCGTGTGAGAGCATTGTTTCTGCGATGAACCAAAGCTCTCTAACCACTCGCCTCGGCGAGTATATCAGCCTCGTTTTGCCTGACGCACACG
>DASWNR010000232.1:0-8129 GCA_036399155.1 Pyrinomonadaceae bacterium
CGTGCCGCCCACGCGCCCTTCAGTTACTCTGTGGTTAATCTTTCCGACTTAACCCCGCGGCGTCATGCGGCGGGCGACGCCGCGTCTTCGAGCGGGATTCCGGCCGCGCAGAGCGGGCACCGGGAGGGCTCCCACGTCTGGTAGTCGTCGCGCGCGACCGACTCGACCGCGACGCCGTGCGCGTCGAAGAAGTCGGCGCCGCGCCTGCCGAGCACGAGCAGCGCGCCCGCCGCCGCCGTCTCCGCGCCGTGCGCGCGCAGCTCCTCGAAGGTCGCGCGCAGCGAGGAGCCTGCGCTCATCACGTCGTCCACGACGGCCACGCGCTTCCCCTTCACGCGTTCGCGCAAAGCCGCCGGCAGACGGTAGCTCGCGGCGTAGAGCCCGCCCGCAGCATCGTCCGCGCGCCGCGTGAAGTAGAACTCCGCCCCGAGCGCGTGCGCGACGAGCTGCGCGAGGAACGCGCCCCCGAGCAGGGGCCCGCACACGGCCTCGACCTCGTACTGGCGGAGCGAGGCGGCGAGCGCTCCGACGAACGGCTCGACGCGCCCCGGCTCGGCGAACAGCGGGTCGAGGTCGAACCAGAGACGGCCGTGATAACCGGACTCAAGCCGGAAATGCCCGTGCCGGCCCTCGACCAGCCCGAGGAACAGAGCGGTCACGTCCGTCGCGGTCATGCTTTCGCGCCCAGCCTCCGCTTGTGTTCGGCGAGCATGTTGCGGAAGAGCGCGCCCTGCGATTTGGCGTCGTCGAGCGCCTTGTGCGTGTAGGGGAGGTTGTCGAACCAGTTGCGCGGCATGTTGCGCTTGACGGTGTCGAGGAAGTCGCGACCCGTCAGCGCCATCGCGAAAGTCTTGATGTCGAGCGCGTGCCAGCCGAAGGGGTTCTCGCCGGCGAAGCGGTTGAGGTACCAGCAGACGAACATGAAGTCGAAGGCCGCCGGGTAGGCGACGAAGACCGGCTCGCCCGGCAAGCTTTTGAGCCAGCCGAGGTAGGTTCGCATCGCCTGCTCGGGCGTCTGCAAGTCCTCGCGGCACGCGGCCCAGGCTTCGGGCTGACCCTTCCACCACTTCATCGTCTCGGGGTGCTGCGCCGCGTCGGGCAGCGTCTCAAGGTTGGCGGTGAAGACGCTGTGGGGCTCCGTGACGTCGGGCAGGTAGGCGGCCGAGCCGATGCTGAGCATCGAGTAGACGCCGGGTATCGGCCCGTCCGTCTCGACATCGGTGCTGACGTAAATCTCCAAAGCGGGTTCCCTCCTCGTGTCGCGCGCCGGAGGCCGTTGCCGCCGCGACGCGCGGCGTGCTAAAAGGTCGAGCTATGTTGAAGTACGGCCTGCGACGCTTCGCCAGCATACTACTTTTCGCCGGGCTCGCCGCACAACTCGCCGCCGCGCAGGAGGCGCCCGGCGCCCACTACCGCACCTTCGACTCGAAGGGCCGGGCCGTCACGCTCCAAACGATCATCGACTCGCTCGAAGGCGCCGACGTGCTCTTCGTCGGCGAGACGCACGACAACGCCGTCGCGCACCTCCTCGAAGCCGAGCTGCTGCGCCGCGCCGACGAGCGCTTCGGCGCGGCGTCGCCGAAGCGGCGCGACGTGGCGCTCTCTCTGGAGATGTTCGAGCGCGACGTGCAGATCGTCCTCGACGAGTACCTGGCGGGGCTCATCACCGAGAGGCATTTTCTGCTGAGCAGCCGCCCGTGGCGGAACTACGAGACAGACTACCGGCCGCTGGTCGAGTACGCGCGCGCGCGGCGTCTGCCGGTCATCGCCGCCAACGCGCCCGCGCGCTACGTCTCGCGCGTGTCGAGCCGGGGGCCGCAGTCGCTCTCCGCGCTATCGAAGGACGTGGTCAAGGACTGGCTCCCGCCGCTCCCCTTCCCGCCGGCGTCGGAGGCTTACGCGTCGAAGTTCAACCGCTTCATGTCGGGCGGCGGCGCGGCGGCGCCCGCCCACACGCCCGCGCAGGCCCTGACAACTACGCCCCCGACCGCGCCGACCGCGCCGGCGGCGCCGACCGCCGCGCAGGCGAGCGCGCACGGCTCCCTGCACCTGCTCGAAGCGCAGACGCTGCGCGACGCGTCGATGGCTTACCAGATCGCGGAGTTTTTGAAGCGCGGGCGCGACCCGCTCGTCGTACAGGTCAACGGCACCTTCCACAGCGAGGAGCGCATGGGCGTCCCCGAACTGCTCGCGCGCTACCGGCCGAAGGCGCGCTCGGTCATCGTCACCATCGTCCCCGACGAAGGCTTTCCCGAATTCGACGCCCCGCGCCTCGCACGCCTCGGCGACTTTGTCATCATCACCGACCCCGGAGTCAAAGGGTGAAGAATGAGAGGATTGCCCGCGGCCGTCCCTTCATCCTTTCACCGCCGCTTGCCAGAACGCGCGCGGCTTGGCACAATAGCCGTTGCTTTTGTGGTCGCTTTTCGCGACAGAGAGGCGGGTGTTGCCCGATTCGGTCGAAAGACTCTAAGAGAAAGACGTAAAAAACAGTCGTGAGAGTTCGCCGGGCGCGTGTGCCCGGCCGTTGTGTTAATCAGTTTTTAGAACGGAGAGTTTGTCATGGCAACAGTCGTCGTCAACCAGGGCGAGTCCATCGAGTCGGCGCTGCGCCGCTTCAAGCGCAAGGTCATGTCCGAGGAGATTATCAAGGACGCGAAGAAGCACGCCTTCTTCATGTCGCGCGGGCAGAAGGCCAAGCTCAAGAGCGCGCTCGCGCGCAAGCGCAACAAGCGCAAGGCGCGCCCGATGCGCCCCCGCAGCTAAGGCGGGACCGAGGTCAACAAACAGCGAGGCCGGCGTCACTTGAATGACGCCGGCCTCGCTGTTTGTGCTGCTGCTGCCGCCTTCCCTCCCGTGCCTCAGAGGTTTTCAATCTCCACCGGCTCGACCTCGTCGGCGGGCGCGAAGCCGAAGACGCGCGAGTAGAAATAGAACTCGCCTTCGAGCGCGCGCTTGATGTTCTCGGCCTTGCGGAAGCCGTGCTGCTCGCCCTCGAAGGCGACGTAGGCCACGGGCAGCCTCTTCTTCCTCAGCGCCTCGACCATCAGCTCGGCCTGGTTCGGCGGGACGACCTTGTCTTCGAGCCCCTGGAAGAAGATGACCGGGCACGACAGCCGGTCGGTGAAGTTGATGGACGAGCGCTCGCGGTAGAGGTCCGCGCGCTCCGGGTAGGGGCCGACGAGGCGTTCGAGGTAGCGCGACTCGAACTTGTGCGTGTCGCCGGCGAAGACCGTCAGGTCGCCGATGCCGAAGTGGCTCGCGCCGGCGCGGAACGTGTCGCGGAAGGTGAGCGCGTTTAAGGTCGTGAAGCCGCCCGCGCTCCCGCCCGTGATGACGCAGCGCGCGGCGTCCGCCTCGCCGCGCTCGATCAGATACTTCGCGCCGTTCACGCAGTCGTCCACGTCCACGACGCCCCACTCGCCGTTGAGGCGCTGCCGGTACTCGCGCCCGAACCCGGTGCTCCCGCCGTAGTTCACGTCGAGGACGGCGATGCCCCGGCTCGTCCAGTACTGGATGTCGAGCCGCAGCGCGGAAGACGAGGCGGCGGTCGGCCCCCCGTGGCACTTGACGAGGAGCGGCGGCAGCTCGCCCTCCGGCGCTTTGAAGTCGGGGTTGCGCGGCGCGTAGTAGAAGGCGTGGGCGGTGCGCCCGCCCTCGGTCGGGAACTCGACGGCGCGCGGCTTCGAGACGTAGTCGGGGTTGACGAGCGTTTCGCTCGCGCGCCTGAGCACGCGCGTCTCGCCCGTCCTGATGTCCAGCTCGACGACGGCCGAGCGGTCGGTCGGCGAGCCCGCGCGGAAGAGTGCCCGCCCGCCGCCCGCGCGCACGTACGTGATGTCCGTGTACGGCAGCTCGAAGGTCTGAAGTCGCTTCGAGCGCGTGTCGAGCGCGCCCAGACGCCAGCCGCCGCCGCGCGCGTAGGCGCAGACGATGCGTTCGTCGCCTACGAAGGCGTAGGTGGACATCGCGAAGAGCCACTGCGGCAGCGCGAACTCGGCGTCGGTCTCGTGGACTGCCTCGGACGAGCCGTCGTCGTCCAGGCGGTGTATGTTCCACCAGTTGTTCCGGTCGGAGACGAAGTGGAGCACGCCCGATGGCGACCACTCGGGCTGGAAGACGGACTCTTCGAGGCCGCCGGCCACGCGGCCCGACGAGACCAACGCGCCGCCGTCGTCCAGCTCGCCCACCCAAAGCTCGCAGCCGTCCCACGGCATGTTCGGGTGATTCCACGTCAGCCACGCGAGCCGCAAGCCGTCGGGGCTCAGGCGCGGCGACGAATAGAAGTCGTTACCCGAGGCGAGCACGCGCCCGCCGTCGTCGTTCGCGCCGTCGGCGCGCAGGCTGACGAGCGTGTTGACCGCCTCGCGCCCCTCGGCGGTGTGGTCTTCGCGCACGGCGAAGAGGAGGCCGCGGCGCGCATCGACGAAGAAGTCGCTGTAGCGAAAACTCTTCTCGGGCGTGATGGGGTGCGGCGCGGCCGCGCTACTCTGGCGGTAGACGCGCTGGTCCGTGAAGTTCGCGAAGTAGACTACGCGGTCGCGCACGGCGAAGTCGCCGCCTCCGTACTCGTGTACGCGCGTGCGCGCGTTGAAGTCGCGGGGCGTCACGTCGGAGACTGTGCCGTCGGGCGTGCGGCGCACGACGCAGTTGCGCCCGCCCTCGGACGGGCGAAGCTCGACCCAGTAAACGTCCTCGCCGTCGAGCGCTATCTGCCCCAAGCTCACCGTGGCCGTGACGATGAGGTCGGACGTGATGGGCGACTTCCAGGAGCCGTAAGGCGCTGCCTCGGGCTGACTCATTCAGGTTCCTCCGGTAAGAAGCCGTTAGCCGTTAGCCTCTTGGCCTGGCTAAAAGCTAACGGCTAACAGCTAACTCACAAATTTATCCCGCGCCGCTCGGGCGGCGGGACGTAGGCGCTGAAGTCGCGCGTGAAGCGTTCGGCGTAAGAGTCGAGCAGCTCGCGGACGCGCGCGAGCTCGGGCGAGCGCACGACGAGCCCGACGTGGTTCGGCCTGTCCACGCGGAAGACTATCTCGGGGTCGTCGTAGGCGGAGGTGTCCGGGCGCTCCTGCCGCGCGAGCGAGAGCACGAGGCCGGCGTAGTCGCGTCGCGTTGAGAGCGTGCCGACGCGCTCCCCACGCGCGCGCGCCACCTCGACGCGCGCCCACTCGCGCCAGAGGTTGTGGCCGCTCGCGGCCTCCAGCGTCTCCGCGATGTGCGCGCCGCCGACGCGCGCGGCGACTTCGAGGAAGTAGAGCCGGCCGTCCTCCGCGCCGCGTATGAACTCGGCGTGCGCCGCGCCGTCCGCGAGCCCGAGAGCGCGCAGAAGCTCTGTGTTGAAGCGCAGAAGCTCCGCGTGGTCGGCCGAGTCGTACTCGACCGTGTGCGTGGTGAAGACGCCGCCCTCGCTGACGACGCGCAGCGGCGGCCGGCCGTAGCGGCTCGCGCCGGCGAAGATACATTCGCCGTCCTCGACGACCGAGTCCACGTGGAAGACCTCGCCGGGGACGAACTTTTCGAGCAGGTAGTAGGACGACCTGTCCTGCAAAGCCTCGCGCGCGTCGAGCGCCTCGATGGCGCGCCAGACCTGCTCCGACTCTTCGAGCCGGCGGACGCCCGAAGACGACACGTCCGAGCGCGGCTTGATGACCCACGGCGGCGGCACGCGCTCCATGTACTCGCCGACCTCCTGGTAGTTGAAGAGCGGCACGAAGTCGGGGACGGCGAGCCCAGCCTCGCGCGCGCACACGCGCATCGCCAGCTTGTCGCGGAAGACGCGCGCGCGCGAGCTGTCCATGCCCGACAGCCGCAGGTGTTCGCGCGCGAGCGCGGCCGTGATGACATCGAACTCTTCGAGCGCGACGAGCGCGTGCACCTTGCGCTCGCGGCAGAGGTGCGCGGCGGCGTGTACGACGAGTTCGCCGCCCGCGTGGTCGGGGAGAGGGTGGAAGCCAGCGAGCGCCTCGCGCGGCCAGGGCTCGTTCGCGGTGCGCGCGCGCGTCAGCAGCTCGACGCGCGCGCCCAGCGCGGCGCACTCGCGCAGGAAGTCCGCGCCCTTGAAATAGCTGGCGACGCAGATGACGTTCACCGCGGCCCGTGAAGCTTCGGCCAACCCGGACTCCTTCCCGCTAGAGGTTTCGGCTTTCGCCGGAAGTATATCAGTAGACGGCGGCCAGTAGTCAGTAGACAGAAAGGCGGCGCGCTCCGGTTATAAGCCGAGCGCGCCGCCTTTGTTTTGTTCTACTGTCTACTGTCTACTTCCCTAGTAGATGTTGAAGTTGTACTCAAGCACGACGTACTGCGAGACGGCGCGTCCGTCCTTCTCGGCCGGGGTGAAGCGTATCTGCCGCGCGGCTGAGATGGCCTTCTCGGTCAGGCCGTCGGGCAGCCCCTTAACCGTCGTGATGCCCGTCACCGAGCCGGAGGCCGAGAGAATCGCGCGCAGGCGTACGACGCCGGTCACATTGTTCTTGCGCGCCTCTTCGGTGAAGCCGGGCTCGGGCTTGAAGGTGATCATCGCCTTGCGCGTGACCTCGTTCTGGCGGAACGGGCGCGAGTAGTCAACACCGCCTCCGCCTCCGCCGCCGGGCCCGCCGCCACCGTCAACGCGGTCGCCGCCGCCCATGTTGCCGCCGCGCCCGGGGCCCGCACCCGTCCCTTCGCCGCGACCCATGCCGCCGCCCGAGCCTTCGCCCATGCCGCCGCCGCGACCGCTGCCCGACGAGGGCACCGTGCCGGTCGCCCCGATGGGCCCGTACGGAATGTCGCGCGTGTCAACCTTGAGGAGCGCCGGGTCGACCTGCACGATGGAGGGAGTCGGCAGACTCGCCTTCGCCACCGGCGGCTTCGGGCTCGGAGGGTTGATCGGCGCCTGGTCTAGCTGCGCCGGCGGCATCTTGCCGGCAGAGGCCGGGGTCTGCTCCTGGCGTCCGCCGCCGCCGCCGCCCGCCGGCTTCTTGTACTCGGCCTTCGACCCGCCGCCCTTGCCTTCGTTCGTGCCGGCCGCGCCCTTGTCGGGCGTCGGCTGCTCCTTCGGAATCTCGTTCTCGACGTAGCCGATGAGTTCGAGGTTCTCGTACGGGTTATTGCTCTGCGACTGGACGCACTGCCTTCCGACCAGTGACATCAGGTTACACCGGAAGACGATGCCGGCCCACACGCCAGCCACGATGACGGCGACGATGAAGGGGGCGACGACCGCGGGAACCGTGTTGTCCTGTTTTAGGAACTTCTGGCCCGCGGCGCCGTAAGCCTTGGCCGAGCGCTTCGTGAACCCGACGGGGTCGCGCTTGAACTCGGGCCAGGTCAGCTCGGCGTCGTGCCCGACCGACTTCAGCTCCTTCACGAGGCGGCGCGTCAGCCCCTCGTCTTCGAGGAAGGTGAAGTGCAACTCTTCGCGCTCGGCCCCGGAGTTCGACGGGGGGACGGCCGAGCCGCCTTCCGCGGTCGCGCCCCAGTCGTCGGCGGCGTTGCCGGCCGAGCCGTTCGCGCCGTTCGAGGATGCCGAGCCGGTCGCCGGGGCCGACGCGGTGACGACCGACTCGTCGGCCGCCGCGCTCGCCAGCGCGGGCTCGGCGACCGCCACGTCTAAAGGCGTCCCGTCGACGGGGCAGAAACCGAACTTGTCGGCGAACTCCTCACGGCACTGTGCACACTGTTTCATTTTCTAACGAACCTCCCGTCGAAGACGCGGGGAAAGGCGGACTGCTCTGTATCAAGGTAACAAACTTTTTCCGAACCGTTCAAGCCCTGAGGCGAATCCTTTTGCGGGTTTGACGACGGGCGCGCCCGGCGCGGGGCACTCTCTGAACTGCTTTTGATGCCCACCCGAGCGGAAACGATGCAACCGCGCGACCGCGCGACCCAAAAAAGCGCCCGCCGCCCGCCCGCCCCGAGGCATTTGACGCCCCCGCCGGCGGCATCTAAGATTTGCGAGAACTGCTCCCCGTCCGTACACCTTCCGGGCGAAACGGGCGCCCGGCCGGCCACGTCCGGCGACTCCGAAGTTGCGAAAAGCAAGATGAAAAGCTCAACCAGTCCGAAAGGCGTCCGGCGTTTCCGCGCGCCGGGAGTTCTGACCGCTCTGATTCTCGTCGGCGCCGCATGGTTCGCCGCCGCCCCCGGCC
>DASWNR010000233.1:0-10879 GCA_036399155.1 Pyrinomonadaceae bacterium
CGACCCGCCCGGGTTCATGTATTCGAGCTTGGCGAACAGCTCGGCGGCGGGCGGCGGCGCGAAACGCGAGAGCCGCAGCAGCGGGGTGCCGCCGACCAGCTCAAGGACGCTGTCCACCGGCCGCAGCGGCGCCCTGTCACTGCCTGCGTTCGTGATTTGTGACGGTGTAGCCATGAAAGTAGAGCGGCCCGATGGTAGCTTAGGGGAGTGACGGGTGACAAGTGATGAGTGATGAGGGAAGACGGCCGCGTTTCTCTTTCCCATCACTCGTCACTTGTCACCCACCACCGCTTAGGTTATTTTGTACTCCCGTGAACCACACGGGCCCGCCTGCTTCAAATCCCACGGTCGTCGCAATCATCCCGGCACGCTACTCTTCGACCCGTCTGCCCGGGAAGCCGCTGCTGTTGATACAGGGCCGCCCGATGGTCGTCCACGTCGTCGAGCGCGCGCTCGCCGCGCCACGCGTTTCCCGCGCGGTCGTCGCCACCGACGACGAGAGGATTTTCGAGGCCGTCCGCGGGGCCGGGCACGAGGCCGTGATGACGAGCCCCGAGCACGCCTCGGGCAGCGACCGCCTCGCGGAGGCCGCCGCGATGCTCGACTGCGACATCGTCGTCAACGTGCAGGGGGACGAGCCGCTCATCTCCCCCGAGACGATCGAGGTCGCGGTCGGGGCGCTGCTCGAAGACGAGGGCGTGGCCGTCTCGACCACGTGCGAGCCCATCGAGACCGCGGCCGACGTGCTCAGCCACGACGTGGTGAAGGTCGTCGTCGGCGGGGACGGCCGCGCGCTCTACTTCTCGCGCTCGCCCGTCCCTTTCCCGCGCGAGGCGGCGCGGCGCTACGGCGGGCTCGCGGCGGCGCTCGAAGTCGAGCCGCGCCTGCTCGCGACGTTCCGCAAGCACACCGGGCTTTATGTCTACCGCCGCGCCTTTTTGTTAGAATACGCGGGTTGGCCACAGACCCCTTTGGAGCGCGCCGAGTCGCTGGAACAACTCCGCATACTCGAACGCGGGCGCGCCGTCCGCGTGGTCGAGGCGGCCGCGCCGTCGGTCGGCGTGGACACCGAAGACGACCTCCGGCGCGTGCGTGAAATGTTGGGAGAGGTTGCAAGTTGAAAGTTCAAAGTTGAAAGTTAAGCCGCTTTAACTCTCGGCTTTGAAGTTGGAACTTTGAACTTAAGCTTATGGGCGACTGGATAGGACTCGCGGTCATCGTGCTCGTCGTCGTCGGCGCGTTCGTCGGCCTCTCGCGACTCGGCAAGAAGCCGAAGACGCTCACCGAGGACGAGTACGAGCAGCGCGTCGCGGAGGCGAAGGGCACGACGCGCGCCGCCGCGCTGGCCGGGATGAACGCGCTCAACAAGATGGTCAACCCGAAGGCCGTCGAGGCCGTCGAGAAGCAGCGCGACCTGCGGGCCGGCTTCTACAACGACCGGGAGTCGAAGGGCGAGGGCGACGAGCCCGGCGCGAAGAAGAAGGGTGCGGGGCCGACAGGCCAAGGGGAGAACGATGCCTAAATACATTTTCGTGACCGGCGGGGTGGTTTCGAGTCTGGGGAAGGGCCTCGCGGCCTCGTCCATCGGGTGCCTTCTGGAGGCGCGCGGCCTGAGCGTCACCTGCGTCAAGCTCGACCCGTACATCAACGTCGACCCGGGCACGATGTCGCCGTTCCAGCACGGCGAGGTCTTCGTCACCGACGACGGCGCGGAGACGGACCTCGACCTCGGCCACTACGAGCGCTTCACGCACGCGAAGCTCTCGCGCTCGAACAACTGGACGACGGGGCGCATCTACCTCTCGGTCATCGAGAAGGAGCGGCGCGGCGACTACCTCGGCAAGACCATCCAGGTCATCCCGCACATCACCGACGAGATAAAGCGCGCCGTGCGCTCGGTCGCGGAGAAGGACGAGACGGACGTGGTCATCGTCGAGATCGGCGGCACCGTCGGCGACATCGAGAGCCTGCCGTTCCTCGAAGCCATCCGCCAGATGGGGAACGAGGAGCGGCAGAACGGGCAGAACGGCGCGGTCTTCGTACACCTCACGCTCGTCCCATACATCGCCGCCGCCGGCGAGTTGAAGACGAAGCCGACGCAGCACTCCGTGCGCGACCTGCGCGAGATAGGCATCGCCGTTGACATCCTGCTCTGCCGCTCCGACCGGACGCTGCCGCGCGACATACGCTCGAAGATCGCGCTCTTCTGCAACGTCAAGGAGCAGGCCGTCATCGCCGCGCAGGACGTGGACACCATCTACGAAGTCCCGCTCGCCTTCCACGAGCAGGGGCTCGACGACCAGATAGTCTCGGCGCTCGGGCTGCAAGACCGCGCGCCCAACGCAGACCTCACGCGCTGGCGCGAGCTGGTGGCGACCATCAGCGACCCGTCGAAGGGGAGCGTGACCGTCGGCATCGTCGGCAAGTACGTCGAGCTAGAGGACTCTTACAAGTCCCTGCTCGAAGCCCTGACGCACGGCGGCGTGGCGAACAACCTGAAGGTGAACGTGCGCTGGGTCGAGTCGGAGGGGTTGATGGACGACGACTACGAGGAGCGTTTGCGCGACTTCGACGCCATCCTCGTCCCCGGCGGTTTCGGCAAGCGCGGCGTGGCCGGGATGATTCGCGCCATCTCCTACGCGCGGCGGACGCGCACGCCCTACTTCGGCATCTGCCTGGGGATGCAGACGGCCGTCATCGAGTACGCGCGCACGGTCTGCGGCCTTTCGGGTGCCGACTCGACCGAGTTCGACGCCGAGACGCCCTACCCCGTCATCTTCAAGCTGCGCGACCTCGTGGACGTGGAAGAACTCGGGGGCACGATGCGGCTGGGCGCGTGGACTTGCAGGCTCTCCGAGGGGAGCCTTGCGCGCGAGGTCTACGGCGGCGCGGCCACCGTCAGCGAGCGCCACCGCCACCGCTACGAGTTCAACCCCGAGTTCCGCGCGCAGCTCGAAGCGGCGGGGCTGGTCTTCAGCGGCATCTCCGAAGACGGCCGCTTCGTCGAGATGGTCGAGCTTCCGCGCGAGGCTCACCCGTGGTTTCTGGGCTGCCAGTTCCACCCCGAGTACAAGTCCAAGCCGCTCGCGCCGCAGCCCCTGTTTGCGTCTTTCGTCGGGGCGGCGTACCGTAATCGCATGCGCGACGAAGCGTCGGTCGAGCGGGCGGGCGAGCCGCAGCAGTCGCCCGCGCCGCAGGAGCGCGCACAGGCGCTGGCCGGCGACGATTAAGACGAAGTGTCGAGATTCAAGGAGGCTTTTCATGGGTGAAAATTTAGGGCTGGGGACGATGACGGGCGAGCACGAGCCGCCCGAGCTTGAGAGCACGAACACCAAGATTCACGGCGAGCCGCCGCCCGGCTCGCCGCTGCCCGGCGTCGAGCGCGACGAGCCGGCCGAGGTCAAGGTAGAGGTCAACCCGAACACCGAGTGAGCCGCGGGCCGGCCTCCGGCCGCAAAGCGCGCGGGGAAATCGGCGGAGGCCGCGGGGAAAACCTTGCGCCCCCGGCGACTTCCCCGCGCGCTTTGCGGTAAAATCCGGGGGCGGTCTTTCGCGCTACTTCTCCCCCACGCTTTTATGCTCCAGTGCCCGAAATGTCTCCGGCGGTTCGACGCGGAGGTCATCGCCTGCCCGGACGACGGGACGCCGCTCGGCGCGGAGCCGACCGTCGCCGACCGGGCCGTGCGCGACGTGCCCTCGGACGAGCTGCTCGGGGTCGTCTTAGACGACAAGTACCGCCTCGACGAGCGGCTCGGAGAGGGCGGCATGGGGACGGTCTACCGCGCGACGCACCTGCTCATCGAGCGACCCGTCGCGGTCAAGGTGCTCAACCCGCGCCTCGTCGCCGACGAGACCGCGAAGGAGCGCTTCCGGCGGGAGGCGCGCGCCGCCGGACGGCTACAGCACTCGAACGCCGTCGCCGTCACCGACTTCGGCGAGACGCGCGACGGGGTGGCCTACCTCGTGATGGAGCTGCTCGAAGGGCGGCAGTTTCGCGACGTGCTCGCGCGCGAGTCACCGCTCGACCCGGCGCGTGCCGTCTCGCTGATGCTGCAAATCGCGGCGGCCGTCGAGGCCGCGCACGAGGCCGGCATCATCCACCGCGACCTCAAGCCCGGCAACATCTTCCTCGTCCAGCGGCCCGACTCGCCCTACATCGTCAAGGTGCTCGACTTCGGCATCGCCAAGCTCGCGACCTCCGACGAGGCGGGCGGCGAGTTCAGCTTCAACGACACGCTGACCGGCACGGGCGTCATGATCGGCACGCCGCGCTACATGTCGCCCGAGCAGTGCGACGGCGCGCAGCTCTCGCCCGCCTCGGACGTGTACAGCCTCGGCGTCATCCTCTACGAGATGCTGACGGGGCAGACGCCCTTCTCGGGCGTCTCGCCGCTCGCGCTCGCGCTCCAGCACTCGTCCGAGATTCCGCGCCCGCCGCGCGAGCTGGTGCCGGCCATCCCGCCCGCGCTCGAAGCCGTCGTCCTGCGCGCGCTGGCGAAGGGCGCCGACGAGAGGCCGGCCGACGCGGGCGAGTTCCGGCGCGAGCTTTACGCGGTGGCCGAGCGTCTGGGGCTCGAACACTCCGCCGGCTTTAGCGCGCCGACCATCGAGACGCTGCGCGACGCCGGCACCGAGACGCCCTCCGGGCGCCTCGTCATCGACATCGAACGGCTCCGCCGCAGCCGCGCCGCCTCCCACACGGAGGAGGTCGGACAACCAACCTCCGAAGAGGAAGCGCCCGACACCTCCGGCCGCCCCGCGTCCGCGCACGCTTCTGACGCGGACGCCCGGCCATTCGAGGCGGGCGCCGGCGCGAGTCGCGCGTCCACCCCTGCGGAAGGCGTGAGGGCCGTCGGCTCGGACGAAGGCGCCGGCGGGAAGTTCGTGGCCGAGCGCAGGCCGCGCGGGGGTCGCGGGCGCGGCTGGAAGGAGTGGCTGACGCACCCTCTGGCCTTCGTCGTCATCATCTCGTCCGCGCTGCTGCTCGTCTTCGGCGGGCTGATGTTGCGCCGCTCGCCGCGCTCGCCGCAAGGGTTGGCCGGCGACGCCGCGAGGGCCGGCGACGCGGCGGACGACACGCTCGGCCGCACTTTCTCGTCGGACGAGAACGCGCCGCGCGGCTCGCGCGTCGAGCAGCCGCGCACCGCCGCAGAGTTCTACGAGAACGGCGCGTACTTCCTCTCCATACGCAGCTACGACGCGGCCGTGCGCGACCTGCGCCGCGCGGTCGAGCTACAGCCCGAGTTCCCCGAGGCTCACAACCGCCTCGGCGTCGCGCTCATGCGCAAGGGGCAGTTCGGCGACGCGGTCACCGAGTTCCACATGGCCGTCAGCCAGCGCGAAGGTAAATATCCGACCGCCTACTACAACCTCGGGTACGTCTTCCACCAGCAGCGCGAGCACGCGAACGCGCTCAAAGGCTACCGCGCGGCCATCGACGCCAACGGCGGCCAATACCCCGACGCCTTCTACCAAATCGGCAGCATTCACCTCGCAGAGTCGCGCCCCGCGGAGGCTGCCGAAGCCTTCCGAAAGGCCATCGAGCAGAACAGGGGGAACGACCCCGAGGCGCACTACCGCCTCGGGGTCGCGCTCGCGATGCAGAAGGACTTCGACGGGGCCGAAGGCGCGTTCCGCGAGGCCATCAACCAGCGCGGCGGCGACTTCGCCTTCGCGCACTACAACCTCGGGCTCCTCTACCAGCAGACCGGCCGGACGGAGGACGCCATCAGGGAGTTCGAGACTTATTTAAAGCAAGCGCCGGGCGACGAGAACCGCCACCGCGCCGAGAACACTTTGCGCGACCTGCGGCGCAGCGCCGCGCGCGGGGGGGGCAGACAAAAGTGAGTGCCGAGACGCAGCAGGTAAAACCTTTCAAGGTCGGGGAAGCGACCTTCGGAGACGGGCGGCTGACGCTCATCGCCGGCCCGTGCGTGGTCGAGTCGCGCGAGCACGCGCTCTGGATGGCGCGCGAGTGCCAGAAGCGCGCGCGCGACGCGGGGCTCGACTACGTCTTCAAGGCTTCGTACGACAAGGCCAACCGCTCGTCGCACGCCTCGTACAGGGGGCCGGGGATGAGGGAGGGGCTCGAAGTCCTGCGCGCGGTCAAGGGCGAGACGGGGCTGCCCGTGCTGACGGACGTACACGACATCTCTCAGGTCGCGGAGGCGGCCGGCGCGGCGGACGTTCTGCAAATCCCGGCCTTCCTCTGCCGGCAGACCGACCTCATCGTCGCCGCGTGCGAGACTGGGCGCGTCGTCAACGTCAAGAAGGGGCAGTTCCTCGCGCCTTCGGACGCGCGCAACATCGTCGAGAAGGCGCGCTCGGCCGGCTGCGAGCGTCTGCTGCTGACCGAGCGCGGGTTCACGTTCGGCTACAACAACCTCGTCGTTGACATGCGCTCGTTCCCCATCATGCGTGGTTTCGGCGCGCCGGTCGTCTTCGACGTGACGCACAGCCTGCAACTGCCCGGGGGCCTGGGGAGTGCAACGGGCGGACAGTCAGAGTACATCGAACCGCTCGCACGCGCCGGCGTCGCCTGCGGCGTTGACGCGGTCTTCATGGAAGTCCACGAGGCCCCCGAGCGCGCGCTCTCCGACGGCCCTAACGCGCTCCCGCTCTCGCGCATGGCCGCGCTGCTTGAGACGCTGCGCGACATACACTCGCTCGTCGGCGCGCGCTCGGCCGCCGCCGTCTGAACAAGGGCTGCTTCGACGTTGACGGGCCGTTCAGCGCCCCAAGGCGGAAGTGCGGAAGTGACGCCGAAGCCCCGCGCCCCGCATTCGACAAATGAATAAAATCATCAGGACAGTTTTCCTCCTCCCCTGCGTGCTCTCGCTGGCCTTGCAGACCGCGCCCGCGCGGCAGACGGCCGAGCCCGGGGCCGCTTGGCAGGTCACGACGTTCGACCTGAGCGTGAACGCGGCCGGCGCGTACGGCGCGGAGCGCGCCATCTCGGCGCGCGCGACCATCATCGCGCGCAACGTCGGCGGCGGGCCCGGCCGGACGCTGACCCTTCGCATCAGCCCCGCGGCGAAGGTCGAGGCGGCGAGCGTCGGCGGCCAGTCGGCGCGCTTCGTCACCGGCAAGGACGCGCGCGCGCAGTTGCAGACGGCGCAGCTCACGCTTCCCGCGCCCGTCCCGGTCGGCGGGATGCTGACGGCCGCGCTCGACTACCGCCTGACCGTCGCTGAGAACTCGGGGCTCGCCGCCGTCACGCCGCTCGGGCTACAGTTTCTGCCGCTCTCGAACTGGTACCCCGCGCCCAACACGCCCGTCGCGCCGCGCGGCGCGGACTACGCGCCCGTGCGCCTGACCGTGACGGGGCTCGCCTCCGGCGAGACGCTCGTCGCCTCGGGCAAGGCGACCGCCGGCGGAGGCTTCGAGCAGACGCTCAACTCGCAGCCCTTCTTCGTCACGGGTCGCTGGCTGACAGTCGAAGGCGCGGGCGAGGCGCGCGGCGTCAGCGCGTTGCTACAGGCGGGCGCGGGCGACGAGGAGCGCCGCGCGGCCGAGTCGCTCGTCAACCTCGCGGGCGCGGCGCGCGCCTTCTACGCCTCGACCTTCGGCGCGACGCCCGACGCGCCCGTCCGCCTCGTCGGCGTCAGCCGCGGCGCGGGATTCGAGTCGGGCGGCACGCTCCTCGTCAACCACGCCGCCTTCCGACGCCGCAAGCTCGACTCGGTGACGGCGATGCAGGTGGCCGAGTCGGTCGCGCGCATGTGGGTCGGCGGCGCGAGCGGCGTCGAGGGCGAGGGCTCCGGCGCGGTGCGCGAGGGTCTGCCGCGCTACCTCGCCGCCCTCTTTCTTGAGAAGCAGTTCGGCAAACCCGTGGCCGACGCCGAGTGGATGAGGATGGCGCTGCTCTACGCGCCGTTGGCCGACCGCGACCCGCCGCTCTCGAAGCTCTCGCCGGCCTTCGACACCTACTTCAACTCTTCCTCGAACAAGGGCGCGCTCGTCTGGCGCATCGTCGCGTCGGCCGTCGGGCGCGAACAGTTCGCGGGCACGCTGCGCACACTCGCGTCGGCCGACGGTGGGCGGGGTTTTTCGCTCGCGGCCATGCGCGAGCGTCTGGGCGTCGCCGGCGGCGACCGCGTGAGCCAGCTCATGGCCTCGCTCTTCGACCTGCCGACCGACACAGACCTGCTCGTCGGGCTCCCCGTCCAGCGCTCCGGCGCGTGGGTGTCGAATTTGCGCAACACCGGCTCGTTCGACGTTGAGGTGACTGTGCAGGCTCTGACCGACTCGGGCGAGCGCCTGACCGCGACCGCGCGCGTCCCCGCGAAGGACTTCGGCGAGGCGCAATTCAGGACGCCCGCGCGCATCGTCCGCGTCGAGGTAGACCCCGAGAAGCTTTACCCGCAGACCAACTTCGCCAACGACGTGGTGCCGCAGGGCCCGGGGCTCGTCGAGGCCGTCGAGCAGGCGCGCATACAGCTCGGCCAGCAGCCGGCGCGCGCCGAACAGCTCGCGCGCGAACTCCTCTCGCGCGCCCCCGCGAGCGGCGAGGCGCGCGTCGTGCTCGCGCGCGCCCTGCTCGAACAGAACCGGCTCGACGACGCCGAACGCGAGTTCCGCGCGGCGGCCGACTCGGCGCTGCCGATCCCCTCGACGCTCGCCTGGGCCGACATCGGGTTGGGCGAGGTCGCGCTCCGACGCAACCGGCCCGCCAACGCCGCCAGGCTCTTCGACGCGGCGGCGAAGGCCGAGGCGGATTACGCCTCGACGCTCGCGGCGCGCGCGGCGCGCATCCGAGCGGAGGCGGCCGCCGGCCCGCCGCCCGCCGTCGACGAGCAGATAAAGACGGCGGCCGCCAACCTCGACGCCGCCATCAGGGCGGGCCAGAAGGCCGGCATCGAGGCGCTCATCGTCGTCGGCGAGCTGACCAGCTTCTCGAAGGGCATCGTCGGCACGCAGCCCGAAATCTGGCAGACGCGCGTCCTCCGCACGGAGCAGCTCGACCCGAACCGCGTCGCCGCCGACGTGACGCTCAGCGCGCGCACGCTCGGCAAAAGCCAGGAGGGCCCGGCCGTCTTCGTCTTCGCGCGCACGCCGTCCGGCTGGAAGCTCTACGAGATTCCCATCTTCGAGGTGCGCTGAGTCCGGAATGGAAGAGTTGAAAGAGGTCGAGAGGCGCGCGGCGCGTGTGCGGCTCCTGCTTTTGGACTGCGACGGGGTGCTGACCGACGGGCGCATCACGCCGGTCGAGGGCGGGGAAGAGCTGAAGAGCTTTCACACGCACGACGGCCACGGGCTCGTCATGCTCCACCGCGCGGGGCTGCGCTCCGGCATCATCTCGGGGCGCACGTCGCGGCTCGTCGAGCTGCGCGCCTCGGACCTCGGCGTCTCCTTCGTCCGGCAGGGCGCGCTCAACAAGGTCGAGGTCTTCGAGAGCCTGCTCGCCGAGGCGGGCGTTGAGCCCGGCCACGCGGCCTACGTCGGCGACGACGTGGTCGACATCCCGCTCATGCGCCGCTGCGCGCTCGGCGTCGCGGTCGCCGACGCCACGCCCGACACGCGCGCCGCCGCGCACCACGTCACGCGCCTCCCGGGCGGCGCGGGCGCCGTCCGCGAAGTCTGCGAGCTGATTCTCAAGGCGCACGGGCGCTGGGACGAGCTGATGAAACGCTACCTCGCCTGACCCCGCCTCACCGCTTAGACTTCTTAGACCCCTTGGGCCGCGCCGCGCCCTTCGCCGCCGTCTTCCGTACGGCCTTCTTCGCGCCGCCCGCCGTCTTCTTCGACGCGCGCCGCGGCGCGGCCGTCCCCGTGCCCGCCTCCGCCGCGAAGTGCTCGCGGCAGAGTTCCATGAAGCTCTGGCAGACGGGCGACAGGTAGCCGCCGCTCAGGCGCGCCAGCCCCATCTCCCAGTTGATGCGCGCGCCCTCTATCCACCAGCGCACCAGGCGCCCGCGCTCCACGTCCTCGCGCGCCACCGAGAACGGCACGATGCCGACGCCCATGTCGGCCGCGACCATGTTGCGGATGGCCGCCTGCCGGCTCAGCTCCATCGCCACAGTGGGCTTCAGCCCCGCCTCCGCGAAGAACTCGTCGATCAAGCGCCGCGTGTTCCCGCCGCGCTCGCCGAGGATGAGCTTCTCGCCCGCCAGCGCGAAGGCGCTGACGACCTTCTGGCCGGCCATCGCGTGGCGCGGGCTGGCGATGGCGACGAGCTGGTCGCGGCTGAGCAGCTCGGTCTCGACGTTTTTCGCCCGGACGGGGAGCGAGATGAAGGCCGCGTCGATCTCGCCCGCCAGGATTTTTTTGACCTGCTCTTCGCTCGTGCCCGAGGAGACCGAGACGTCGGCGTTCGGGTGCGACTTGCGCAGCCTCTTCAAAATCAGCGGGAGCGCGTCGGCGCTGACCATCCCCGAGGCGCTCCCGACGCGCAGCCGCCCGTGTTTGGCCCCGGCCAGCTCGGCCAGCTCCGCGAGCGCCGCGTCGTGCTCGCGCAGTATGCGCTGCGCGCGCTCGTGCAGGTGCTCGCCCGCCTCGGTGAGCACCACGCGGCGCGGCATGCGGATAAAGAGCGGGACGCCGACCTCCTTCTCAAGCTGCTTGATCTGCATGCTGAGCGCGGCCTGCGTGTAGTGTATGCGCTGCGCGGCGGCGGTGAACGTGCGCGCCTCCGCGATGGCGAGGAAAGCCTTGAGCTGCCTTATCTCCATTCGGGAAGTCTCCGCTATCAGAATCGATTATCGTAGAAATAAAATCTTTTAGTTTTGATTATAATCAAACTTCCGCTAGGATTGCAGAAATTTTTCAGGCGCGGGCCACGAGTCCCGCCGCCGCTGCCCCATTTCCCCGATGAAGGCCAGGCGCCGACCAGTCAAACTCCAGTCAAAGCGGGCGCCGCAACTCGCCGCGCGTCAGTTCG
>DASWNR010000234.1:0-15258 GCA_036399155.1 Pyrinomonadaceae bacterium
GCCGGCCCCCGCGCGCGCCGCGGCTTCCCCGGCCGCCCGACCGCAGGCCGAGCCGGAAACCTTCGTCCCACACAAGCCCCTCAGCAGGACGGCCGGCGCGCTCGACGAGAGGCAGCGCCGTCACCTCGACGCGCTCATCACGCGCCTCAACGCGCGGACGGGCGAGTCGAAGCGCCTGACCGAGCGTTACCGGCCGCGACTCGCCAACAAGCGGGCTTCGGCCGGTTACAGGCAGTTGTGGAAGGAATTGATCTACCCGCTCGTCATCCGGCGCGGGCAGGGCTCGCGCGTCTGGGACGTGGACGGCCACGAGTACGTCGACCTGACGATGGGCTTCGGCGCCCTCCTCTTCGGCCACTCGCCGGACTTCATCGTCCGGGCGGTGCAGGAGCAGCTCAAGGAAGGAATTCAGATCGGCGCGCACACGCCGCTCACCGGCGAGGTCGCCGAACTCATCTGCGAGTTGACGGGCGTCGAGCGCGTGGCCTTCTGCAACTCTGGCACCGAGGCCGTGATGGCTTCGCTCAGGCTCGCGCGCGCCGTCACGGGGCGCAGCCGGATCGCGCTCTTCGAGGGCTGCTACCACGGCACCTTCGACGGCATCATGGTCAGGGGCGAGGCCGGGCCCGACGGCCGGCTCTGCGCCCTGCCGATGGCCCCCGGCGTCCTGCAGAAGATGGTCGACGACGTGCTGCTCCTCAAGTACAACAGCCCGGAGTCGCTCGCCCTGATCAGGGAGCAGGCGCACGAGCTGGCCGCCGTCCTCATCGAGCCGCCGCGCAGCCGCCGCCCCGACGTCCAGCCGCAGGAGTTCCTCCGCGAGTTGAGGGCCATCACCGAGGAAGCGGGCGCCGCCCTCATCTTCGACGAGGTGGTGACGGGCTTCCGCTTCCACCCCGGCGGCGCGCAGGCCATGTTCGGCATCAAAGCCGACCTCGTCACCTACGGCAAGGCGGTGGGCGGCGGCATGCCCGTCGCGGTCGTCGCCGGCAAGGCCGCCTTCATGGACGCCGTCGACGGCGGCGCGTGGAACTACGGCGACGCCTCGTTCCCCGAGGCCGACATCACCTTCATGACGGGGACGTACTTCCAGCACCCCGTCATCATGGCCGCCCTCCGCGCCGCGCTCCAACACATCAGGGAGCAGGGCACGGCGTTGCAGGACCGGCTGGCGGAGAAGACGACCCGCATCGCCGAAGCCCTCAACGCCTTCTTCGAGCGGCGGCGCGTGCCGCTGCGCGTCATCTACATGGGCTCGCTCTTCCGCCTCCTCCACCCGGCCGACGTCAGATACATCGACCTCATCTACTACCACCTGCTGGAGAAGGGCGTCTTCATCAGCGAGACGCGCAACTGCCTCCTCTCGACGGCCCACACGGACGAAGACGTCGAGCACGTCATCCGCGCCTTCATGGAAAGCACGGACGAGATGATCGAAGGCGGCTTCCTCCCCCTGTTGCCGGCGGGGCGTCCGCCGGGCGGCGAGGACGCCGACAAGGTGCCGCCCGCGCCGCCGCCCACGCACGGCCCGGTGCTGCGGGCCGTGCCCGCCCCGGCCGCGCCGGCCGCCGCCGGCCCCGATGCGCCGGCCCGCCTGCCGCTGACCGCCGGGCAGAAGCAGATTTGGGCGCTCGCCAACATGGACGACGAGGGCGGGCGCGCTTACAACCAGTCGTTCGCCCTGCACCTGCGCGGGCCGCTCGACGCCGGCGCGCTGACGGCTTCCCTGCGCCGGGTCGTGGCGCGGCACGAGGCGCTGCGCGCGACCTTCAGTCCCGACGGCGACTATCAGGAGATTGCGCCCGCGGTCGAACTCGACATCCCCGCGGTCGATCTCGCGGGCCTGCGCGCCGGCGACCGCGAGGCGCGGCTGGCGGCGGTGCTCGAAGAGGTGGGGCGCGAGTCGTTCGATCTGGCGCGGGGGCCGCTGCTGCGCGCGCTGCTGCTGCGCCTCGGCACCGACCACCACCTCCTCGCCGTCACTATGCACCACATCGTCTCGGACGGGTGGTCGATGGGCATCATCCTCAGAGAGCTTGAGGAGTCCTACGCGGCCGCCCGCGAGGGCCGCGCGGCGTCGCTCCCCCGGGCCGACAGCTTCGCCGAGTACGCGGTGGCCGAGGCCGCCGACGCGTCCGAGCTGGAGGCGGCCGGGCAGTACTGGCTCGACCGTCTCGCGGGGCCGCTGCCCGTCCTGAACCTCCCGACTGACCGGCCGCGCTCGGCCGTGCAGACCTACGCCGGGGCGCAGCAGCACATGGCGCTCGACGACGCGCTCCACCCCGGACTCAAGCGCCTGAGCGCGTCGCGCGGCTGCACGCTGTTTATGACGCTCCTCGCCGGCTTCAAGGTGCTGCTGCATCACCTCACCGACCAGGAGGACGTCATCGTCGGCACCCCGGCCGCCGGGCAGCTCTCGGCCGAGAGGCTCAACCTCGTCGGCTATTGCGTGAACCTCCTGCCGCTGCGCAGCCGGGTCGCCGACGAGATGACCTTCGCCGAATACCTCAGCTCGCTGAAGGCCGTGCTCGCCGGGGCCTACGACCACCAGCAATACCCCTACGGCAGGCTCCTCAAGCAGCTCAATCTGCCGCGCGCGCCGGGCCGCTCGCCGCTCGTCGAAGCCGTCTTTAACGTCGACCGCGGCGGGGCCAGCCGAAAGTTCTTCGACCTTGAGATGGAGGTGCGGCCCAACCACAACAGCTCCTCGAAATTCGATCTCACGATGGACGTGACGGAGGACGACGGCCGGCTCGCCCTCGACTGCGAATACAACACCGCCCTCTTCAGCGGCGAGACGGCGCGCCAGTGGATGGAGCACTACGAGGCCGTCCTGCGGGCGGCGGCCGCCGACCCGCACGCCCGCCTCGCCGACGTGCGCGAGGCGCTGCGCGAGGACGAGAGGCGGCGCCGGGGCGACCGCCACCGCCAACTCCAGCACAGTCAGCTCAAGCGGTTCCAGACGGCGAAGCGGAGGGCGCTCCGCGCCTCTTGAGAGAGGCGGCGCTCCGAACCCTTGGAGGAGAGCCGGGCATGAGCAGCACAGAGAGCAAGCCGGCGGGCGCGGCGCCCTTCGGCGGCGTCAGGCGGCGGGCCGTCAGCGCGGAGGGGTCGTCGTGGGTCAGGGCGGAGCCGCCGGCCGAAGGCGTGCGCGGCCCCGTCGTCCTTTCGCCCGCCGTCGCGGACGTGAACCTAGTCGCGTGGGCGGGCGAGAACCGCGCGCTGGTCGAAGGCCACCTGCTCAAGCACGGGGCGGTGCTCTTCCGCGGCTTCGAGGTGGCGGGGGCCGAAAGTTTCGAGCAGCTCATCCGGGCCGTCTCCGGCGAACCGCTCGAATACCGCGAGCGCTCGTCGCCGCGCCATCAGGTCCACGGGCGCGTCTACACCTCGACGGACTACCCGGCGCACCAGCGCATCTTCCCCCACAACGAGAACTCGTACCAGCACGTCTGGCCGATGAAGCTCTTCTTCTTCTGCCGGACGCCGGCCGAGCGCGGCGGCGAGACCCCGACCACCGACACCCGCGAACTGCTCCGCCTCCTGAGCCCGGCCACCGTGGCGCGCTTCGCCGAGCGGGGCTGCATGTACGTGCGCAACTTCGACGACCAGTTCGGGCTCCCGTGGCAGACCGTCTTCCAGACCGACGACCCGGCCGCCGCCGAGGGCTATTGCCGCGCCGCGGGCATCTCCGTCGAGTGGGTGGGCGGCGACCGGCTGCGGACGCGCGCCGTGCGCCCCGCGGTCGCCTCGCACCCCCTGACGGGCGAGCGCGTCTGGTTCAACCACGTCGCCTTCTTTCACGTCTCGACGCTCGACCCGTCGATCCGCGACGGCCTGCTGGCGACGATGAGCGAGGACGAGCTGCCGTCGAACACTTACTACGGGGACGGCTCGCCCATCGAGCCCGAAGTGCTCGAAGAGATACGCGAGGCCTACCGCCGCGCGACCGTCTCCTTCCCGTGGCGGCGCGGCGACGTCCTGCTGCTCGACAACATGCTGACGGCCCACTCGCGCGAGCCCTACGAGGGGCGGCGGGAGGTGCTGGTCGGGATGTCCGAGCCTCACGGCCCCGGCCGGCCATGCGGCGACGAAAACTGAGAAAGGGATTTAGGGGGATGCAGACGACTATCGCAGAAGGCTTCGGGCTCTCGCCCCAGCAGCGGCGTTTGTGGTCGCTGATGAGCCGGGGCGGCGGCGGCGCGGCCTACCGCGTGCAGTGCGCCGTGCTGGTCGAAGGTCCGCTCGGCGCGGCGGCCCTGAAGGCGGCGCTCGAAGGCGTGGCGGCGCGGCACGAAATCCTGCACACGAGCTTCCACCTCTTGCCCGGCCTGAGCGTGCCCGTGCAGGTCATCAACGAAGGCGGCGTCGAGTGGGGGCCGGAGGTCGAGCTGTCGGACGCCCCCGCGCGGGAGCAGCGGTCGGCCGTCGAGGAGATGTTCGAGACGATGAAGAGCGCGGCACCCGACCCCGACCGGGGGTCGCTCGCGCGCGCCTCCCTGCTGCGTCTGGAGCCGGGGAAGCAAATTCTTCTGCTCGACCTGCCGGCCCTCTGCGCCGACGCGGCGACTACGCACATCCTGCTCGGCGAGTTGGCCCGCGCCGTCGCCGCGCCCGCCGACTTCGCTGCGGCCGACGCTCCCGCCCAGTACGCGGACGTCTCCGAGTACTTGTCGCAGCTTCTCGAAGACGGGGGGCCCGGCCTCGACTATTGGCAGGCTTTTAACCTCGCGGAGCTGACCGCGCGCCGGCCGCACTTCGCGCGCCGGCCCGCCGAGGCGGCGAGCTTCGACACGCGGCGCCTCAGCAAGAGACTCGCGCCCGACATGACGGCGCGGGTCGAAGGCGCCGCGCTCGCGCTCGGCTCCACGCCCGAGCTGTTCCTACTGGCCTGCTGGCACGCGCTGCTCTGGCGGGTCACGGGTTGGAGCGAGGTGGTCGTCGGCGTCGCCTTCGACGGCCGGCGGCTCGAAGGGCTCGCCGGCGTCCCCGGCGCCCTCGCAAAGTACCTCCCGTTCGACGCGAAGCCGGAGGCGGGGGCGAGCTTCGCGCGGCTGCTCGCACAGGTCGGCGAGCGCGCCGCGGCGCACGGCCAGTGGCAGGACTTCTTCGACTGGGGCGCCGCCGAGATGAAGGAGGCTTACCTGCCGCTGGGCTACGACTATGCGGAACTCGGCGCGCGTCATCAGGCGGGAGACACCGCCCTGTCCGTGCTCAGCCTCAGCTCACACGGCGAGCGCTTCGACCTCAAGCTCTCCTGCGTCAGGAGAGACGGCGAGCTGTCCGCGGAGTTCTACTTCGATCCGCGGCAGTACGAGGCGCGCGTCGTCGAGTGTCTGGCCGGAGAGTTCGCCGCGCTGACCGAGAACGCCGCGGCGGCCCCCGAGACGCCGCTCGCCGGGCTGAGCATGCTCGACGCCCCCACGCGCCGGCGGCTGCTCGACGAATTCAACCCCGCTGCGGCGCCCGCCCGCGGCGCGATCTACGTCCACCGGATGATCGAAGAGCAGGCGCGGCTGAACCCGGACGCGGAGGCCGTCGTCTGCCGCGGCGAGCGTTTGAGCTACGCCGAGTTGAACGCCCGCGCCAACCGACTGGCGCATCACCTCGCGGCCCGCGGGGTCGGGCCCGACGTGCTCGTCGGCCTCTGCTTCGAGCGTTCGGCCTCCGTGCTCGTGGCGATGCTCGGCGTCCTCAAGGCGGGCGGGGCCTACTTGCCCTTAGACCCCTCGTACCCGCGCGAGCGCCTCTCGTTCATGGTCGAGGACGCGCGCCTCAAGGTGCTCCTCACCGAGGGGCGGCTGGCGGAGCGGCTGAAACCGTGCGCGGCCGACCTCGTGCTGCTCGACGAAGCGCGTGCGGCGCTCGCCGGGCAGGGCGAAGAGAACCCGGCCGTCGCCCTGCGGGACGAAAATCTCGCCTACGTCATCTACACTTCGGGCTCGACGGGCCGCCCGAAGGGCGTGATGGTGACGCACGGCGGGTTGCTGAATTATGTGAGTTGGAGCCGCCGCGCCTACCGCGTCGCGGAGGGGCGCGGCACCGCCGTCTCTTCGTCCTTCGCCTTTGACCTGACGGTCACTGCGCTCTTCCCGCCGCTCGCCGAGGGGCGCCGCCTCGTCCTGCTCGGCGAAGACGCCACGGGCGAGTTGCTGGCGGACGCACTCCGGGGCCGGCCCGACTTCAGCCTTATCAAGATCACCCCCGCCCACCTCAAGTTGCTCCCGTTGCTGCTCGCGCCGCAAGAGTTGGAGGGGGCGACACGCGCGCTGGTCGTCGGCGGCGAGGCGCTGCACGCCGAAAGCCTCGCCCTCTGGCGCGAGCACGCCCCCGCGACCAGGATCATCAACGAGTACGGCCCGACCGAGACGGTCGTCGGCTGTTGCGTCTACGAGGTCGGGGCTGAACGCCGCGGCCCCGTCCCCATCGGCCGCCCCATCGCCAACACGCAGGTCTACGTGCTCGACGGGCGGATGGAGCCGGCGCCGCCGCTGGCGGCGGGCGAGATTTATATCGGCGGGGCCGGCGTCGCCCGCGGCTACCTCAACCGCCCGGCGTTGACGGCCGAGCGCTTCGTCCCCGACCCGTTCGCGGCCGAGCCCGGCGCGCGCCTCTACCGCACGGGCGACCTCGGGAGGCACGGCGCCGACGGCAACATCGAATACCTCGGCCGCCGCGACCACCAGGTCAAGATCAAGGGCTACCGCATCGAGCCGGGCGAAGTCGAGGCCGCGCTGTGCGAGGCGCCCGAGGTGCGCGAAGCCGTCGTCGTCGTGCGTGAAGAGTCGGGCGAGAAGCGACTCGTGGGCTACGTGGCGCTGCGCGGGGCCGCCGCCTCGGGCGCCGCCGAACTGCGCAGGCGCCTGGAGCGGAAGCTGCCGGAGTACATGATCCCCGCCGCCTTCGTCATCCTCAGCAGGCTACCGCTCACGCCCAACGGGAAGGTGGATCGCGGGGCGCTGCCGGAGCCTGACATGACGCGCCCCGAACACGACGCGGGCTACGCGGCGCCGCAGACGCCCACCGAGAGACTGCTCGCCGAGCTGTGGGCCAGGGCGCTCGGCCAGGAGCGCGTCGGCATCCACGACAACTTCTTCGAGATCGGCGGCGACTCCATCCTCAGCATCCAGATCGCCAACCGCGCCCACGCGGCGGGCGTGCGTCTCACGCCGCGACAAATCTTCCAGCACCGCACCATCGCGGAACTCGCCGCCGTGGTGGAGCCGGTGCGGGAGGCCGGCCCCGAAGCGGCCGGCGGCCGCGACGAAGAGGGCGCGGCGCGGGCCGTGCCGCTGACGCCGATCCAGCACTGGTTCTTCGAGCAGAGGCTCCCCGAGGCGCACCACTGGAACCAGTCGCTCGTGCTGGAAGTCCGGCGCCCGCTCGACCCGTCCGTCATCGAGGAGGCTTGGCGACGCCTGGTGGCGCATCACGACGCTTTGCGCCTGCGCTTCGAGGCCGTCGAAGGCGGCTGGCGTCAGCACTGCCTGCCGCCGGGCGAGGGCGAGGCCGGGCTGCTGGTGCGCGAGTCTCTGGCCGCAACGCCGGAGGCGGAGCAGGAGGAGGCGCTGGCGTCGTTCGCCGCCTCGTTCCAGCGGACGCTCGACCTGGGCGGCGGGCCGGTCGTGCGCGCCGCCTTCATCGAGCTGGGAGGGGAGAGGCCGCCGCGGCTGCTGCTCGCCGCACACCACCTCTGCGTGGACATCGTCTCCTGGGGTGTGTTGCTCGACGGGCTGACCTCGGCCTGCGAGCAGTTGGCGCGCGGCGCCGAGGTGACTCTGCCGTCGAAGACGACCCCGTTCGCGGCGTGGGCGGCGCGGCTCGAAGAGTACGCGAAGTCAGGGCGGCTGCGGGACGAGCTGAGCTACTGGGCGGCCGACGAGCGGCGCTGGGCTCCGCGCCTCCCGGCGGACTACCCCTCCGGCGCGAACACGGAGGAGTCTTCGCAGACGGTCTGGGTGTCGCTCGACGAGGAGCGGACGCGCTCGCTGCTCCAGGAGGTCCCGAAGGTCTACCGCACGATGATTAACGACGTGCTGCTGACGGCCCTCGTCCAGTCGTTCTATGCGCGGACGGGCGCGCGCTCGCTGCTGGTAGACCTGGAGAACCACGGGCGCGAAGACCTCTTCGACGACGTCGACCTGTCGCGCACCGTCGGCTGGTTCACGTGCATCTTCCCGCTGGTGCTCGACCTCGGAGAGGCGGCGAGCTTGGGGCAAGTCATCAAGTCGGTGAAGGAACAGGTGCGGCGCGTCCCGGCCGGCGGCATCGGCTACGGGCTGCTGCGCTACATGAGCGGCGACGCCGAGGCGGCGAGGCGTCTGCGCGAGCTGCCGCAGGCCGAACTCTGCTTTAACTACGTGGGCCGCGGCGGGAGGGGCGCGTCGGGTGACGAGCCGTTCGCGTCGGTCGTCGCACCCACCGGGCCGACGAAGAGCCCGCGCGGCACGCGGCGCTACCTGATCGAGATCAACGGCGGGGTCTCGGGCGGGCGGCTGCGCATGGCATGGACGTACAGCGAGAACCTGCACCGGCGCGAGACCGTCGAGGGGTTCGCGGCCGGCTTCATCCGGGCGCTGGAGGCCATCGTCGACCACTGCCTCTCGCCGGAGGCCGGCGGCATCACGCCCTCGGATTTCGCGCTCGCCGGCGTCAGCCAGAGTGAGCTCGACAGCCTCGTGGCTGAGCTCGGCCGGTACAAGGAGTAGGCATGAGCGGTACTAACATCGAAGACATCTACTTCCTCTCGCCGCTTCAGGAGGGCCTGCTTTTCCACGCCCTCTACACGCCGGAGTCAGGTGTCTACTTCCAGCAGTTGAAGTTCCGCTTCGACGGCACGCTCGACGCGGAGGCGTGGAGGCGCGCCTGGCTGGAGGTCGTCGCGCGCCACCCCGTCCTCCGCACGGTGTTCGTCTGGGAAGGGCGGGAGCGGCCGCTTCAGGTCGTGCTGAAGAAGGTCAAAATACCTTGGCAGGAACTCGACTGGCGCGGCATCACGGAAGAGGAGCAGCACGCGCGGCTCGAAGCCTTCCTCGACGAGGACCGGCGGCAGGGCTTCGACCTCGCCCGCCCGCCCTTGCTGCGCATGACGCACATCCGACTTTCGGACGACGCCAACGAGTTCGTGTGCAGCCACCACCACCTGCTCCTCGACGGCTGGTCCACCTCGAACGTCCTGAAGGAGGTCTTCGCCTTATACCATCCGGCCGGCGGGGCCGCGCCGAACGGCCTCCCGCGCCCCTATAAAGAGTACATAGGATGGCTTCAGCGGCAGGACATGGCGAAGGCCGAGCGGTTCTGGCGTGAACACCTGCGCGGGTTCACCGCCCCGACCCCGCTGCCGGCGGGCTCCGGCGCCGCGAGCCGCCTGAAAGGCGGCGGCCGACAGGAGAAATTTCAGACCTTCCTCGGCGAGGAGACGACCGCGCGCCTGCGGTCGCTCGCGCGCCGCCGTGAGGTCACGCTCAGCACGCTCGTGACCGGCGCCTGGGCGCTGCTGCTCGGCCGCTACAGTGGCGAGAGGGATGTCGTCTTCGGCGTCACAGTCTCGGGCCGCCCGGCGGCGCTCGACGGCGTCGAGGAGATGGTCGGCCTCTTCATCAACACGCTGCCCGTGCGCGTGCCGCTGCCGCCCGATGCGCCCCTCGCCGTGTGGCTGCCGCAATTACAATCCCGCCTCCTCGATTTGCGCGAGTACGAGTACAGCCCGCTCGTGCAGGTCCACGGGTGGAGCGACGTGCCGCGCGGCGTGTCGCTGTTCGAGAGCGTGGTCATCTTCGAGAACTACCCCGTCGACCTCACGCGGCGCTCGCTCAACGACCGGCTCGGCGTCAGCGACATCCGCTCCATCGAGCGGAACAGCTTCCCGCTCGGGCTGGTGGCGGCGCCCGGCCCGCGGCTCTTCCTACAAGTCATCTACGACGCCGAGCGGTTCGACGAGCCGGCCGCCGCGCGGATGACGGGGCACCTGCGCGCCCTGTTAGAAAGCATGGCGGACGACGCCGAGCGGCCCCTCTCGCAGCTGCCGATGTTAACCGGCGACGAGCGGCGACGGTTGTCGGAGTGGAACGACACCGCCGCCCCTTACGAGCGGAGCGCCCGCGTCCACGAACTGTTTGAAGCTCAGGTTGCGCGGACGCCGGACGCCGTCGCCGCCGTCGGCCGCGGGCGGCGACTGACTTACAGCGAGTTGAACGAGCGGGCCAACCGGCTGGCGCACTACCTGCGCGCGGCGGGCGTCACTTCGGAGGTGCGGGTCGGGCTCTGCGTCGAGCGGTCGCCGGAGATGCTCGTCGGGCTACTGGGAATCCTCAAAGCGGGCGGGGCTTACGTGCCCCTCGACGCCCGCAACCCGCGCGAGCGTCTCTCTCTGATACTCGAAGGCGTCGCCGCGCCGGTACTGGTGACGCAGGCGGCGCTGGCGGAGAATTTGCCGGCGCGCGGGGCGCGGGTCGTGCGCCTCGACGCGGACCGGGCGCTCATCGGTCAGGAGCCGGCGACTAACCCCGTCGCCCCCGGCGACGCGCGGTGTCTGGCCTACGTCCTGCACACTTCCGGCTCGACGGGCCGCCCGAAGGGCGTGATGGTGTCGCACGCCTCGGTCATTAATTTCCTCCGGTCGATGTGCCGGCGGCCGGGCCTGACGGCCGCAGACGTTATGCTCTCCGTCACCACCTTATCCTTCGACATCGCCGCGCTGGAACTGCTCGGCCCGCTCGTCGTCGGGGGGCGGGTGGTCATCGCCGACGAGGACACAGTTTTCGACGGGCCGCGCCTTGCCCGGCAGGTCGTAAGCTCCGGGGCCACAGTGATGCAGGGCACCCCGGCCACATGGCGACTGCTCCTGGGCGCCGGGTGGCAGAATGAAACGGGCCTGAGAGTGTTCTGCGGCGGAGAAGCCCTGCCGCAGAGACTCGCGGCCGAACTGCTGGAGAAGACCGGCACGCTCTGGAACCTGTACGGCCCGACGGAGACGACCATCTGGTCGGCCGTCCACCGGGTCGAATCGGCGGAGTCCCCCGTCTCCATCGGCCGGCCGATAGCGAACACGCAACTGTACGTCCTCGACGAACACTTCCAACTCCTGCCGGCGGGGGGCGTCGGCGAGCTTTACATCGGCGGCGACGGGCTGGCCCGCGGCTACCTGGACAGGCCCGGCATGACGGCCGAAAAATTTTTGCCCGACCCCTTCGGAGGCGGGCCGGGCGCGCGCCTCTACCGCACGGGTGACTTCGCCCGCTACCTGCCCGACGGGTCGCTGGAGTACCTCGGGCGCGGCGACAATCAGGTCAAGATACGCGGCTTTCGCATCGAGTTAGGAGAGGTGGAGGCGGCGCTCGCCGCGCACGAGAAGGTACGCGAGTGCGTCGCCGTGGTGCGCGAGGATGCGCGCGGCGACAAGCGTCTGGTCGCCTACGTCGTCGCCGGGGCCGGCTTCTCGCCACGCGCCCTGGGCCGCTTCCTCGAATCGAGGCTGCCCTCCTACATGATACCGGCAGATATCCTCCGGCTTGACAGTCTGCCGCTGGCGCCCAACGGCAAGGTTGACCGGCGGCGACTGCCCGTGTCCGCCCGCGACGAGGGCGCGGCGGGCGACGATTTCGCCGCTCCGCGCGGGCAGATCGAGGAGTTGCTCACGCAGGTGTGGGGGCAGGTGCTCGGCGTCGGGCGGGTCGGGGTCAACGACAACTTCTTCGCGCTGGGCGGCCACTCGCTGACCGCCGGGCGGGTCGTGTCGCGCGTGCGCGAGGCTTTCCAGGTGGAACTGCCGCTGCGCGCCTTCTTCGAGCGGCCCACGGTGGCGGGCCTGGCCGAAGCTGTCGAGGCGGCGATGAGGGAAGAGCAGGGATCGAGGCTGCCGCCCATCGTCGCCGCCGCGCGCGGGCGGCGGGTCTCCATGTCGTTCGCCCAGCAGCGGCTCTGGTTTATCGAACGCCTTGTGCCCGGCAACGCTTTCTACAACTTGGCGGCTGCCTTGCGCTTAGAAGGCCCTCTGCGGGGGGGCGCGCTCGAACACGCGCTCGGCGAGGTGGTAAAACGCCACGAAATTTTACGGACGACGTTTGACGAAGCGGACGGGCAGTTGATCCAGATTGTCGGGCCCGGGGGGGCGGTGCGGCTGTCGGCGGTCGACCTCTGCGCGCTCCCCGGGCCCGAGCGCGAGGCCGCCGCCCGGAGGTTCGCCTCCGCGGAGGCGCGGCGCCCGTTCGACCTCGTCGCGGGGCCGCTCTTGCGCGCGAGCCTGCTGCGGCTCGGCGTCGAAGACCACCTGCTCCTGCTCAACATGCACCACATCATCTTCGACGGCTGGTCGGTGGGCGTGCTGCTCGGCGAGCTGGCGGCCCTCTACCGGGCACACGTCACCGGCGAGGCGGCGCGGCTACCCGAACTGCCAGTCCAGTACGCCGACTACGCCCTGTGGCAACAACAGCTCATGCAAGGCGACGTGCTGGAGGCCGAGATGGGCTACTGGCGGCGGCGCCTCGCGGGCGCGCCGGCTGTGCTCGAACTGCCGGCCGACCGACCGCGCCCGCCCGTCCGCAGTTACCGCGGCGCGACCCACGACTTTGCCGCCCCGGAACGCTTGACGCGGCCGCTGCGCGAGTTCTGCCAGCAGGAGGCGGTCACGGTGTTCATGCTGACTCTGGCCGTCTTCAAGACCCTGCTCTACCGCTACACGGGGCAGGCGGACATCCTCGTCGGCGCGCCGGTAGCGGGCCGCAACCACGACGAGGTCGAGCGGCTCATCGGGCTCTTCGTCAACACCGTGGTGTTGCGGACGGATCTGTCAGGCGAGCCGACCTTCCGCGAGCTGGTCAGGCGCGTGCGCGAGACGAGCCTCGGGGCCTTCGCGCATCAGGAGTTGCCCTTCGAGAAGCTGGTCGAGGAGCTGCACCCGCCGCGCGACATGAGTCACACGCCACTCTTCCAGGTCATGTTTGACTTGCAGAACACGCCGGCCGGCGCGCTCAACCTCCCACAGTTAAAGGTCAGCGCGGTGGGGGTCAAGGGTGAGTCGGCGAAGTTCGACCTCACGCTGCATCTACAGGAGGCGTCGGGCGCGCTGCTCGGCAGCATTGAGTACAGCACCGACCTGTTCGACGCCGAGACCATCGAGCGCATGTCGGGCCACTTCCTCACGCTCGCCGAGGCGGCTGTTAGAAACCCCGACCGGCGGATCACCGAGTTGGCGCTGCTCCCCAGGGGTGAGCGCGAGCGGCTGCTCGTCGAGTGGAACGACACGGCCGTGGACTACCCGCGCGGCGCCTGCGTCCATGAACTGTTCGAGGCGCAGGTCGCGCGAACGCCTGAGGCGGCGGCGGTGAGTTTTGAAGGCGGGCGGCTGACCTACGGGGAGTTGAACGAGCGAGCCGACCGGCTCGCGCGCCGCCTGCGCCGTCTGGGGGTCGGGGCCGAGTCGATTGTCGGCGTCCTGTTGGAGCGTTCGGCCGAGCTGGTCGTCTCGCTGCTCGCCGTCCTCAAGGCGGGCGGCGCGTACCTGCCGCTCGACCCCGAGTACCCGGCCGAGCGCCTCGCCTTCATGCTCGCGGACTCCGGGGCGCGGGTGCTGCTGACGCAGGCCGGGCTGTCGGGGCGCATCGAGGCCGCGGGCGTCGAAGTCCTGCTCGTCGGCACGGCCGCCGCCGGGGGCGTGGGCGATGAGGAGGAAGGGGGCGGGGGCTCCGGCGGCGGGGGCGGGTGGCGCCCCGCGCGCCCCGACAACCTCGCCTACGTCATCTACACCTCCGGCTCGACCGGCAGGCCCAAAGGCACCCTCACCTCACACCGGGCCATCGCCAACCGCCTGCGCTGGATGCAGGACAGGTATCGACTGACGGCGGCCGACTGCGTGCTTCAGAAGACGCCCTTCAGCTTCGACGTTTCGGTCTGGGAGTTCTTCTGGCCGCTGATGACGGGCGCGCGGCTGGCCGTGGCGCGGCCGGGCGGCCACCGCGAGACGGCCTACCTCCGCGAGGTCATCGAGGCCGAGCGGGTCACGACGCTGCACTTCGTGCCGTCGATGCTGGCGCTGTTTCTGGAAGAGCCGGGCGTCTCCCGTTGCGCGAGCGTGCGGCAGGTGATCTGCAGCGGCGAGGCGCTCTCGCCCGAGTTGGTGAACCGCTTCTACGAGACGCTGCCCGGCCGCCTGCACAACCTCTACGGGCCGACCGAGGCGGCCGTTGACGTGAGCAGTTGGGAGTGCGAGCCCGGCGCGCGCGTGGTGCCCATCGGCCGGCCGATTGCGAACGTCCGGCTCTACATCCTCGACGCGCGGCTCCAGCCCGTGCCGGTCGGCGTGGCCGGCGACCTGTACATCGGGGGCGTGGCGCCGGCGCGCGGCTACCTGCGGCGCCCCGGCCTGACGGCGGAGAGCTTCGTCCCCGACCCTTACGCCCCCGAGGCCGGGTCGCGGATGTACCGGACGGGCGACCTCGCCCGCTACCTGCCCGACGGGAACATCGACTACCTCGGCAGGAGTGACCAGCAGGTGAAGGTGCGCGGCGTCCGCATCGAGCTGGGCGAGATCGAGTCGGTGCTGCGCGGGCACGAGGCGGTGCGCGACTGCGTGGTGGCCGCGCCCGAGGGCGCCGCGGGGCGGCACCTCGTCGCTTACTGCGTCGCGCAGGGGCGCGGCGTGCGCGAGCGCCAACTGCGCCAGTTCCTACGGGAGAGGGTGCCCTTGTACATGGTGCCGTCGTTCTTCGTCTTCCTCGACGAGATACCGCTCTCGCCCAACGGCAAGGTCGACCGCCGGGCGCTGCCCGAGGCCGACGCCGCGCGCCGCGAGCGCCAGCAGGTCTACGTCGCGCCGCGCGACCGGGTGGAGTCACAACTGTGCGAGGTGTGGGAGAGGCTACTCGGGGTGAGCCCCGTCGGCATCCACGACAACTTCTTCAACCTCGGCGGCCACTCGCTGCTCGCGCTGAGCCTGATAGCCGAGGTGCAGAAGCGTTTCGGCCGCATGCTGCCGCTTGCCACGCTCTTCGAGAATGGGACGGTCGAGCACCTGGCGCGCGTCGTCCGCGAGCAGATGACGCCCGCGTCGGCCTCGCCGCTCGTCGCCATCCAGCCCGGCGGCTCGCGCCGGCCGGTCTTCTTCGTCCACGTCGGCAGCGGTAACGTCCTCTGCTACCTCGACCTCGCGCGCCACCTGGGCGACGACCAGCCCTTCTACGGCCTGCAAGACCCGAGCCTCTCGGGGGCCGCGCCGCCCCTTGAATCCATGGAGGAGATGGCCTCGGCCTCCGGGCGCCACCGGCG
>DASWNR010000235.1:0-41461 GCA_036399155.1 Pyrinomonadaceae bacterium
GGACTCTCGATCGACTCGAAGGGGCACGTCCGGCTTCAGGGCGGGTGGCTCGACCTGCGCGAGCAGTACGAGCTGAACTTCAACGGGTTCAAGGTCAGCATCACGAAGCTGGGGTTCGGCAAGACCGAGGACGGGGGGAAGTGGGTCGGTTTCTCGGGCGGGCTCAAGCTGGTGGACGGGTTCACGGCGGGCGCGTCGGTCGAGGGCCTGCGCATCACCTGGTACGACGACGGGCGGGAGCCGAAGACGAGGATCAGCTTCAACGGCATCGGGGTCGAGTTCGAGGTGCCGGGCGTCCTGAAGTTCAAGGGCGCCGTCGCGTACCGCGAGCTGGTAGTGGATAACGAGGAGGTGCGGCGCTTCGACGGCGACATCACGCTGGAGCTGGTCGCGCTCGAACTGGTCATCGACGCCAAGCTCGTCGTCGGCAGGGCCGGCGGGCCGCAGGGCGACTACAACTTCTTCGCCATCTACCTCGGCGTCGAGCTGCCGACCGGCATCCCGCTCTCGCCCGTCCCGCTCGCGCTCTACGGCATGGCCGGGCTGTTCGCCTTGCAGATGGAGCCCAACAAGAAGCCGCACGAGGCGTGGTACGACGGCTGGTACAAGCGCAACACCGTCGGGGTCACGGACCTGATGAACAAGTGGGGCAACCGCCGCGGCAGCCTCGCGCTCGGCGGCGGCGTGACCATCGGCACCACCGACAACGGCTTCACCTTCGCCTGCAAGGCGCTGCTCGTCATCGTCTTCCCCGGCCCCATCATCATGCTCGAAGGCAAGGCCAACCTCCTCAAAGACCGCGCCGAGCTGGGCGACGAGCCGATGTTCCGCTCGCTCTCCGTGCTCGACATGCGCCAGAAGCAGGTGCTGATGGGGCTCGACGCGCGCTACAAACAGGACGAGACGAGCGGCAGGGTCATAGACATCCGGGCGGGCGTCGAGGCGTTCTTCCACACCCCGAACGACTGGCACATCTACCTCGGCGTGCGCGAGCCGCGCGAGAAGCGCATCCGCGCCGAAATCTTCAAGCTGTTCGAGGCCAACTCCTACTTCATGATCGACCCGAAGCAGTTGGCGACCGGCGCGTGGGTCGGCTACGCGCGGCGCTGGCAGTTCGGGCCGGTCGGGCTCACGCTGGAGGCGTGGCTCGAAGGCAACGCCGTGGTCAACTGGAACCCGCTCCACTTCCACGGAGACCTCTGGCTGCACGGGCTGGTCGAGCTGAAGGTCTTCAGGTTCAGCCTCGGCCTCGGCGTGGACGCGCGCTTCGCGGCCGACGTGCGCGACCCCTTCCACGTCGTCGCGAGTTTCGAGGTCTCGGTCAAGCTGCCGAAGCCGCTCAAGGAGAAGCACTTCGACATCAAACTGGAATGGGGCCCCATCCCGAACTGGCCCAGCCCGCTCCCCTCGCCGCTCAAAGAGGTCGCCGTCGAGCACTTCAAGACGACGACGACGTGGCCGCTCGACGCGCACGCGGGCGGCGGCCCGCCGGCGGGCGCGCTGCCCGTGGTCCCGCTCGACTGCCGCCCGCACGTCAGCTTCCGCCGCCCCGTCCACGACGACGCGCTCGTCGGCGTCAACCCGCAGCCGCCGCAGCCGTCATGGGAGCGCATCGGCGACTCCGCGAAGGGCGAGGGGCCGGCGCTCGTGCGCTACTCTCTGAAGGAGGTCGGGCTGTTCAAGTGGGAGCCGCAGACGCAGCAGTGGCGGGGCGTCGCCGTCGCGGGCCGCCCGCCCGCCGCCGGCGAGCGCAAGCTTTACGGCTCGTGGGCCGCGGTGCCGCAACTGCCTTCGGGCGCGGGGCAGACGGCGGTGGCGAACGACAAGCTCTGGCTCTGGTCGAAGACGCCTTTCGACTACACGCGGCACGGCGGCTCCGCCGGCGACGACTGGTTCACGGAGAACTTCCCCTCGTACCCTTGCGTCCCGCAGGACATCCCCGACCGAGAGGTCTGCTGCGACTTCGAGAAGCTCGACCGCACGGACGTGCTTGAGTCGCCCTGGCGCTCGCCCGAGCACCCCGAGATTACGCTGAGCTGGGGGCGCCGCGGGCCGCGCCGCCTGACCATACTCGACCCGCCCGTCAGGGGCTTCACGCGCGCCCTCTGCCTCGCGGCCGCTCCCCCCGCCTCGGTCGAGATCAACCTCTCCGAGCCGGCGAAGCAGGTCAGGGTGTGGCTCGCACGGGCTAAAAAGTCCGGCCGCGTCTGCGTCGACTTCCGCGAGCGCCAGCGCAGGCAGGTCGTCCTGCCGTTGGAGGAGCAGGGCGTGGTCTTCGGCCCGGGGAGGGCGACCCTCATCCAGAACGCACAGACCTCCCTGGGCAGCATCTCCGGGCTGAACTGTAGCGTGTCGGCGGAGCCGGGCGCGCCGCCGGGACTGGACATCACGCTGCCCTGCCCTGCGGCGTGGGTCGAGCTTGTCGTGTCGTACCAGCCGTCGCCCACCGGGTCGTCGCGGCCGACCGTCAGGGCTTACAACTCGGACGGCGTGTGGGTCGCCGACAGAGACCTTTTGAACCCAGCGGGGCAGCCCGAGATGGTGCGCTTCGAGGGGCAGGGCTTGAAGCGCCTGAGAATCACCAACGCGCTCAGCACCGTCTTCCTGCACAAGCTCTGCTTCAACTGTCCCGACAACCCCGGCGCGGTCACGGCTCACGGGTTCGACTCGGAAGGCGAACGCGTCGCCAGCACCGAGACCAACGGCGAAGTGCTCAACCTGCCGGGCGAGGGACTGACGCGGGTTCGCTTGAGCGGCGAAGGTGAACTCTGCGTGCTGAAGGTCTGCGCCGTCTTCGGCCCCGACCCGCGAGAGGTCGCCGAACGCGAGGAGATGGCGAAACACCTCCGGAGCGAGGTCGCGCGCTGGTCGCAGGCGGGCGAGGTGCTTGAGCCGTTCTCGACCTACCGCCTGCGAGTCGTCACGCGGACTCAAGCCCGCGGCGAGGGCGAGCTCGCCGGACAGACGAGTGACCTGCCCGAGACGACGCACTTCGACTTCCGCACCGAAGGCCCGCCGGGCCGGACGAAGCTGTCGGTGCCCGCCGGGCAGAACCCCGACAAGTTCGACAGCGGGCTGGATGACCTTTCGCGCTACGTGCGGCAGACGACGCCGGCCACCGTCCCGGGGGTCGGCGAAAAGCCCGTGATGGCGAAGCCCTTCTACCGCGCCTACGATGTCGAGGTCGAATTCAACGAGGACTACGTCGATCTGATGTACCGCATCGGCGGGCGCGACCTCGCCCTCTACCTCTACGACAGTAACAACCGGCCCGCGCGCGACGCGGAGGGGCGGCTCCTGACGCAGAGCGGGGACTGGGGCGCGGTCGAGGAGTTGACTCTGACCGAAGGAGAGCAGCGCTGGCTGGCGCTGGCCGCCGGCGGGAACCGCTGCCTGCCGTCGATAGATGAGTCGGGCATCGTGCGCGACCGGAAGCTGACCTCGGCCGTGGCCGCGCGCGTGCTCGAACCCGACACGGTCTACGAGGCGCGGCTGATACCGCTGCTGCTGCGCGAAGGCTTCGCCGGCCACGCCACGGGCGCCGCGGCGCATGGCCCTGCGGGCGCGCTGGGGCGCTGGCGGGTGCGCGACGAAGGCCAGGCGGACGCCCCTTCGCACTGGGAAGTGCGCGAGACGCCCGCCCCGGCGGCCAAATACCTGATTCAAACCGCCGGCATCATGGGCGGAAGCGCCGACCCGACCGACCCGTACAAGCCGGGGACGCTGATGCTCTACGGCGACGACCCGGCGCTCGACCCGACGCACCCCGAGCAGCCCTCGAACTGGACGGACTACCGTCTGAGCGTCTACCTGCGCTCGAACGACGCGGGCGCCATCGGGCTGGTCTTTCGACACCGCGACGCGGACAACTACTACAGGGTCTCGATGGATTACGCAGGCGGTTACCGCCGGCTGGTCGGCGTCAGCGGCGGCGCGCACACAGTGCTCGCCGAGGACGCTTTCACCTACGAGCCGCAGCGCGATTACCTCTTCACCGTCGAAGCCGTGGGCGGCGACCTGCGCGTCTACCAGGACGGCGCGCCCGTCTTTGAAGTCAACGACACGGCGCACGCGCAGGGCGGCTTCGGCCTGTACGCCCACGCGAACGCGGGCGCGCGCTTCGGCGACGTGCGTGTTGACGACTTCCGGCAGACCGCGCAGGCCGTCTACCGCTTCCAGTTCACCACCTCCCTCTTCGCCAACTTCTTCCACCACCTGCACAGCTATCAGGACGAGACGTGGCGCGTCGCCGTCGAGGAAGAGGACGTGGCCGACGCACTCCCCGCCCTCAATAAAGCCGTGCCGCCCTCCGCGCCGCCCGCGGACGACGAGGCGCGGGCGTATGAGACACTGGCGACCGCCCTGCTGGGGGCGGCGGCGAGACAGAACCCGGGCGAGGTGCAGGTGACGCGCGTGGACATCGGCGGCGCGACGCTGGCCTACCTCGTTCAGAGCCCGGAGCCGATTGACTGGCGCCGCACGAGTCTCGACCTGCTGCGCACAGACTTCGCGCGCACCGAGCCGGCGCTGCCCGGCAAGGTGAAGCTCGCCGCCGTCAACTTCGGGCAGGATCGGGCCGGCATCGAATCGGTCGTCCTGCTCCTGCGCGAGCCCCTGAACCTGACGGGTTATCGAGTCGAAAGTCGTCTGGCGGCCTGGCCGATGAGTCCGGAGAGCGGCGTTGTTATTAACATGCAGGCGCTCGCGCCGGACGGCGTCGTCCAGACCCCCTGGACGACGTACCGAACGTTTGAAGAGGTGAAGACCTTGCCGGCCGGCGCGACGCTCTCGACCGACGACGCCGGCGCGGTGCCGCCCGAGGGGCCGCCCCCCGCGCAACCGCCCGGCTCAGACGCGGCGGCCGTCGAGCGCTCACAGCGCGTCCTGTTCAGCCGCGAACTGCGTCTGGTCGCGCCGGACGGCACAGTCGTCCACTCGCGCCACTTCCTCCCGGACGACGACTACGTCGCCGAAGACGTGCGGGTCTTACGCAAGGCGGACGGCACCGGATTTTTCATGTTCAAGCCCGACGGCGGTTCCGCCGTTCTGCCGTTCGCGCCGGGCCAGTATCGACTGAAATTAACCTACCGACGCGAGAACAGGGGCTTCGATCCCGAGGGCCGGATTTTAAGTCAGGCCGGCGAGCGCGCCGACGAGGTGGTCACGATAGACATCCCCTTGCAGACCCAGTGACCCGCAGTTCGGCCGTCTGAAATTTTCGGAGACAAAAAGAGAGAAGGCATGTAGAATCATCCGGCCCCACGTCGGCTGCTATTTACGCGCCTCAGAGAATCGCTCAGCTCTACCGCGAAAGCAGTTTTCCATCTGCCCATTTCCGAGGTCTCATGAACGGCCAAGGCAAAGAAGCCCGCGCGACCTCCTCGCGCGGCGCGACCGAGTCGCCCCGCCCGCAGGCTCCTCCACCCGTCTCGCTGCCGAAAGGCGGCGGCGCCGTCCGCGGCATCAGCGAAAAATTCTCCGTCAACGCCGCGAACGGAACGGGCGCGCTCTCGATCACGCTGCCGGTCAGCGCGGGCCGCGCGGGCTTCTCGCCCGAGCTCTCGCTCCGCTACGACTCCGGCGGCGGCAACGGCCCGTTCGGCATGGGCTGGTCGCTCGACGTGCCCGCGATCACGCGCCGGACTGACAAGGGGCTGCCCAAGTACGTGGACGCCGAGGAGTCCGACACCTTCGTCCTCGCCGGCGCGGAAGACCTCGTCCCGCTGCTGGACGACCTGGGGGAGCGCGCGCACACGCACCGCACGGTCAACAACGTCGAGTACGACGTGTTCCCTTACCTGCCGCGCATCGAAGGGCTCTACGCGCGAATCGAGCGTTGGACGGCGACGGAGACCGGGGCCACACACTGGCGCACCATCTCCAGCGACAACGTCACCACCCTCTTCGGCTTCGACGGCGACAGCCTCATCGCCTCGGGCGGCGATTCGCAACAGGTCTTCTCTTACTTAATCTGTCGCCGCTTCGACGGCAAGGGGAACCTCGTCGTCTACGCCTACGCGCGTGAGGACGGCGGGGGCGTCGACCTTTCGGCGGCGCACGAGGCGAACCGCTCGCCTGCCGACCGCGAGCGACAGCGTTACCTCAAGTCGATTCGTTACGGACACGCGACGCCGTACTTCGCCGACTGGTCTGAGGGCGGCGCCGCCACGCCGCTACCCGACGACTGGCACTTCGAGGTCGTGTTCGATTACGGCGAACACTACGGTGACGCGCCGCTGCCCGACGACGGCGGGCCCCGTCAGGTGCGTCCCGACCCCTTCTCGACCTACCGGGCGGGTTTCGAGACCCGTACGTATCGCCGCTGCCTGAGGGCGCTGCTCTTTCATCATTTCCCCACCGAGCCGAACGTCGGCGGCGACTGCCTCGTCCGCGCGTTCGAGTTCACCTATTCGGATCAGGCGGCGACGCCCGACCCGAACAGTCCCATCTACTCGATGCTGACCTCGATGACGGAGGTCGGCTACCGCCGCGACGGCGCGGGCTACCGCCGAAAGGCTATGCCGCCGGTCGAGTTCGAGTACGGACGGCCGGTGATCGACCCGACCGTTTACACGCTCGACCCCGCCAGCGCCGAGAACGTCCCGGCGGGCGTTGACGGCACACGCTACCGCTTCCTCGACCTCGATTCCGAGGGCATGCCGGGCGTGCTGGCCGACGACGGAACGTCCTGGCACTTCAAGCGCAACCTCAGCCCCCTGACGGGGTCGCCGCTCCCCGACGGCACGCGGCCGCGGACGAGCGCGCGCTTCGCGCCGGTGGCGACGGTCGCCTCGCTCCCGTCCGGTCACGACGCGGGCCGGGGCATACGGCTGCTCGACATCTCGGGCGCGGCGCGGCTGGCGGCGGTCTCGTTCAAGCCCGAGCTGCCGGGGTTCTGGACGCGCAACGCGGACGACGGCTGGGAGCCGTTCGCCACCTTCCGCTCGATGCCGACGGTGGACTTCGGCGACCCTCACGTTCACTTCATCGACCTCAACGGCGACGGCCGCGCGGACCTTCTACTCGGCGAGGACGACGTTTGGCTCGTCCACGAGTCGCTCGGCGAAGAGGGGTTCGGCGCGGCCGAGACCGTCCGGCTCCAGTGGGACGAGGACATCGCCCCGCGCCCGATGTTGACGAACGCGGCCGAGCTGGTCACGTTCGCCGACCTGTCGGGTGACGGCCTCTCGGACCTCGTGCGTGTCAGGAACGGCGAGGTCTGCTTCTGGCCGAACCTGGGCTACGGCCGTTTCGGGCGGAAGGTGACGATGGACGGGTCGCCCCGCTTCGCCGGCCCCGACCAGTTCGACCCGCGCCGGATTCGGCTCGCAGACATCGACGGCTCCGGCACGACCGACATCCTTTACCTCGGCGGCGACGGCGTGTCGGTCTACTTTAACCGCTCGGGCAACTCGTGGGCCGAGCCGCAGGGGATCGCGGTCTTCCCCGCCACGGACATGTCCAGCTCGGTGGAGGCCGTCGATCTGCTGGGCAACGGGACGGCCTGTCTCGTCTGGTCTTCGCCGCTGCCCGCGCAGGGTCACGCGCCGCTCCGCTACGTCGATCTGATGAGCGGGCACAAGCCCCACCTGCTCGTCAGGACGCGGAACAACCTCGGCGCGGAGACACGAATCCATTACGCGCCTTCGACGCGCTTCTACCTCGAAGACCTCTACGCCGGGAGGCCGTGGGTCACGCGGCTGCCGTTCCCGGTGCAGGTCGTCGAACGCGTCGAGGTCTACGACTGGGTCGGCAGGAGCCGCTTCGTCAGCCGTTACGCGTACCACCACGGGTTCTACGACGGCGAGGAGAGGGAGTTTCGCGGGTTCGGCATGGTCGAGGAGTGGGACACCGAGTCCCACCGCGCCGACACGTCGTTCCCGGCCGCCGAGAACTGGGACGCCGCTTCGTGGTCGCCGCCCGTCCGCACGAAGACCTGGTTCCACACGGGCGCGTTCGTCGAAGCGCGGGTCGTGTCGCGCCAGTTCGCGCACGAGTACTGGGTCGAGCCGGCGCTGCGCCCCGACGCGCGCGCCGACGACCGCCGGGCGATGAGGGTGCCGGACTCGTTCACACCCGACGGCCTGACCGCGGCCGAGGAGCGCGAGGCGCGGAGGGCCCTCAAGGGACGTATGCTGCGCCGCGAGACCTACGCCGAAGACCGCACGCCGCGCGCAGGGATTCCCTACCTCGTGGTCGAGCAGAACTTCACGGTGCGGCGGCTGCAAGGGGTCGGCCGCAACCGGCACGCGGTCTTCTCGACGCACAACCGCGAGACTCTGACGTTCCACTACGACCGCGTCGAAGACGACCCGCGCGTCTCGCACGACGTGACGCTCGAAGTGGACGAGTTCGGCCACCCGCTGCGCGACATCTCGATAGCCTACCCGCGCCGCGCGGGACACCCCGCGCCGGAGCCCGCCCTCGCGGCCTCGTTCCGCGACATGCTCGCGTACGACCAGGCGCGGCTGCACGTGGTCGGGACCGAGCACCGCTACACGAACCCCGTGCAGGCGGACGACGAGCGCCGCGTCCCGCAGCCGCACGAGACGATTACCGCCGAGCTGCTCGGACTTGAGCCCGCCTCGGCGCGCGCGGGCATCACCAACCTCTTCACGTTCGCCGAGCTGGACGCGGGCTGGGCGACGGTCTGGAACCCCGCGCACGACCGCCCTTACGCGGAACTCGCCGCCGCGGACATCGACGGCGCGGGCGCCCCGCCCGCGACCCCGGCGCGTCGCGTCGTCGAGCACCGGCACACGCTTTACCGCGCCGACACCCTCGCCAGCATCCTCCCGCCGGGCACCGTCGAAGCGCTCGCGCTGCCGGGCCCTTCGTTCCGGCTCGCGCTGACGCCCGACCTGCTCACGCGCGTGCTCGACGACCTCGTCGGCGCGCCCGAACTCGTCGAGGGCGGTTACGCGCAGCTCCCCGGGCACGCCGGCTGGTGGATATCAACGGGCTTCGTCCACTACTCGCCGGGCGACGGCGACTCGCCCGCGGCGGAACTCGCACACGCCCGGGCGCACTTCTTCCTGCCCCGACGAACCATCGACGCGTTCGGCGCCGTCAACCGAACCGACTACGACGCGTTCGACCTGCTCGCCGTGCGCGCGACAGACCCGGTCGGCAACGTCCACGCCGCGGCCAACGATTACCGCGTGCTACAGCCGTTCGAGGTGACCGAGCCGAACGGCAACCGCGCGGCCGTCGCCTTCGACGTACTCGGCAACGTCGTCGGCAGCGCGGTGCGCGGGAAGGTCGGCGAGGGCCTGGGCGACTCTCTGGCGGGATTCGTCCCCGACCTCGACGACGTGACAATCGCCGCGCACCTCGCGAACCCGCTGGCCGACCCGCTCGCGATTCTCGGCGGCGCCTCGGCGCGCATGGTTTACGACCTCGACGCGTACCTGCGCACGCGCGACGACCCGCAGCCCGAGCCGAACGTCGTCTACACGGTCGAGCGCGAGACCCACGTCTCCGACCTCGCGCCGGGCGCCGACCCGCGCTGCAAGCACGGGTTCGTCTATTCCGACGGCCACGGTCAGGAGATTCAGCGCAAGGCGCAGGCCGAGCCCGGCCCGCTCGCCGAAGGCGGGCCGGCGGTCAACCCCCGCTGGGTCGCGTCGGGGTGGACTATCAACGACAACAAGAACCGGCCGGTGCGACGCTACCAGCCCTTCTTCTCGGCCACGCACAGGTTCGAGTTCAGTCAGCAGGCCGGCGCCAGCAACGTCACCTTCTACGACCCCGCGGGCCGCGTCGTCGCCATCCTGCGCCCCGACAACACATGGCATAAGACGGTCTACCAGCCCTGGCGCGAAGAGGAGTGGGACGCCAACGACACCGTTCTGATCTCCGACCCGCGCACCGACCCGGACGTGGGCGACCGCTTCCGGCGGCTGCTCGGCGACGACCCGGCGGCCTTCGCCTCGTGGCACGACGTGCGAATCGGGGGCGCGTTCGGCGCGACGCCCGAAGACCGCTCCGCCGCGCGCAACGCGGCGCAGAAGGCAGCAGCGCACGCCGCCACGCCGCGGGTCGAGCACTTCGACGCGCGCGGGCGCGCATGCCTCGTCGTGGACGACCTCGGCGCGGGCGGCCGCCAGCCGACGCGCGCCGTTCACGACGTGGAGGGCGAACAGCTCGCGCTCATCGACGCGAAGGGGCGGCGGGTCATCGAGTACATGGTGCGTGCGCTGGACGGGGGCGGCGGCAGACTCTACCTCACGGCGAGGGACTTCGCGGGGCGCGAGCTTTTCCAGAACCAGATGGACACGGGGCCGCGCCGTGTGCTCCCGGACGCGGGCGGACACCCCATCCGTTCGTGGGACGCGCGCGAACAGGTCGTGCGCGTCCGTTACGACCGCGCGCGCCGCCCGACGCACCGCTACGTGGCCACGGAAGGCGGGCCCGAGCGACTCGTCTCGCGCACGATCTACGGCGAGGGCATGCCCGACCGAAACCTCTGCGGCGAGATGTTCCGCCACTACGACCAGTCGGGACTCAACGTCAACGAGCGCTGCGACTTCAAGGGCAACCTCGTCGACCGCTCGCGCCGGTTCGCGGGCGAGTACCGCGCCGAGATCGACTGGACGCCGCTCGGCGACGAGACCGACCCTGACCTGCTCGACGACGCCGCCGAGCCGTTGCTTGAGCCCGCGGTCTTCGTCGCGCGCGCCGACCACGACGCGCTGAACCGCCCCTTGCAGGCCGTCACGCCGCACGCCGCCGGCATGCGCCCGAACGTCATCCTCGCTTCTTACAACGAGGCCGGGCTGGTCGAGCGCGTGGACGTGTGGGAGCGCGTGGCCGCGGCGCCCGCCTCGCCGCTCGACCCCGCGACCGCCGACATTCACGCCGTCACCAACGTTGACTACGACGCGCGCGGCGTCCGCACCGCGATTCATTACGGGAACGGCACGGTGACGACGCGCGAACTCGACCCGCAGACCTTCCGGGTCGCGCGCATCCTGACCACACGGCCGCCGTCGTTCGCCGCCGACGAGCGCGTCGTCCAGGACCTGCGCTACACGTACGACCCGGCCGGCAACATCACGCGCACGCGCGACGAGGCGGACACGCAGAACGTGGTCTTCTTCGCCAACCGGCGAGTCGATCCGACCTGCGACTTCACGTACGACGCCGGCTACCGCCTGCTCCGTGCGACGGGGCGCGAGCACCTCGGCTTGAACGGCGGGGGCCTGCGCCCGCCGAATCAGGGCGACCCGGTTGACTTAGGGCGCGCCGGACTACAGCACCCGCGCGACGGCAACGCGATGGGGGTCTACGCCGAGACCTACGAGTACGACGCGGTCGGGAACCTCCTGAGCATGCTGCACGAGGTCGGCTCGGGCTCCTGGCGGCGCAGGTACGCTTACGACGAGGCGTCGCGGGTAGACGCCTCGGTCATGTCTAACCGGCTCTCGGCCACGAGCCTGCCGGGCGACCCGGCCGACGGCCCGTACTCGGAGCGCTACGAGTACGACCCGCACGGCAACATGACGCGGATGCCCCACCTGACCGCGCTCACCTGGGACGAGCGCGAGGCGCTGCACTCGACGACGCGCCAGGCCGTGGGTGACGGCGGCACCGCCGACGAGACGACTTATTACACCTACGACGCCGCCGGCAACCGCCTCCGCAAACTCACCGACCGTTTCGGGCGTCGCCGCAAGGAGCGCATCTACCTCGGGTCGCTCGAAATCTACCGCGAGTACGAGTCGGACGGGACGACCGTCAAGCTTGAGCGCGAGACGCTTCTCATCTCGGCGGAACGGAAGGCCGCCGCGGTGCTCGAAACGCGCACGGCCGGGGCCGCCCCCGGCCCCGCGCGCGTGCTCAAGTACCAGTACACGAGCCTGAATTCCAGCTCCACGCTGGAACTCGACCACGCCGCCGCCATCGTCTCGTACGAAGAGTACTTCCCCTACGGCGGCACCGCCTATCAGGCTCTGCGCGACGTGACGGAGACGCCCAAGCGTCTGCGTTACACCGGCAAGGAGCGCGACGAGGAGAGCGGGCTTTACTACTTCGGCGCGCGCTACTACGCGCCGTGGCTGGGCCGCTGGATAAGCCCTGACCCCGAGCTGCTCGGCGACGGGCCGAACCTCTACCTCTTCGTCCACGCCAACCCGGTGAACATGGTCGACCCGACCGGGACGGTCGGCATCGTCATCTTAGGCGTCGCATTCACCGCCGCGGAGTTGTACTTTCTATTGGGGAGTGCCGCGATCATCTCGGCGTCCGTCGGGATGACGTTGCAGCAGCAGCAGCGGCGGCGCGGCGGCTCACGCTTCGGCCGTCCTTTCGAGTTCAGCGGGCCGTGGTCGCCGCCCGCGCCCGCGCCGCCGGTGCCGCTTCCCGTGCCGCCCCCGGTCGCGCCGGCGCCGCCGCGGCCTGTGCCGGCACCGCCGATGCCCGCGCCGCCTATTCCGATTCCGGCCCCGCCGCTGCCCGTCCCGGCCCCGCCTCGGCCCCTGCCGATTCCGGCGCCTCCGATTCCCCTTCCCGTCCCGGTGGCCCCCCCGCACGCCGGCCCCCGCACTTCGCCGAGGACGAGAACCGACGCGGTGCCGCGCGCGGTGCCGCGCGTCGACCCGATTCCCGTACCCCGCACGAGACGCCGGCGCCGCAGGGAGCCGATACGGTACGTGACGTACACCAAGACCAACCCGCGGACGGGTCGCGTGTACGTGGGGCGGAGTCACGGCCGCGGCGACCCTCGCTCGATTGTCGCCGCGCGCGACCGGAACCATCACATGACGGCCGCGGGGTACGGCCCCGCCGTCCTCGACCGCTCGACGACTGCCACGCTCCCCTACTCTCGACGCCGGTACGACCCGGCGTATCAGGCCATCCGCGGGCGAGAGCAACAGATGATAGACCACTACGGCGGCTCGCGGAGCGACCGCAGACCGGGGTCGCGTTCCGGCAACGCGATTCGCGGGGTCGCGAGGGACAACCCGCGCGGGCGGATTTATCACGCCGCGGCGACTGTCATGTTCGGGCAGCGCGCGCGCTACACGGGACGTTAACAAGGGAGAAGACTGACGTTGGCAAAGCAAAGCTGGCAGCCGGGCGCGGTAATCAGAAAAACGCTCGGCGACCTGACATTTTACGGACGCCTGCTCGAATTTCCGTGGGCCGCCTTCTACGACTACCGCACGGAACAGCCCGCGAGCGACCTCGACGAAATCACGGCCCGGCCCGTCCTTTTCACGCTCGCCGCCCACAAAGACCTGATAGCGAAGGGACAGTGGGAAGTCTTGGGCCGGCGCGCGCTTGAAGACTCGCTCGGGCCGCCGCCGGCGCAGCGCGTGGTGGACGTGCTCGACCCCGACCACTACCAGCTCATCGACGCCGACGGCGAAATCAGGGAGGCGACGCGCGAGGAGGTCGAAGGTCTGGAGCCGGCCGCCGTGTGGGAGCCCGAGCACATCGCCGACCGCCTGGAAGACCATTACGCAGGGCGGCCGAACCGCTGGTTGAAAGACATGCTTCCGCCCGCGCCGTGAGCCCCGCCGCCTTCTTCGAGACGGCGGCGTCGAACAGACAAGAAGTTCACATGACGGAGAACAGCGATGAATAAGAATGAGTCCGACTATCAGATAAACGGCCGCGTCGTGGGGAGGGACTCGGGGCGCGGCGTGCCGGGTCTTCGGGTCGAGGCGTGGGATAAAGACCTCGTCGTCCCCGACATGGTCGGCAGCGCCGTCACCGACTCGCAGGGACGTTTCCGCATCGAGTTCTCCGTCGGCTATTTCCGCGAGCTGTTTCTCGACCGCAGACCCGACCTCTTCTTCCGCGTCTTCTCGGGAAAGAAACAGGTCGCGAGCACGGAGGAGACGGTCATGTGGAACGTCTCGGCGGGCTCGATTCCGGTCGAGATAGTCGTCCCGCCGTCCGGCGGCGGCGACGGGAACGGCGGGACGAACCGGCCGGGGGGTGACGACCAGCGCTACGACGTGTCGGGCTCGGTGGTGAGCCGCGACCGCGCAGGCGTCGTCGGCCTGCGCGTCGAGGTCGTGGACAAGAACGTCGGCCACGACGTGAGCCTCGCCGAGACTGAGACGGACGACCGCGGCTTCTACCGGGCGAGCTTCACGGCCTCCGCCTTTCGGGAGCAGAGCGGCAAGGCGAGACCCGACCTACAGGCGCGCGTCCACGCCGGCTCCGCTTTTCTGGCGGCCTCGGAAGTGCGTTACGACGCGACGACCGACGAGAGACTGAACGTCGCTCTGCCGCAGAATGCGGCGGGGCTGGCGAGCGAGTACGAGACGCTGACCGGGTCAATCGCCGCCTACTACAAAGGCAGGCTCGGCGACCTTCAGGAGACGGACGAACGCCAGGACATCACCTACCTCGCGAACAAGAGCGGGTGGGACGCGCGCGCCGTGGCGCTAATCGCGCTGGCCGACCAGTTCGGCTCAAGCAACCGGGACGCCGCCGGCGCCGCGGCCATCGACCCCGCGTTCTACTACGCGCTTTTCCGCGCCGGCCTTCCGGCCAACGAAGAGACGCTCTATCAGGCCGACAGGCAGGTCGTCGAGCGGGTCTGGAATCAGGCCATCAAACAGGCCGTCATCCCTGAATCGCTGGAGCAGCAAATCCCGGCCGCCGCCGACGCCTTCCAGCGTCTCAGCTCCCGGAAGTTGTTGACCGGCTCGACGCAGGCCGGCGTCTCGTCGCTCACGGAAGTGCTGGCGGTCTCGCAGCTCGGCGAAGAGGAGCAGAACAGGTTCGCCGAGCTGTACACGACGCACCGCTCCGACCTGCCGGGGCTCTGGAACGTCGTCGGGCAGACGTTCGGCGAGGCGACCGCCAACCGGCTACAGGTCAACGGCAAGCTGGCGTTCCTGACGGTGAACAACGCACCTCTGATCAGCGAGCTGCACCGCGCCGTCGGCGAGGACGGCGTTACCGACCCGGCACAACTGGCGGTTCAGGGGTATCACCGCGCCGCGAAGTGGGGCGAGGTTCTTAACTCGAACATCGCGGTGCCGAAAGAGATTCCCGGCGAGACGCCGGACGCGAAGCGGGCCAACTACGCCGGCTTCCTGGCGGCGCAGGTGCGGCTCAGCTACCCGACCGCGTCGGTCGCCGAGATGGTCAGGAGCGGCGAGCTTTCGGCCGGCCGGCCGGAAGACGTGCACAGTTTTCTCACGGAGAATCAGGGCAAGTTCGAGATAGGGATGGTGCCGGTTCAAACCTACATCGCACGCAACGGGCTCGACGTTCCCGAGCAGACCGTCACCGAGGTCAAGCGTTTGCAGCGCGTCTATCAGATAAGCCCCGACGACCGGGCGATGACCGGGCTGCTCAGGCGCGGGTTGGACGCGGCCTATCACGTCGTCCGACAGGACAGGGAGACCTTCGTCCGCGCCTTCGGACAGGATTTGGGCGGGGCCGAAAACGCCGCGCGCACCTACGACCAGTCGGTTCACGTCCACAACGCGGTCTTAAACGTCGCCATCACCTACCTGACGGCGCGCACCGGCATCGACCTCGGCTCGCCGGCGCTCGGTCAGATTCAAGGGCCCGCCGCCGGCAGCGTGGTGTCCGCCCAACCCGCCGGCCCCCCCGGGGACATCACGAGCGCGCCGGAGGCGGCCGTCATCGCGTACCCGACGCTCGAACAGCTCTTCGGCGAGATGGACTACTGCGCCTGCGAACACTGCCGCTCGATTCTGAGCCCCGCCGCGTACCTCGTCGACCTCCTGCTCTTCATCGACCAGCCGAACCCGGTCGCCGGCGACAACCCGCAGGAGGTTCTGCTCGCGCGGCGGCCGGACATTCAACACCTGCCGCTCACCTGCGAGAACACAAACACGGCGCTGCCTTACATCGACGTGGTCAACGAGACGCTCGAATACTTCATCGCGAACGACGTCGAGCAGCTCTCGCTCGGCGGCTACCTCGGCCACGACACCGACGGCCTGAGTTCGGCCGACCTGCTCGCCAGCCCACAGTTCGTCATCAAAGCGGCGTACGACACACTGCGCGGCGCGCACTTCCCGCTGCCGCTCCCCTTCCACCAGCCGCTCGAAAATCTCCGCCGTTATTTCGACAGCTTCGAGGTGCCGTTGCCGCTGGCGATGGAGCGGCTGCGCAAGAGCGACGCGCTTGAGCGCGGCACGAACGCTTACGGCTGGCGCGACATTCTCGTCGAGACGCTCAACATCTCGCGCGCCGAGCACGAGCTTCTGACGAACTCGGCGGCCGTCCCGCTCTGGCGTCTGTACGGCTTCCCCAACGGCACGTCGAGTGCGAACGTCATCGCCGGGGTTGCGAACTTCGCGGGACTCGCGAACGCCAAACAGTTCACGCGCCGTGTCGGCATCACCTACGAAGAGCTGGTCGCGCTGCTTCGGACGCGGTTCGTCAACCCCAACAGCGAGCTGATCCCTAAGCTCGAACGGCTCGGGGTCAGCTTCGCCGCGCTGAAGAAGCTCAAGGACACGAACACGCCCGAGGCCGACGCCGAGTTCGACGCGCTGCTCCCGCAGGGCGCGGGCGCGCCCGACCCGGCCGAGTACGGCGGGGACATCAAGGCGTGGGTGAGGACGCAGGAGAATTACGACCGCATCATGGGCCTCATCACGCTCACCGACCCGACGGGCGGTGACGACCCTTGTAGCTTCGACGACCTCGAATTCCGCCGCGCGAGCCCCGTCCCGGCGGGCAACGTGTCGAACCGCCCCGGCGCCGTCGAGTTCGTGCGGATGATGCGCTTCATCCGGCTCTGGAAAAAACTGGGTTGGACGATAGAGCAGACCGACGCGGCCATCTGCGCGCTGTTCCCCGTGCCCCCGTTCCCCGACGGCGCCAACGCCATCGACACCTTGGCGGAATTAGACAGCGGGTTCGCCGCGATGCTCCCGCGGCTCGGGGTGGCCGTGCGCACGATGAAGGCGCTGAACCTGACGGCGAAGCGCGACCTGCTGCCGCTCCTCGCGTGCTGGGCCCCGATAGGCACGCACGGCCCGTCGTCGCTCTACCGCCAGATGTTCCTCAACCCGACCCCGCTCAATCAGGACGAAGCCTTCGCGGATACGGGCTACGGCGAGTTCCTCAAGGACGCGACGCAAAAGCTTCTGGGTCACGCCGAGACGCTGCGCGCCGCGTTCGGGCTGACCGGCGATGAGTTCTCACAGATAGTCGCCGCCCTCGGCCTCGGGGCCGACAAGGTTGACGTTCATTACGAACACCCGATGCCCGCGCTGGGCGCGGAGATTCTTAACACCGGGCCGGGCATCGGCTACGACGACGCCGGCAAGCGTCTGTCCTACACCGGCGCCCTGACCGCCACGACGCGCGAAGCCCTCAAGACGGTTGCCGGCGTCAGCAACGATTTCAAAACGGCGGTCGACGCCCTCTACGCGGCGAATCAGGCCGCGCTCGCGCCGCTGACGCTCGCGAACGTCAGCGCCGTCTATCGACACGGCTGGCTGGCGCGCAAGCTCAAGCTCAGCGTCCGCGAGTTCCTGCTGTTGACGCGGCTGATGGATGTCGATCCCTTCGCGCTGCCCGACCCCGCCGACCCGGCCGTCCTGCGAATCATCGACCTGGTTCAGAGCCTGAAGGGCGGCTCTCTCAAAACGGCCGCGGCGCTTTACCTCATCTGGCACCAGGACCTCACAGGCAAGTCCGGCCCCGGCCCGGCGCAAATCGCGGAGATCGCCCGCGACCTGCGGGCCGACCTCGCCGCGGTGGAGGCCGACTTCGTCGTCAAAGACGACCCCGACGGGGCCATCGCGCAAAACCGCATGACGCTCGTCTACGGCGCCGACGCCGCTGCGTTCTTCTTCGGCCTGCTGGGCGGCACCTCGTCTTTCGACATCGCTTTCAACGACCCGGACGCGACGCTGGCGACCCCCGCGACACTCGCCGCGATTCAAACCGCGTCCGGCGAGACAGACGCGGGCGACCCGCGGCTCGCCTACGACGATTTCCGCAAGCGGCTCTCCTACGCGGGCGTCCTCGACGCGGCGACGCGTGACGCCATCAAGACGGCGTCCGGGGTCGGGGCGGCGGCGTTCAAGACGGCGGCGGACGACCTGTTCACGGAAAGTCAGTCCGCCGTCGGCCCCTTCTTCGAGCGGTACCCGGAACTGCGCGCGGTGCACGACGCGTACGTTGCGTCGGCCGGCACTCTGGAGCAGAAGCGCGGCGCGGTGCTGGCGCAAATCATGCCCGACCTCGTCGCGCGGCGAAAGAGACAGCAGGCGCTACAGTCAATCGGCACGGCGGCCGACGCCGACTTCGACTTCGCCAACAGCCTGCTGGAAAAGACGGGTTACGGCATCGCCCTCCACGCCGCGGCGGACGTAAACGAGCCGGCGATGAACGACATCCTCGCGTTGGAGACTCAAGGGTTGTCGGTCGAGTTCTTCGCCAACAACGTCGCCGGCGGGCCGGTCATTCCCGCGCCGCCGGTCGCCGCGAGCCTCGACTACGCGCCCGCGCCGGGCGGCCAGAACCCGCTGCCCGCCAACCCGGCGCCGGGCGCGGCCGTCTCCGCAATCTGGCGCGGCCACGTCGAAGCGCCCGCGAGCGGATTCTTCAACCTGCTCATCGACGCCGACGCCGGCGCGACCGTGCGTCTGAAGCTCGACGGTCGGGAGGTGCCGCTCACGCAGAACGGAACGCTGTGGGAGAACGCACAGCCGAAGGAGCTGCGCGCGGGAAGCCTCTACGAAATCGAGCTGACCGTCGAACAGGTCAGGAACGTCGTGCGCGTCCAGTGGGAGTGGTCGCCGAAGGGACAGGGGCGCGAGACCATTCCGCCGCGGTTCCTCTACCCCGCAGACTTGTTCGAGTCCTTCCGCCGCGTCTACCTCCGGTTCCTGAAGGCGGCCGACCTCGCCGTGGCGCTCAAGCTCACCGCGAAGGAGACGGCGCACTTCGCCACCCGCGCGGATTACCGAATCAACGGGACGGGTCAGCCGGATACGGGCGGACAGGGCTGGCTCAACCACCTGCCTGCAGAAGACAACCTGCGCCTCGCCGACCCGGGCGACGCCGCCGCGGCGCGGGCGCTGAACGCGACGCTGCTCACGCCGCTCCGCGACCTTTTGAGATTCGCGCGGATGAAGTCGGCCGTCTCGCCGGGCGACGAGGCGCTTTTGCGGATTCTCGAAGACCCGGTCGCGGCCTCCGGGCCGCCGGGCGCCCCCCTGTTCGCGCTCACGCGCTGGGACGCGGCTTCGCTAGACGAGTTCCTCGCACACTTCGGCGGCGGGCTGTCCGAACTCGGCCACGTCGGGTTCTTCCACCGCGTCTTTCAGGCGTTCGAGCTGGCGCAGAAGATGGGCATCCCGGCGCGCGCCCTGCTCCGCGCGACCACCAACGAGCCCGACGGCGACACCGTCCGCGAACTGAGCGCCGCGCTGCGCGCTCGCTACGACGCCGCCGACTGGCGCGCCGTGGTGCAGCCCATCAACGACGCGACGCGCGCCCTACAGCGCGACGCGCTAGTCGCCTACATCCTGGATCAGATGCGCTCGAAACCGGCCACCGCGCACATCGACACGCCGGACAAGTTGTTCGAGTTCTTCCTGATGGACGTGCAGATGGAGCCGTGCATGCAGACCTCGCGCGTCCGCCACGCGCTCTCCTCGGTGCAGCTCTTCATCGAACGCTGTCTGATGAACCTCGAACCCGCCGTCTCCTCCGGCTCAATCATCGCGAAGCAGTGGGAGTGGATGAAGCGTTACCGCGTCTGGGAGGCGAACAGGAAGGTCTTTCTGTACCCCGAGAATTGGCTTGAGCCCGAGCTCCGCGACGACAAGTCGCCCTTCTTCAAGGAGATTGAGAGCGAGCTTTTGCAGGGCGACATCACGGAGGAGTCGGCGTCCGTCGCGCTGCTCAACTACCTCGCGAAGCTCGAAGAGGTCGCGAAGCTGGAGCCCTGCGGCATCCACCACGTCCCGGCCGGCGAGAGGACGAGCGAGGTCGATCACGTCATCGCCCGCACCACCGGCGCGAGCCGCAAGTACTACTACCGCCGCCGGCAGGACGGCTCGTGGACGCCGTGGGAGCAGGTCAAGCTCGACATCGAAGACAACCCCGTGCTCCCGGTCGTGTGGAGGGGGCGCCTGTTCCTCTTCTGGCTGCGTTTAATCAAAAAGGGCCCCGCGCGGAGCGACAAGCCCACCGGGGGAGACACCATCGGGAGCATACAGCTCCCGGCGAACCCGAAGATCACCGTGACGGCGATTCTCAACTGGAGCGAGTACTTTAACGGGAAGTGGCAGTCGGTCAGGACTTCGGACCCCGACCGCCCGCTGATTATCGCCGAGAATGTAGAGGAGGCCAGCTTCGACCGCTCGAAGTTGCAGATGTCCGCGATGTTCTGGACGAGGGGCGAGCTGCGCGTGATCGTCTCCAACGCCATCGGCACCGGGAACTCCTTCTTCCTCCACAACGTCTACAGCACGCCCGAAGTCCGCGTGGAGAAGAAGAATCGGCACTTCGGGCCCCGGCGGATACTGGAAACGTCGAGCAGCGCGCTGAAGGCGCAGTACCCCGAATCGACGGTCAACCACTCGATTCTCGATAACCCCATCGAAGACCACGTCGTCGAGCCCCGCCACCCCGTAGAGGGCGGCCCGTGGGACGCCCCTTTCTTTTACGAAGACCGCCGCCACGCCTTCTTCGTCACCACCGAGCAACGCATGGAGACGGTCTTCCGCTGGCGCGACGTGGTCGCGATGCCCGGGCCCGGGTTGGCGGACCGCATCCCGCACGAGCTGCCGCCGATTGTCCTCGCAGTCCCCGAACGCATACCCGACCTCGCCGGCCCGATCACGCGCCAGCCCGGGTTCGGCGTGTTCGACCCGGCGCCCGCGCGAGTGCTTGTGACCGAGGACGCCTACATCACGCGCGGCATCGGCAGCCCGGGCACGGTGCGGTACGGCGACAAAGAGATCGGCCCGCTGGGCAGTGAGGCGAAGTCGTTCCGACGCTGAGAAGGAGAAGAGGCGATGAAAACCAACACGCTCAAAGAAGTCGGGTTCCACGACTACGCGGCGAGCCAGACGACGAAGAACTACGTCTCGACCTGGGCGACCCAGCGCGCCGTCTTCGAGTACACGTTTGAAAACTTCTTTCACCCGTTCGTCGGCAAGCTGATCGAGCGGCTCAACAAAGAGTCGCTGCCCGGGATGCTCGACCCCGACTTCCACAAGGGCCTTGAGGAGACGTTCTTCGGCGAGTACTACACCGTCCACTCCTCCAACGTGGTGGGCGTCAACAGCTCCCCGAAGGAGATCGACCTCCGCGCGCACGGCCCGTACGCGAACTATAACTGGGAGCTTCTCTTTCACATCCCCTTCACCGTGGCCGTCCACCTCAGCAAGACGCAGCGGTTCGCGGAGGCGCAGCGCTGGTTCCACCTCATCTTCGACCCCACGTCGAACGACCAGAGCACCCCTCCGCCGGCGCGCTTCTGGAAGTTCCTCGCGTTCCGCAACCCCGAAACGAACCGGACGCTCGACAGGGTCGTGCAGCTCTTGAGCACGCCGAGGTCGGAGCTTTCGCCGGCCGACCGGCTTGAGCAGGACGACGTGCTGCAAGGGTACCGCGCGATACTCAACTCGCCGTTCCAGCCCCACAAGGTCGCGCGCACGCGGCACGTCGCCTACCAGTACGCGGTGGTCATGAAGTACCTCGACAACCTGATAGCCTGGGGCGACAGCCTGTTTCAGCAGGACACCGTCGAGTCGATCAACGAGGCGACCCAGCGCTACGTCCTCGCCGCCAACCTCCTAGGCCCGCGCCCGCAGCAGATTCCGCCGCGCGGCACCGTGAGGCCGAAAACGTTCAAACAACTGAAGGACGAGGGGCTCGGCCCCATCGGGAACGCGCTGGTCGAGATGGAAGGCGAGTTCCCGTTCAACCTGACCACGACGGCCGGGGGCGACGCCGACGCGGGCGCGCCGCTGTTCGGCATCGGCCGCGCGCTCTACTTCTGCATCCCGCGCAACGACAAGCTGCTCGGCTACTGGGACACGGTCGCCGACCGGCTCTTCAAGATTCGTCACTGCATGAACATCGCCGGGATAGTCCGCCCGCTGGCGCTCTTCGACCCGCCGCTCGACCCGGGGATGCTGGTCAAGGCGGCCGCGGCCGGGATCGACATCGGCAGCATCGTGAGCGGGCTCAACCAGCCCGCGAGCCCGGTTCGTTGCCAGACGCTGATTCAGAAGGCGCTCGAACTCTGCAACGAAGTCCGCGGCCTCGGCGGCGCGCTGCTCTCGACGCTGGAGAAGGTCGACGGCGAACGCCTCGGCCTGCTCCGCCAGAGACACGAAGTCGGCATCCAGCAGATGACACAGGACGTGAAGTACCTCCAGTGGCAGTCGGCGCGCGAGGCGACCAAGTCGCTCCTGACGACGCGCGGGAGCGCGCTGGAGCGCCTGAACTATTACCGCCGTCTGCTGGGGCTGCCGGAGGAGCCGAACGCGCCGAGCGCCCTCGCGCTCGAACACAGGGAGCTGAACGAGGAGAACTTCGACGAGACTTACAACGCGCTGGTCGGGCAGTACGACAAACCGCTGACGATCCAGCGGCTGCCCGGTTTGAGGATAGCGGGCAGCACCTCCCCGACGCAGCAGTCGGGCGCGTCCGGCGGCGGGCGCCTCTTCCTCAACACCAGCGAGGACGCGGAGCTGAACTCACACCTGCCGCGGGCGAGGGACACGCGGCTGGCGGCGTCGGTGAGCGACGCGGTCGCGGCCGTGCTCACCTTCATCCCCGACTTCGACATCCACCTCGCGTTCTGGGGGCTGGGCGGGGCGTCGAGGATTTTCGGCGGCGCGAAGCTGCACGACGCGGTGAAGGGCGCCGCCGACATCCTGCGCATGGTCTCGGCGTGGGAACAGGATCAGGCAGGCATGGCCGGGCGCACCGCCGGGCACGAGCGGCGCTCCGACGACTGGGTGTTGCAGTACAACCTGGCCGCCCGCGAGTTGATGCAGATCGGCAGGCAGATACTCACGTCCCTCATCGCCGAGCAGGTCACCCGCCACGAGTATCAAATCATCCGGCAGCAGATCAAGAACTCGCAGGAGGTAGACCAGTTCCTCCACGACAAGTTTACCAACGAAGACCTCTACCTGTGGATGCAGGGCGAGCTCTCGCGCCTCTACTACGAGTACTACCGCTTCGCTTTCGACACCGCCCGGAAGGCGGAGCGCACGATGAAGCAGGAGCTGATGCGCCCAGAGGTGGACGCGCAGGATTTCGTCAAGTTCAACTACTGGGACGGCGGGCGCAAGGGGCTGCTCGCGGGCGAGGCGCTTCATCTGGACATCAAGCGGATGGAGATGGCTTACCACGAGAACAACAGGCGCGAGCTCGAACTGACGCGGCACGTCTCCCTGCGCCAGCTCAACCCGCTCGCCCTGCTCGCGCTGAAGACAACCGGCACGTGCCAGGTGACCATCCCCGAGTGGCTTTACGACCGCGACTGCCCCGGCCATTTTATGCGCCGCATCAAGCGGGTCGGCGTCTCCATCCCGTCGGTCGTCGGCCCCTACACCAGCGTCAACTGCACCCTCTCGCTGCTCCGGAGCACGATCCGCAAGTCCGCGATAGCCGGGGACGACTACCTGCGCCAGGGGCCGGAGGACGACCGCTTCGTCGATTACGCCGGCGCGGTGCAGTCCATCGTGACGAGCGGCGCCACCGACGACAGCGGGATGTTCGACGCGAACCTTCGCGACGAGCGCTTCCTGCCGTTCGAGGGGGCGGGCGCCGAGAGCACTTGGAAGATAGACCTCCCGAAGCCTGACGACTACCCCGCGTTCGATTACTCGACCATCTCCGACGTGATTCTGCACGTCCGCTACACCGCCCGGCAGGGGGTCGCGCCCGACAAGGTCATCGCGGCGCTGAACACCATCTTCGCCGACCCGCCGCCGCAACTGGCCCTGCTCTTCAGCCTGCCGCACGATTTCCCGACCGAGTGGTCTACGTTCGTCAACGGCGCGGGCGATTTTACGGCGACGATTCGCAAAGACTACTTCCCGTACTTCACCCACGGAAAAACTATCACGGTCGTCGGGCTCGACCTCTACGGGGGGGAGGTGACCCAGCACCGTGCGGCGACCTCGCCGGCCCCGCCGGTCGAACTCACCCCCGCGGACGACAGTTTTGTGCTGACGGCGACTTCGGACGCCGCCGTTCTCCGGCGGGACAGGGGCGCGCAGGTTTTCCTGGTGCTTCGCTACTCGCTTTAACGCGGCCGGCACTTCTCGCACTTACAGCCCTTCGGCCTGATGTAGTCGTTGAAGTAGGACTCGCCGTAGTGGATCGTGAGCTGTTCACCCGCCTTGATGGCCCTCTTGGACCAGACCCACACGCGCCTGCCCGTGACGAACGCCTCGGCGTTGGGGCGGCACGAGTGGTTGAGGTAGCGTGCGATGTTGGCGCGGGCGCTGCCGTCGATGGAGAGCTTCTCGTTTATCTCGAAGAAGTAGCGGCCGCGCCTGCGCGCCACCTCCTCGGCCGTGACGATGGGGCCGACGTATTCGACGATGCGCCGCCCGGCCGGAATGTCTTTGAGCGTAAAGAGCCCGAGCCCCGTCACGGTGCGTCTGACTATCAGGTGAGCGTCCCCGCGTTTCATGCGACCGAGTATGCCACCGAACGCGTTGTGTAAGTGTTGCCGGCGACTTCCGTTTCCTTGAAGCCGGCGGGCGGTTCCCCCGGCGGCACCGTAAAAAGCGAACAGGCGCGTCGGCCTTGGGGGCCTCGCGCCTGTTCTATGTGGCTCACAGTCCTCACCCCTGCAAACCACTGGGCGGAAGGTTTCACCGACCGCCCGGTTGCGTACACAATACACTAACTACCCCGCCCCGTCCACCCGCCAGTGTCACCCCGCCGAAGCGATCGAACAATATGCCGGCGACGTTCACATAAAGACTCCTGAATTCGGAGCAGCGTACCGCTCCCCCGGCCTGACGCGCGGCGGCGCTACTCGACGAGCCGTTCGTACTCGTCCCTTATCACCACGTAGCACTCGCACGAAGCGCGCCCCAGCCCCTCCGCGTCAAGGATGCGTATGCGCCCACGGGAGTGATCTATCAGCCCCTCCGCCCTCAAAGCGCCGAGCGCCTCGGTCACGCCCGCCCTGCGCACCCCGAGCATGACGGAGACGAACTCGTGCGTCAGGTCCAGGTCGTCCGACTCCGCCCTGTCCCTCGTCGTCAGCAGCCACTTGGAGAGTCTCCCCTCCATCGGGTGCAGGCGGTTACAGGCCGCCGTCTGCGCCGTCTGGACGAAGAACGCCTGCGCGTACCTGAGCAGCAGCGTGTAGAGACCCGCGCGGCGGCCGACCTCCTCGACGAAGTCTGCGGCCGTCATCCGCATGGCGCCGCCCGAGACCTGCACGAACCCCCTGAGCGGCGCGGTGTCCGTCCCCAGCACTAAGGGCAGGCCGAGCACCCCCTCGCGGCCGACGACGCCCACCTCCGCCTGGTTGCCGTCCTCCATCTGGACGACGACCGAGATGGTGCCGCTGTAGGGGAAGTAGACGTAAGGCATGTGCTCGCCCGCCTCGTGCAGCACATCCGCGCGACGCAGCTCGACGTACTCAAGGAGCGGGAACAGCCTCTCGTATTCTTCCTTGGGGGCGGCCGACAGGATGCGGTTAGACCGCGGGCGTGTGAGCTGGCTCGTGCTCATCGGGATTCTCCTCGTAAAAGCGTCGGACGGAAGTTGATCGACAGTCGGCAGGAGAAGAACTGAGGGCGTAATCCTGATGACGAAAGATAAGATTTCTATCGGCTGGGTGCCAGGTAGCTTACACGTAGATGGTACCACGCACCCGCCCCGGCGTACAGGCGCGGGGGTCGGGCGGACGCAGGGCGACGCACTGCCCGCGAGGGTACATACTTTCCGGCCGGCCGGGCGCTAACATACTCGTCCACTTTTCGTGGCAACCTTCCCTGCGGGGTGTGACTCAGACGGTCGGGAGCGGTGTGAACAGATGGGCGAAAAGAATGGCGGGCGCACGATACTGCTGGTGGACGACGACGACGAGGTGCGCTCGGCGCTCAGGCGTGGGCTTGAGCGCGAGGGCTTCCGCGTTGTCGCTGCCTTCGACGAGCGGGACGGGGTGGAGCGCGCCTCGCACGAACCGCCCGACCTGATACTGATGGAGCTGGGGATGGTGCTGCCCGGGGAGGCGCTCGCCGCCGGCAGGCGCGTCCGCGCGGGCGCGGGCATACCTGAGGACGTTCCCGTCGTGGCCTACGCCAACAGCGCGGGCGAGGTGGCGCGCGAGGGCGAGGCGGTCGAGGTGCGCCCCCGAGAGTACGTCGTGCTGCCGGAAGACACGGAGCAACTGATGGGCTGGCTACACCGGCTGGCCGCGTGATTCGCGCCCGTTCCGCGGCTCGCCCCGGCCGGTCGTTCTTCATCCACCCGCGGAAGACGGCGTAATCGACGATGCCGCTCCGGCCCGCGAGCCCGAGTTTCCGCATGCCGTTCGGGGCGGGCGATTTTTAAAAGTGTTTCGGGCCCGGCGGGCGGCGGGTCAGCCGACGAGGCCGGCGATGACCGAGACGAGTTCCGTCGGCTCGACCGGCTTGGAGATGTGTGCGTCGAACCCGGCCGCGAGCGCGCGCCGCCGGTCGTCTTCCGACGCGTAGGCCGTGAGGGCGACCGAGGGGGTGCGGCGCGCGCGCCCCGCCGACATGTCCCTGACCCGGCCGATGAGCGCGTAGCCGTCGAGGGCGGGCATACCTATGTCGGAGACCAGCACGTCCACCTCCTCCAGTTGAATCAACTCAAGCGCCTCGGCCGCCGACGCCGCCGTCGAGACCTCCGCGCCCGCGCGGCCGAGCACCACCGCCAACAGCTCGCGCGCGTCGGGCTGGTCGTCGACGACGAGGACGCGGACGCCGACGAGCGTTGCCGGATCCTCCCCCGGCGAAGTCTGTGACGGGGGCTGCCTCGCGGACTCGCGCGCCCGCGGGGGCGTCCTGACCGCCGCGATGGGCAGGTTGACCGTGAAGGTCGAGCCGCGGCGCTCGCCCGCGCTCTCCGCGGAGACGTGCCCGCCGTGCTGCTCGACGAGGTGGCGGACGATGGCGAGCCCGAGCCCGAGGCCGCCGTGCTCGCGCGTCGTCGAGCCGTCCTGCTGCCGGAAGCGCTCGAAGACGTGCGGCAGGAACTCGGGCGTGATGCCCTGCCCCGTGTCGCTCACCCTGACCCGCACGTCGGAGCCGTCGCGCTCGACGCGGACGCCCACGCGGCCGCCCTTGGGCGTGAACTTGATGGCGTTCGAGAGCAGGTTCCAGATGACCTGCTGGAGTCGGTCGGGGTCACCCGTCACGAGCTCGGACTCGTCGTCGTACTCCGCGCCGAGCCGGATGGCCTTGGCGTCGGCCGCCTGACGCACCGAGTCGAGCGCCGCCTCGACGATGGGGGCCAGCCCGACCTGACGGGGCTTGAGCTGGAGCTTGCCGCTGATGATGCGCGACACGTCGAGCAGGTCGCGTATGAGCTGGTGCTGCGCCTCGGCGTTGCGCTCTATCACCCCGAGCCCGTGCCGCGCCGTCTCGGCGTCCATGCCCGCGTTGTGCAGCAGACGCGCCCAGCCGAGGATGGCCGTGAGCGGCGTCCGCAGCTCGTGCGAGAGCGTGGCGAGGAAGATGTCCTTGGCGCGGTTGACGGCCTCCGCCTCGGCGCGCGCGGCGACGGCCTCTTCGAGCAGGCGCTCGCGCTCCTTGCGCGCGAGTAGTTCGGCCGCGAGGTGTGCGCGCACCTCGTACTGGCGGCGGCGCGCGCGCAGCGCCGAGCGGAGGGCGCTGAGGACGGTGATGACGCGCGTCGGGCGCTCGACGAGCGTCACGTTGGCCACGTCGCCGAGGGACTTGAGCACGCCCGCGTCGCCGGCGGACGCCTCGCCCCCGCCCGTCAGGACGACCAGCGGGAAGTCAGACCACGCGGGCTGTCCGTCGAGCGTGTCGAGCAGCCGGCGCCTGTTTTCGGCCGTCAGCGCCTCTTCGGCGATGAGCGCGGCGCCGGCCCCCTCGCGCCACTTCTCGCACAGCTCTTCCATCACGGCGCAGACCTCGACGGCGAGGCCGGCCGCCGACAGGTAGCGGCCCGTCAGGTCGGCGTCGCGCCCCGTCGGCGTCAGGAGCAGCACGCGCCCGTCCCGCGCTTCGTGTCCCGCGTCAGTCATCGCCACCGCCGAGCAGCGCGGCGTCGTTCAGGCCGTCGCCGGTGAAGACGGGGACGCCCGTGAGCACGCCGCGGAACGCCGTCAGCGGCTCGCCGACCTCGACGCCCCGCGACGCCGAAAGGCGCATCTCTCGGATGGTGTCCTCGTGGCGGCCCGTCCGCTTCTTGACGACCGAGATGGCGCGGCGGATGGCCCCGGCGGCCTCGAAGTAACGGAGCAGCACCACCGTGTCGGCGAGGTAGCTCACATCCACCGGCGACGACATCCCGGCGCCCATGAAGCCGTGCTGCGCCATCACGAGTATCGTCACGACGCCCTGCTGGTTGAGGTACGTGAGCAGCTCGTGCATCTGCGCCGTCAGGAAGCGCTCGTCCGGCATTGCCTGGAGGTAGCCGTTGAGGCTGTCGATGATGACGAGCCGCGCGCCGCCCTCGACCGACGCGCAGACGGCGTGCGCGAACTCGCCCGGCGACAGCTCGGCCGGGTTCACCGGCTGCACCTTCAGCCGCCCGGACTCGACCTCCGTGCGCAGGTCGGTGCCCAGCCCGGCGGCGCGGTTCAGGTACGTGTTGACGTTCTCGTCGAAGATGAAGGCGGCGGCCTGCTCGCCCCGACCGGCCGCCGCCGCCGCGAAGTGTGCCGCCAGCGAAGACTTGCCGCAGCCGGCGGGGCCGAGGACGAGCGTGGCGGTGCCGCGGTCGAGTCCGCCGCCGAGCAGCGCGTCAATCTCCGTCACGCCGCTCGCGGCCACGCCGGGCTCGAACTCGACGCCGCGCCCGGTCGCGACCAGTCGCGGGAAGACGACGACGCCGCCCGTCCTGATGGCGAAGTCGTGGAAGCCGCCGAGGAAGCGGCTGCCCCGCAGCTTCGAGACGCGCAGCCGGCGCCGCTCCGCGCCGTAGTCCAGCTCCAACTGTTCGAGCATCACGACGCCGTGGGCGATGGACTGCACCTGTAGGTCGGCGTCGGCCGAGGTGCGGTCGTCGAGGAGCAGGACGGTCGTCCTGCGCCCGGAGAAGTACTGTTTGAGCGCGAGTATCTGCCGCCGGTAGCGTAAGGGGTCGCGCGCCAGCAGGCGCATCTCGGAGAGCGAGTCGAAGACGACGCGGCGGGGCTGGACGCGCTCGACCTCTTCGATGACGGCCCTCGTCGTCTCGCCCAGCTCCACCTCCGACGGGTGAAAGATTGTGTACTGCGACTCGGCCTTAAGGCTCTCCTCGGGCGGCACCAGTTCGTGCACCGTGACCCCTTCGAGCGACCAGCCGTGCGCGCGCGCGACGGCCGTCAGCTCCTCCTTCGTCTCGGAGAGCGTGACGTAGAGCACCGGCTCGCCGCGCCGCGCGCCTTCGAGCAGGAACTGGAGCCCGAGCGTCGTCTTGCCCGTGCCCGGGTCGCCCTCGATGAGGTAGAGGCGGTTGGCCGGGAAGCCGCCTTCGAGAATCTTGTCGAGCCCCGCGCCGCCCGTCCCCAGCCGCGACTGCGCCTCGCCGTCGGCGGCCGACTCCCCCTGGTTAGTTGACTGACTCATGCGGTTCGACCCGACCTCTTCGTTAACTTGTATGACCGTGGACGTATCATGCCACGAAAGGCGTTTTCAGGTTACCGGAATCTACGCGGCGGGCGAAACGCGACGCCCGAGACGGCGCGTTTTAGAGCGCCCGCGGGACGTCCGGGGCGCGCCCGACACACAAAGGTCACATCTCGCGGCGGCGAGATACTTCCCCGGCGGTTGCAACAGAAGGGGCAATTAGTGCATCTTAATGGAGTTCTTCCTTCTCTCGCGCATCGACGGTGATGCGCCCCATCGCCTCGCGGCGGCGGCGTTCTGGATAGTACGAGAGCAGGCTCACTTTCAACTTCAGAAGCCGCTCACGAACTGAGCACCCGAACGCAGGTTCTTCGCTGCCACCGTTCCGACGAAGCCACTTCGATTCGACGCTTCTCCTGACGCCCCGCTTCAGGCGGGGGAGGTATACACACACATGTCAATGAAACTTTACGTCGGCAACCTCTCGTTCCAGACTTCCAGCGAAGACCTCCGCGATTTGTTCGCTCAGGCCGGCACAGTCGAGACGGCTTCGGTCGTCGAGGATCGCGACACCGGCCGCTCGCGCGGCTTCGGCTTCGTCGAGATGTCTTCGCGCGAAGAGGGCGAGGCCGCCATCCAGCAGCTTAACGGCAAGGAAATCGGCGGGCGCAACCTGAACGTTAACGAGGCCAAGCCCCGCGAGGATCGCGGCGGCGGCGGCGGTCGCGGCGGTAACGGCGGCGGCCGTTCCGGCGGCGGCGGCGGTCGCGGCGGCTACGGCGGCGGCGGCTCGCGCTGGTAACGCCCTCCGGCTCGCCGGAGACTCTGTAAATGAGAAGCCCCGGGCCAAGTCGAATCTTCGGCCCGGGGCTTTTTCAGTCGGCGTCGTCCGCCCTCGCCTGAGAGGCGTCCCCGACTGGGCTTATAAAATTTGGCGGCGTGTGAAAGGAGTTCGTGTGGACAAACAGATTCATCAGAGCGGGGAGCGCGTGGAGAAGTTCTGCGTCGAGTGCGGCGAGGAGCGCGGGCACGTCGTGGCCTCGGTCACGAAGGCCGGGCGCATCACGCGCGTGAGCTGCCCGAAGTGCGGCACGCGCAGCCCGTTCAAGGCCGGCGTCGAGATGACGGGGCGCGCGACCGCGAAGACCGGAGCCCCCTACGACAGCAAGCATACCTACCGCGCCGGCCAGTCCATGACGCACCCCATCTTCGGGGTGGGCGAGGTGACGGCGCTGGTCGAGCCCCAGAAGATAGACGTGCTCTTCCCCGACCGCATGCGCCGCCTCATCCACTCGCGCGGTTAAGTCAGAAGGCTCGGCCGGGTCACGACATTCGTGACCCGGCCGAGCCTTCGGAACACCCGTCCGACGCCGGCGCGCTCAGTCGTCGGCCGTTTCCGCCTTCTCAAGCGCGCCGGCGTCGAGGTAGTCGGCACCGCCCGCGGGGAAGCTGACGAGGATGGTGGACTGCGAGGTTCGTCCCTCGTCGCGCGAGGTCACAACGCGCAGCGCGGTCCCGACGCTCCCCTTGTACGCGCCGTCGAGGGCGCGGACCAAGTCGCCGGCCTTGATACGCGCGCCGGGGTCTGCCGTCTCACCTGGCATGAATCGCTACTCCGCCGTCTCGTCCTTCTCGTCCTGGGCGTTCCCCTTCCGGCCGTCGCTTCCGCCCCTGAGAAAGAGCGGATCCTCGTGGACGCCGCCCGAGCCCTTTCTGACGGGCTGCCGGGCTTTATCTTCATCCGTCCCTCTCTGTGCTTCTTTATCCGGCTGTTCACTCGCGCTCATCTCTTTACACCTCTCTTAAGTGACCTCCGCCTCCCCCTCGCGCCGATCCGCCTCGGCCAGAATCTCGGCGCGCCCCTCGCTCGTGAGCCCTTCCATGTAGTTCAGAAAGTCTTCGCGCCCCTCGTCGTCGGCGAGCGCGGCCTCAAGGCGTTCTATGAAATCGTCGTAGCCGCTCAAGCGCCACCGCCTTTCGCGCGGCCCATCATCTCAAGGGCGGCGGAGAGGTGTCGCACGGCGGCGGCGCGCAGCGCGTCTGACGCGCGACTATGCTCGGCCGTCACGGGCTCGCCCGCGAGGTCGATGACGGCGGCGATGGCCGCGAAGGCCGCCAGCGCCTCCGACTTCGCCTCTTCCAACACGCGAGGTTCGTCGCCCACGTCTCTCACCTCCGTGGCTAAGTGGTGTGTTCCGTCACCTGCGTCCTGCTGTCGGCGTACATGTCGCGGTACTCGGTGCCGTCTTCGGTGACGATGCCGCGGAACAGCATCGCCTCGTCGGCGCCGGTGTCCTTCTCGCGAAGCTCCGCCTGCACCTCATTCCAGCTCCGCCTCTTCGGGAGGATTTCGTTCCGGCGCTTGACGAGGTAGTGTTTCGCGTCTCGGCTGACGGGTTTCTGTCCGCTCAATGTTTTCGCCCTTCCTTCGCCGTCATCGCGGCGGGTTCTATTCGAGGTAATGTTCGCCCAGGCGGCTGCGCAGCGTGGCCGGGACGGCGTCCCACGGCGCGACGCAGAGCATGCGCAGCGTCGGCCTGTCCAGACTGACGCGGGAGTAGTGCCAGTGATCCTGGCCCTCGGCGTAGAGCCAGCGGTAGTACGGGCCGTCGGCGCGCCGGCTGTAGAACGCCTTCCACTCGCCGCGCGGGGCGGAGCCTACTGGCTCGACATAAACATGCAGGTCTCTCATGTGTGCAACCTACGGCCTCGGGTCACGAATGCGTCAGAGAAGCCTCGGCGGGAGGGCGCGCGGGGCGGGCGGCCAACTCGACGACGACGCCGTTTACCGCGCCGCGGCAAAAAACACGCCGCCGTCCCCGGGCTCGACGTTGGCCGGTGTGACCTGTTCTGTTTGAGCTTAACTGTGCTGCGCGGGCAGACATCAGTAATCCCCTCCCCTGTCGTCGCGTTTGAACAAACAGACGGCAAGAGGAGAAGGGCGCGCGGCGCAAATCCTGATGTCGAGAGTGTGTTGTCGAAAGAACCGCGGGTGACTCGCGGGACAGAGTATAACACGCACGCATCGGATTGACCCCACGCGGGCGGCGCGGCGCCATGCTCGTGCCCGCGCACGGCGCGCGCGTGCGCGGTAGGGTAATAAAGTCAGTGGCTCATGGCGTAGATGACGACGTTGATGCCGACCTTGTAGGCCGCGAGGCCGTACTTGACGGGGTAGCGCGAGTCGTTGATGTGCTCCCACGCGTCGCCGAGGTCGGAGTTGCGCGCGAAGAAGGCGACGAGGCGTCCCTGCTTGTCCTCGATGCCCATGTAGGAGGGCGTAGTGCCGCCCTTCTCGGCGGTGACGCCGCGCTGCGCGTTGTAGATGTTCGGCACCTGGACGACCTCCCCGATGTCGAGGTAGGAGTGGAGGATGGGGTGCGTGAGCGGCAGCTCCTTCGGCTCGTACTCGGGGAAGACCTTCTTCATCTGCTCGCGGACGTTCTGCCACTCGGGCTCGCCCCAGAAGTCGTCGAAGAAGAGGAAGCCGCCGCGCGCCGCGTACTCGCGGAGCCTCGCCGCCTCCTCGTCGGACAGCTCCATGTAGCCCGGCTCGACGATGTAGACGAGCGGGTAGTCGAACAGTCGCTCGTCCATGATCTCGACCTGCTCGGGGCGCGGCGCGACGTTGAGGTTCGTGCCGGCCCACTCGCGTATGCCCGTGATGAAGTGGTCGTCCGCTTCCGGGAAGTCCGTCGCCCACGCGCCGCCCCAGCGCCGGCCGTACGAGTAGGGCGAGCGGTAGATGATGCGCGTGAAGGCGAACTCGCCGCTCCCGAGCCGCGACGGGTCGGCGGGTCTCGAAGAGTCCGACGGGCGCGCGGGGGCTTCGGGGCTCGCGCCGGGCGGGCGGCGGCGCGGCGCGCCGAAGGGCGAACGGCCGCCGAAGGGCGGCTCGCCGCCGAAGCCCTCGGGCCGCTGCCCCGTGGCGGGGACGAGCGCGAGCGCCACGAGCATGGCGGGCAGCGCCGCTCGCAGCACGAGTGACAGCACGCGACGCCGCGTCGCGCGAGAGTCGGTCTTCGTCGCTCTACTCATCCCGCTCCTCATCACTTTCAAACTCGGGCCGCCCCGACTCGCCCCTTCACTTCTTCACTTCTTCACTTCTTTACTTTGTTACTTGCGGCCGCCCTGCGAGAGGCGTCTGTAATACTCTTCGACGGACTTGCGGTAGCGCTCGGGCGCCGCGCCCTGGTCGCCGAGGCGCAGGTTCGTGCGGCCGAGCTGTTCGCGCAGGCGCCTGCTCAGCTCGACCTCCAACTGGCGCAGCGGGTCGATGACCTGCGCCTTGAGCGAGGCGGCGGTCTGCGCCTCGCCCTCCATGCGGCCGTCGGCGAGGCGGCGCAACTGCTCGATGGCGCCGCCGAGTTCCCTGCCCCCCGACGAGGAGCCGCCCAGCTCGCGCCGCAAGCCTTCGGCGTCGCGCAGCCGCTCGCGTAGCTCCGAGGCGAGCTGGCGCGCGTCGTCCGCGCCGTCGCCCGAGATGTTCTCGCCGCCGCGCCCGCCGCCCCCGCCTGACTGTTGCCCCGACTGTTGCGGGGGCTGTTGTCCGGACTGCCGGCCCTGCTGTTGTGAACGCTGCCCCTGCTGCTGTCCGCCTTGCTGCTGGCCCTGTCGGCCATCCTGCGACTGTTGACTCGACTGCTGTCCCGACTGCGACTGTTGCGGGCGGCCACCTTGAGATTGCCGCCCGCGGCCGTCGCGGCGCGCGGCGCGCTCGTCAAGCCTGCGGCGCAGCGATTCGAGGTCGTCGGCGAGACGGCGCGTGCGGTCGAGCGCCTCTTCCGCGCCGCCCGACGCCGGCCGATTGGCCGCCGCCTCCGCCTCCTGCAAGCGCTCCGAAAGCTCGCCGAGTCCGCGCGCCGCGGCCTGCTCTTCGGAGCGCGTCGCCTCGGGAGAGTTCTGCCCGCGCCCGCCCTCGCGTATGCGTTCGGCCACGCGGTTACGGCGGAGCGCGTCGGCGGCCTCGCTCAACCTGCGCGCGGCGGCCGACTGCTTACCCTCGCCCAGCGTGCGCGCCGTCTGACGCACGTCCTCTTCGAGGTTGTTGACCGAGTCGGCCAGCGCGCCCTTGCGCTCCGACAGACGCTCGCGCGCCGCGCCCGACGACTGTTCGCCCTGCTGCTGCTGCGAGCCGCGCCGCGCGAGGTTCTCGGCCTCGCGCGCGAGCTCGCGCTGGCGCGCGGCGGCCTCCGAGGCGCGGCGTCGAAGCTCGCCTATCTCCTGTTCACGCCCGCGCTGCCCCGAAGCGCCCCCGCCGCGCATCTGTTGCAGACGGCGGCGCGCCTGCTCGACGCGTTCGAGCGCGCGCTCGCCCTGCGCGATGGCTTCCTGAGAGTTGCCGTTTGACGAAGACTGCGCGCGCTGCATGTCGTCGGCGGCCTGGTCGAGCTGGCGGCTCAGCTCCTGCATACGAGCGTCGCGCCGCTCGCGCGAAAGACGCTCAAGCTCGCGCGCGGCCTTGCGCGCCTCCTCTATCATCTCCTGCTGCTGGCGCTCGCCGCCGCCTCCTCCGCCGTTGCGCGCCTGACCCTGCTGCCTCCGGCGCTGCTCTTCTAGCGCGCGCTGCTGCCTGCGCGCGAGCTCTTCGAGCCGCCGCTCCGCCTCAGACTTGGCCTGCTCCGAGCGCTGGCGCTGCTCGCGGTTGAGCGTCTCGTACTGGTTCTTCATCTTGTCGAGTTCGAGTTGCATCAAGTCGGTCAACTCTCTCGACTCGCGCTCGCCGCCTCCGCCCCCGCCGCCCTGCTGGTTGCCGAAGGCGACCTGCATCTCGCGGAAGATGGCGTCGGCCGCGAGCAGCCGCGCGAGCGCGCGCTGCTCGGGCGGGAGCGCTTCGCGGCCCGTCTGCTTGCGGAGCGGCGGCGGCGCGCCCTCCATCTCGCGCGCGGCCGCGTTCAGGTCTTCGGCCATGCGCGAAAGCTCCTCGCGCCCTTCGAGCTGCCCGCCCATGCGCCGCTTGAGCCGCTCGACGAATTCGAGCGTGTCGGCGCGCAGCTTCTCCTGACCCGCGGCGACCGCCTCGTAGCCGCTCGCGCGCTCCTGCGGCGTGTAGCGCTGCCCCTCGCGCACCAGCCGGTGCGTCGCGGCTATCAGCTCCTTCTGCCGCCGCGTCAGCGCGTTCTGATCCTGATCGCCGCCCTCGCCCTGTTCGCCGCCGCCCTGCTGTTGCTGCTGCTGCGACTGGCGGTACTGCATCTCGAAGGGCTTGACCTCGATGAAGTAGATGTCGCTCGTCGTCTCGCTCGCGGCGTCGCGCGCCCTGGCGTAGTAGGAGACGAAGTCGCCCGGCTTGAGCTTGAACTCTTCGAGGAAGAAGGTGTGCGTCCCCGACAGGCTGCGCGCCGCGTCGCGGCTCAGGTCCTGCAGCCCGACGCGCATCTCCTGCCCGCCGTTGACCGAGAAGAAAAGCTCGATGGAGGCGACGCCGAAGTCGTCCTCGGCGCGCGCCTGCGTGAAGACCTCTTCGAGGTTCGTCGCCTTCGTGTCGCGCCCCGGTCGCTCGAAGCTGACGGTCGGCGGCTGGTCTTCGAGCGCCGTCACGTCGTACTCGTTCGAGCCCCTGTAGACTTCGCCGTCGACGCTGGTCAGCTCGACGAAGTAGCTCGTGTCCCCCGTCACCGTGAGCGCGCCGACGAAGTCCGGCCCGGCGGCCTTCATCTCGGCCTTGCGCCCGTCGGCGAAGACGATGCGCGCCGCGCGCGCCCTGCCCGACAGTCGCGCCGTCAACGTCACGACCGTCCCCTTGATCGCGGCGATGTCGCCGCCGTCCTCGATTGTCTTCGCGGCGATGCGCGTGTAGGCCGGGAAGCCCAGCACGAGGTCGAGCTGTTTGACGAAGGGCAGGTCTACGACTTCGAGCTTGAAGAGTTCGGAGCGGACGCCGCCCGACTCGACGAAGTACTCGAACGGCCCCTGCACGTTGGCGAGCGAGAGCTGAAAGTCGCCGCGCGCCTTCGAGGGCTCCATCGCCTGCCCCTGCCAGCCCGACTCGTCCGCGCCGGCGGGGCGCGTGAAGAGCGAGGCCGTCTCCGACTCGAAGCCCGCGAGCGTCGCCTTTATCTCCTGATCCGACCCCTTCGGCACGCGCGCCGAGCCGGGCTTGACCTTGACGGCGCGCTCCCCTTCTTCTGCCGGCGCCGCCAGCCCCGTCGGCGCGACGAGCCGCGCCACGCCTTCCGAGACGCCGCCCGGCCCCCACAAGAGCACGCCCGCGAAGAGCGCGAGACTCGCCACCGCCGCCGCGCCGTAAGCCGCGAGCGCGCCGCGGCCGTAGACGAAGTCCAGATCGACGGAGGCGGCCGCGCCGTCGGCGTCCGACCTGAGACGTTCGACGAGAGCGCGCGAGACGAGACGCCCGCGCTCCGCCTCCCCAAACTCGACGGCGGTGACGAGACGGTCTTCGGTAGCGGGCGCGCGCTCCTCTATGAACCGGGCCAGACGCGCGTCGCTGACGCGCCGCGCGAGCGGCCTCACGAGCGCGAGGTACGCGGCCGAGACGAGCGCGACGAGCGCCCCCACGCGCAGGGCCAGCAGCGCCCCCTCGCTCTGTCGGTAGCGGTGCGCGCCCCACCCCGTCAGGAGCAGCACGCACGCGCCGGCCGCCAGACAGACCGCCGCCCCGCGCAGCGCGACTCTCAACCGACGCCGACGCCGCGCCCGCTTAAGAAGCTCGCCCAGTTGTCCCGTTTCGTACTTCATCATTCAACCAATCATCTTCGCGACCTTCGTCCGCCGCGCGAGCATCGACTCGGCGGCGAGCAGCAGCAGCGCGGCGACGAGCAGCGGCCACCAGACGCGCTGGCGCGCCTCGACCTCCTCGCCGCTCTCGCGCTCGCCCGCGCCCGCCGACCGCCGCGCGTCCGGGTCGCCGCCGGTGAACGCGGCTAGAAACTCCTCCTGGTTGAGCCTGGCGAAGTCGCCCTCGCGCCCGTCGATGTTGACGGCCGCGAACCGGTGCCCCGCCGCGTAGCGCAGACGGTAGAAGCCCGGCTCGCTCCCCGTCAGAAGCGTCTCGCCGCCGCGCGAGGGCTCACCATTCTTGAGGCGCGCGCCCGACGGCGCGTCTATCGCCGGCGGCCGCCCTTCGGCGTCCGAAGTTACGGCGAACGCCTGACCCAGACGGTGCCACGCGCTCACGTCGCGCTCGCCGAGGTAGCGCACCATCTGCTGAACCAGCGGCAGGTAGTCGGGCGTCAGCGGCAGGTCGCTCCACGACATGCCGAGCGTCGAGGTGTAGAGCAGCACGCGCCCCGCGCCCGCGCCCGACTCGACGAGGGCGGGGCTCCCGTCCTCGAACGTCGCGAGCACCGACGCGCCCGCGCGCGGCTCGCCGCGCACGTAGCCGAAGACGCGCGCCGACGGCAGCCGCCCGCCGTCGCGGAACACGTCGAAGATCGGGTGCGAGTTCTTCACCCCAGTCAGCGCGACGGTGTCGCCGCGCTGGAGCAGCACCGCCTCGCCGAGCCGCAGCGGCGCGACGCGCCCGAAGGCGCTGTTAAAGCTCTCGGGTCTCGTGTTCGGCCCGGCGGCGATGACGAGACGGCCGCCCGACTCGACGAAGCGCGTGACGCTCTCCGAAAGCGCCCCGGGCGCCGCGCCCGCGTCGTTGAGGATGACGAGCGAGTGGCCGGCTATCGCGGCCGGGTCTACGGCCGCCGCGCCGCGCACGTCGAACGTGAAGGGGAGGCCGCCGCCCGCCGCGAGCGCGCTCCGTAGGTAGAAGCTGTCGCCGCGCCCCGCGCCGTCGATGATGAGCGCCTTCGACTGCGCCTCGCGCCCCAGCGTGAAGTAGAAATCGTTGTCGGGCGCGAAGTCCTCCGAGCGCAGGCGCACGGCGCAGCGGTTCGCCCCTTCGGCGAGGTTGAAGCCCGTGAACTCGACGACGCGGTGCTCGCGCGGCGCGAGTGTCAGCTCGCGCTTCTCGATTGTCTGCTCGTTTATCTGGAAGTCGAGCGTGACGGGGCCGCGCTCGTCGTCGCTAAAGTTGGCGACGTGGACGGCGAGCTTGTCTTCGTACTTCTGCGCGTAGATCTCGCCGCGCGCCTCGACGTTGGTGACGGCAGCGTTCGGCGCCACGTCGCCGCCCACGTCGATGAGCGCGAGCCGCACGTCGGAGCCGAGCCGGAAGGTCGCGCGCGAGGCGTCCCAGCCGCCGGCCTGAAAGTCCGAGACCATCAGGACGCGCTTCGCGCCCGCGCCCCTTGCTTTGACGATGAGGGCCTCGGCCCCGCGCAGAGCCTGCTCGTAGTCGGTCGCCTCGTACCCCGCGCTCAGAGGGGCGAGCGCCGCGCGCAGGGCGACGGCGTCGGCCGTAAAGTCCGACACGACCTCGAAGCCTTCGGCGAAGGTCAGCAGGGCGACGCGCTCGCCCTCGCGCGCCTCGCCGACGAGCGCGCGAGCGCGCCGCTTCGCCTCGTCGAAACGCCCGGCGTGCCTCATGCTCAGAGAGGCGTCGAGCAGGACGACCGTCAGGAGCGCGCCGCGCGCCGGAGACGAGCCGGCCTCCGCGCCCCTGAAGAAAGGGCGCGTGAAGGCGAAGACGACGAGCAGCAGCGCGAGGCAGCGCAGCGCCAGCAGCAGGAGGTCGCGCAGAGTCCTGCGCCGGATGGTGCGCTGCGGCACCTGTCGCACGAAGTAGAGCGCCGGGAACTCGACGCGACGCGCCCGCGTGCGCCGCACCAGATGCACCAGCACCGGCGCGGCCAGCGCCGCGAGCCCGAGCAGAAAAAATGGATTCAGAAACGACATAGAGTACTGAGTACTGAGTACTGAGTACTGAGTACTGAGTTAAAGACAACCACTCAGCACTCAGTACTCAGTACTCATCACTTTGCTTTCCCCGCGCGGCGCGAGAGGAAGGAGAAGAGCGCGAAGTCGAGCGGGCTGTCGGTCGTGACCTGCTCGTAGTCAACGCGGTTGGCGGCGCACGTTTGGCGCAGCGCCTCGACGTGCGCCGTCAGGCGCTCGCGGTAGCCATCTGCTACCACGTCGGGCAGAACGGGAAGCTGCTCGGCGGTCTCCGAGTCTTCGAGCAGGAGCACCGCGTCGTCGAAATCGAACTCGACCTCGCGGCGGTCGAGCAGGTGGAACGCGATTAAATCGTGGCCCCTGAAGCGAAGGTGTTGAAAGGCGTCGGCGAGCCGCCCGGGCTCGTCGTAGAAGTCCGAGATGAGGATGACGACGCCGCGCCGCGTCAGGCGCTCCGCCACCTCGTGCAGCGAACGCGACAGGCGCGTCTCGCCGCCCGCTTCGAGCGCCGAGAGACGGCCGTAAATTGTACGCATGTGCCCCGTCCGGTTGAGCGCCGGGACGTGCGTGTGAATCGCCTCGCCGAAGCCGACGAGTCCCACCGCGTCCTGCTGCCGCGCGGCGAGGTGCGCGAGCGCGGCGGCGAGGAACTGCGCGTAGCGTAGCTTCGTCAGCCCGCCCACGGCGCCCGCGTAACCCATCGACCCGCTCGTGTCCACGAGCAGCGTCACCTGCGCGTTGGTGTCGGCGCGGTACTTCTTGATGAAGTAGCGGTCGGTGCGCCCGAGCAGGCGCCAGTCGAGATAGCGCAGGTCGTCGCCCGCGTTGTACTGCCGGTACTCCGCGAACTCTGTCGAGAAGCCGGTGAACGGCGAGCGGTGCAGCCCCGAGATAAAGCCCTCGACGACGGCGCGCGCCAGAAGCTCAAGCGAGCCGATGCGCGCCAGCACGTCCGGGTCGAGGAAGCGCGGCGACCCTCCGGCCGCCTGCGCGGGCCCGGCCGGCTCGCCGGCGGCCTGTGACTTGTCTTTCCTGTTACGCCTCCACCACACGGACGCTTTCCTCACAGACCCGACTTCGGCTCGGGGACGGCTTCGATAAGTTTTTTGACGACCTGGTCGGAGTCCACGCGCTCGGCCTCCGCCTGGAAGTTCAGAAGGACGCGGTGACGCAGGACGGCCGGCGCGACCGCGCGCACGTCCTCGCACGAGACGTTGTAGCGGCCGCGCAGCACCGCGCGCGCCTTGCCGCCGAGGACGAGGAACTGCGAGGCGCGCAAGGACGCGCCCCACGTCACCCAGCGGTTGACGAAGTCGGGCGCCGACTCAGACCCGGGGCGGCTCGCGCCGACGAGCCGCACGGCGTAACGCGCAACCGTGTCCGAGACCGGCACCTGCCGGACGAGACGCTGGAAGGCGATTATCTCGTCGGCCGACATCTGCCGCTCGAACTCGAAGTCCTGCGGGGCGGTCGTCTGCTTGACGACGGCCACCTCGTCCTCCTCGGGCAGGTAGCCGATCTTGATCTGGAACATGAAGCGGTCGAGCTGCGCCTCTGGGAGCGGGTACGTCCCTTCCATCTCGATTGGGTTCTGCGTGGCGAGGACGTGGAAGGGTCGCGGCAGCTCGTAGCTCACGCCCTGCACGGTGACGCGCCCCTCCTGCATCGCTTCCAAAAGCGCGGCCTGCGTCTTCGGCGGCGTGCGGTTTATCTCGTCGGCGAGGACGATGTTGGCGAAGACGGGGCCGCGTATGAACTCCATCGAGCGGCGGCCCGTGGCGCGGTCTTCCTCGATGATTTCGGTGCCGGTGATGTCGGCGGGCATCAGGTCGGGCGTGAACTGTATGCGCTTGAACGACAGGTCGAGCACGGAGGCGATGGTGCGCACGAGCAGCGTCTTGGCGAGGCCGGGGACGCCCGTGATGATGGAGTGACCGCCCACGAAGAGCGAGAGCAGGACGAGCTCGACCACCTCGTCCTGACCC
>DASWNR010000236.1:0-7540 GCA_036399155.1 Pyrinomonadaceae bacterium
GCTGGAAGGAATACGAGATGGAGGTGGTCCGCGACAAGGCGGACAACTGCATCATCATCTGCTCCATCGAGAACGTCGATCCGATGGGCGTGCACACCGGCGATTCAATCACCGTCGCGCCCGCGCTGACGCTGACCGACAAGGAATATCAGCGCATGCGCGACGCCTCGCTGGCGGTGCTGCGCGAGATCGGCGTCGAGACCGGCGGCTCCAACGTCCAGTTCGCCGTCAATCCCGCCGATGGCCGGCTGGTGGTGATCGAGATGAACCCGCGGGTGTCGCGTTCCTCGGCGCTCGCCTCAAAGGCCACCGGTTTCCCCATCGCCAAGATCGCGGCCAAGCTCGCCGTCGGCTACACGCTCGACGAGATTGCGAACGACATCACGAAGAAGACGCCCGCGAGCTTCGAGCCGACCATCGACTACGTCGTCGCCAAGATTCCGAAGTGGAACTTCGAGAAGTTCCGCGACACGGAGGACGTTCTGGGGACGCAGATGAAGTCGGTCGGCGAGGTGATGGCCATCGGCCGCACCTTCAAGGAGGCGCTCTTCAAGGGGCTGCGCTCGCTCGAAGCCGTCAAGCCGCTCCGCCTTCAGGACGTGCCGCACGACGAGTTGCAGCGCAAGCTCGCGCGCCCGAACTCGCAGCGCTTCTCCTACGTCACGTACGCCCTACAGCAGGGCTGGTCGCTCGAAGAGATTCACCGCCTCTCGCGCATCGACCCGTGGTTCCTCGAACAGCTCCGGCAGGTGACGCTGATTCAGAACGAGGTCGAGGGGCGGAAGCTCGAAGACATCCCCGTCGAGTTGCTGCGCGAGTTCAAGGAGGTGGGCTTGTCCGACCGCCGGCTCGCGTACCTCACGGGGCGCACAGAGCTTGAGGTGCGCGCGCACCGCAAGGCGACGGGGGTCACGCCCGTCTACAAGCGCGTCGACACCTGCGGCGCCGAGTTCGAGTCTTTCACGCCCTACCTTTATTCGACTTACGAGGAGGAGGACGAGTCCGCGCCGACCGACCGCCGCAAGATTATGATCCTCGGCTCGGGGCCGAACCGCATCGGGCAGGGCATCGAGTTCGACTACTGCTGCTGCCACGCCTCCTTCGCGCTGCGCGAGGCCGGGTTCGAGACCATCATGGTCAACTGCAACCCCGAGACGGTCTCGACCGACTACGACACCTCCGACCGCCTCTACTTCGAGCCGCTGACGTTCGAGGACGTGATGAACATCGTGGACGTTGAGAAGCCCGAAGGCATCATCGTCCAGTTCGGCGGGCAGACGCCGCTCAACCTCGCCGTGCGTCTCTCGGAGGCGGGCGCCCCGATTATCGGCACCTCGCCCGACTCCATCGACCTCGCCGAAGACCGCAAGCGCTTCGGCGCGTTGTTGGAGAAACTCGGCATCCCGCAGCCCGAGCACGGCACGGCCACCTCGTTCGAGGAGGCGAAGCACGTGGCCGAGCGCATCGGCTACCCGGTCATGGTGCGCCCCTCGTTCGTCCTCGGCGGCCGCGCGATGGCCATCGTCTACGACGAGCGGAGCCTCGACGAGTACATGCGCACGGCCGTAGACGCCTCGCCCGAGAAGCCCATCCTCATCGACAAGTTCCTTGAGCGCGCCGCCGAGTTCGACGTGGACGCGCTCGCGGACGAGACGGCCTGCGTCATCGCCGGCATACAGGAGCACATCGAGGAGGCGGGGATTCATTCGGGCGACTCTTCGTCCGTGCTCCCGCCCTTCAAGATCGCCGAAGAGCACCTCGACACGATGCGCCACTACACGCGCGCGCTCGCGTCGGCCTTGAAGGTGCGCGGCCTCATCAACATCCAGTTCGCCATCAAGGACGACCGCGTCTACGTGCTCGAAGTGAACCCGCGCGCGTCGCGCACCGTGCCCTTCGTCTCGAAGGCGACGGGGGTGCCTCTGGCGCGCGTCGCCTCGCTCGTCATGGCGGGCCGGCCGCTCTCGGAGTTCAAACTGCCCGGAGACCTGACGGGCCGCCTCGACCGCTTCTACATCAAGTCGCCCGTCTTCCCGTTCAAGAAGTTCCCGGGCGTCGACCCCGTCCTGAGCCCCGAGATGCACTCGACGGGCGAGGTGATGGGCGTCGGCCGCACCTTCGGCGAGGCTTACGCGAAGGCGATGGTCAGCTCGGGGATCGAACTCCCGCTCGAAGGCACGGCCTTCATCAGCGTCAACGACTCGGACAAGGGTCAGGCGGTCGTGCTCGCGCGCCGGCTCGCGCGGCTCGGCTTCAAACTGACGGCGACCGTCGGCACGGCCGCGCGCCTGCGCGAAGTGGGCCTCGACGCCGAGGCCGTCTTCAAGGTCAACGAAGGCCGTCCCAACATCGCCGACAAGATTCGCCTCGGGGAAATCTCCCTCGTCATCAACACGCCGCTGGGCCGCGCCTCGCACTACGACGAGCGCGCCATCCGCCGCGCCGCGCTCCAGTTCAACGTCCCCTGCGTCACGACCATGACCGGCGCGCAGGCCGTCGTCGAGGCCATCACCTCGCGCAAGGACACCGCCGTCTTCCAGGTCTACTCCCTGCAAGAGCTTCACGAGGTCGCGCAGGCCGCCGGCTGAGGAGGGCGAAGGCGTTGGAGATACGTGCGGCGGTTTTGACGGTGAGCGACAGGGGCGCGCGGGGCGAGCGCGCGGACGAGTCGGGGCCGGTGCTGGCCGAGTTGTTGCGCGAGGCCGGCGCGGCGGTCGTCGCGCTGGAGGTGGTGTCGGACGAGCCGGGGCCGCTCTCCGAACGCCTGCGCGAACTGGCCGACCGCGAGGACGTGAACCTTTTGATGACGACCGGCGGGACGGGCCTAAGCCCACGCGACAACACGCCCGAGGCGACGCGCGCCGTCCTGGAGAGGGAAGTGCCGGGGCTCTCGGAGGCGATGCGCGCCGAGACCCTGAGGCAGACGCCGACGGCGATGCTCTCGCGCGGGGTGTGCGGCGTGCGTTCGGGCGCGCTCGTCGTCAACCTGCCCGGCTCGCCGAAGGGCGTGCGCGAGTGCTTCGCCGTCATACGCCCCGTGCTCGCGCACGCCGTCGCCACGCTCGCCGGCGGCGGCGACGACCTTCACAAGTGAAACCACTCCCCTCAAGCTCGACCCGAGTGAGACGACTCCTCCCAATCTCGACACTGTCCTTCGTGCTCTGCGCGCTGCTGCTTGCGGGCTGCGCCCGCCCCGCGCCGCCGCCGACGCCGCCGCCGGGCGCCGGCGCTGGTGCCGCGCCGGACGTTCTGAGCCCGCAGGAGCGCGCGGAGATTTTTCGGCAGGTGTGGGAGACCGTCAACGAGCACTATTACGACCCGACGTTTCGCGGCCTCGACTGGCGCGCGGTCGGCGAGCGTTACCGGCCGATGGCCGAGTCGGCACGCGGCGACGCGGAGTTCTACGGCGTCTTCGAGCTGATGCTCGGGGAGCTGCGCGACGGCCACACGATATTCATCCCGCCGCGCATGCCCGGCGCGAAGGAGGGTGAGGGCATAGCCCCCGGGAGAATCGGCCTCAAGCTCGGCGAGGTCGAAGGCCGCGTCGCCGTCGTCGAGGTCGAGCCGGGCTCGGCCGCCGAACGCGCCGGCGTCCGGGTGGGGCAATTGCTCCGCGAGGTCAACGGCAAGCCCGTCGAGGAGCATTTCGCCTTCCTCCGCACGCTCTTCGCGGGCTCGTCCACCGAGCGCCTGTTCAAGTCCAAAATGCTCTCGGCGCTGCTGCGCGGCGGCTTCCTCAGCATGCCGCGTCGTCTCGGGCTGACCGACCACGACGGGCGCGAGTTCACGGTCGAGCTGTCGCCCGAGGCCGCGCCCGAGCCGCCCAACGTCACCGCGCGCCGCCTCGACTCGGGCGCCGGCTACATCAAGTTCCGACACTGGATAGCGCCCGCGCACGACGATTTCAGGAAGGCGCTGGCGACCCTGCGCGACGCGCCCTCGCTCGTCCTGGATCTGCGCGGCAACGGCGGCGGCGAGACAAGCGTGATGCTCGACATCGCGGCCAACTTCTTCGAGCGCCCGACCTACTACGGCGGCTTCCGCGACCGCGCGGGCGAGGTGCAGAAGTACCACACGCGACGCAACCCCGGAGCCTACCGCGCCCCGCTCGTCATCATCGTGGACGAGGAGTCGGCGAGCGCGACCGAGACCTTCGCGGCCTTCATGCAGGAGGCCGGGCGCGCCCGCGTCGTCGGGCGGCCGACCGCCGGCTCGACGCTCAACCAGGGCGGCCGGCGCCGGTTCAAGGGCGGCGGCGAGCTGCGCTACAGCACGCGCAGTTTCCTGACGCCCTCGGGGCGCGAGCTTGAGGGCGTGGGCGTCTCGCCCGACTTGACGGTCGCGCTGACGCTCGACGACCTGCGCGCGGGGCGCGACGCGGCGCTCGAAGCGGCCGGAAAAGAAGTGGGCGGCAGACAGTAGACGGTAGACGGTAGCGCCCAGCGTCGCGGCCGCCGACGCCGACATTTAAACTGCCCGGCATGATTGTCTTTCTACCGGCTACTGTCTGCCGCCTGCTGTTCTTAAGAAAGGTTTTGACAACGCCGGGCGCGCGGCCTAGAATCCGCACAGTTCTTCACTTCGCCGCACGCACGAGCGCACCAACCGAAGGCGAGACAAAGGATGCTGAGCGCTTTACTCCTGCAAGCGAACCCCGCCGCCGCGGCCGGGCCGGGCAGCCCCCTGACGGCCTACTGGCCCGTGATGATCTTCTTCGCGGTGGCGGCGGTCTTCCCTGTGCTCCCCGTCGTCCTCGGCCGCTTCGTGCGGCCGAACATTTACGGCAAGGCGAAGATGCGCCCCTACGAGTGCGGCATCGACCCCGTCACGGAGGCGCACGACCGCTTCACGGTGCGCTACTACATCGTGGCGATGCTGTTCCTCATCTTCGACGTGGAGACGATCTTCCTGCTCCCCTGGGCCATCATCTTCATGGGCGACGAGTTCTCGTTCACCAAGTTCGCGCTCATCGAGATGTTCGTCTTCATCGGCATCCTCGTCGTCGGCTACTACTACGCCTGGCGCAAAGGAGCCCTTGAGTGGGCTTAAATTCAAAGTTCAAAGTTACAAGTTCAAAGTTCAAAGTTGAGAACTTTGGCTTGCGACTTTGAAACTTTCAACTTTGAACTTGTAACTTTGAACTCCTGACCATGGCCGAACATCCCGAAGGCATCGTCCTGACGACGGTCGACTCGATCTTCAACTCGCTGCGGCGGAACGTGGCCGCGCCGGTGATGGGGGCGAAGCCCGTGCGCGACCTGGTCAACTGGGGGCGCAAGTCGGCCTTGTGGCCGATGACGTTCGGGCTCGCGTGCTGCGCCATCGAGATGATAGCCGCCGGCTCGTCGCGCTTCGACATCGACCGCTTCGGCGCGGGCGTCTTCCGCCCCTCGCCCCGCCAGAGCGACCTCATCATCATCGCCGGGACGGTGACGCTCAAGATGGGCCCCGTCGTGAGGCGCGTCTACGACCAGATGCCCGAGCCGAAGTGGGCCATCGCGATGGGCGCGTGCGCCTCGACGGGCGGGCCCTTCGACTCCTACTCGACGATGCAGGGCGTCGACCGCGTCATCCCCGTGGACGTTTACATCCCGGGCTGCCCGCCGCGCCCCGAGGCGCTGCTCTACGGCCTGATGTGCCTGCAAGAGATCATCGCGCGCGAGGCGCCCGCCGCCTACATCTTCGAGTCCGACGGCAGCGTCCACCGCCGCCGCTACCTCCCCGAAGACGACGAAGAGCGCGAGTCGCTTGCCGAACTCTCGCCCCTCGACGCCGAGGCCGCCGAGGTCGCCGCCGAGATCAAGGGTTAGGCGCGTCCGGTAGCTCCTTACTTCTAAGCCGGCCTCTTCGCCGCCCGTTTCCGTTCACCCGGATGGAAACTGCCTTAGCTTTTTCGGATTCTTTTCACCCACCAAACACGCGTCGGCCACCTCGACACGCGGGCCGACCGGCTCGTACCAAAACGGTGTCGCGCGCGGGGTTTTGCCTGTAACCTGCGCGCAAGGTGTAGTGACCGCCTCGCACAACGGTCGCCGCGGCTGGCCGAGTTCGTCTCCCCTCCTTCAAGCCGACCGAGTCGTCTCCCCCCTTCCTGCCCCATGTGGCGTGCGCGACGGAAGTCCGTCCCCGCACGTCAAGGAGTGGACATGAAAAAGCATCTCTATGCGGCCTCCCTGTCTCTCGTCCTGCTCGCGACTCTCATGCTGACCCCGCCCGCCGCGAGCGCGCACTGGGAGTTCCACGACCAGAACGGCCAGTACCTCTTCGGCTACACGGGGGTCGAGAGCGCCTACGAGTACGAGAACGAGGTCAGGAGCCACGGCATCAGGACGAACGTCACGACGCTCTCGACGGAGTGGACGACCAACCTCGGCCCTTCCGTCACGCACCACAACAACGCGGGGAACAAGGTCGCCATCTTCCTCGACACCGTCCTCTTCCAGCCCGACTCTCCCGCCTGGTACCTGCGCCCGGACTACAGGTACATCTTCGACTCCTGGTACAACCGCAACAAGCTCTACCTCACCCCGTCGCGCGTGGCGCTGTTCATCATCAACAGCGAGGCGAACAACAGGGGGCTCGGCAACGCGGCGCTCGACACGGCGACGGCCTACGTCAAGTCGAAGGTGCCCGCGATCCCGACGGTCGTCGGCTACGGCTTCGGCGACGGCGCGGGCAACATCTCGGGGGCACTCCCCACGCAGCCGGACGGGTTCGCCTTCTGGCGTTACGGCGAGCTGCACCCGGAAGCGCCGGGCAGCCAGTTCCAGTTCTGGCTCAACTACTTCAAGACGCACATCGACGTGTCGCGCCAGCGCCTTCTCATCGTCTTCGACGCGCACTACGGCCCCTGGCACGTCGACGCGGGGCTCACGCAGGAGATGGTCGGCGACATCGCCGTCCGCTACGCGGACGTCGTACGCGCCGAGCCGCTCGTGGTCGGCATGGTCGGCTTCACCTGGCAGGGCTTCGGCGGCATCCTCGGCCTGCGCGACGTGTCGCAGGGCATGCGCATCAGGAACCGCGAGGCGGGTTGCAGACTCCTGACTTGCCCTTGAAGGCGGCCCTAAGAGGCGAGGCCGGCGAGGTGGCGCGTGTCGTTGGCGGCGGTGAGGCGGACGAGGCCGCCGTGCTCGATGTGGAAGCGCGTGACGCCGCAGTTGGAGGAGGAGAGCCAGACGGGCTTGAGCGCCGGCGCGTCGAGCGCGCCCATGAGGTGGAGCGCGAGGATGCAGATGGTGCCGGTGTGCGAGAAGAGCGCGACGGTGCCGCCGCGGTTCGCTTCGACGGCGCGGTCGAGCTCGGCGGCGGCGCGGTCGAGGAGTTGGCGGTAGCTCTCGCCGCCCCGAAGCACGTGCTCGAAGTCGCGACGGAGCAGCGCGGCGTACTCCCCGGGGTGCGCCGCGGCCGCCTCCTCGAAGGTCAGTCCCTCCATCAGCCCGACGCTGCGCTCGCGCAGCGCGGCCGTCGTCCTGATTTCGAGCCCGGCGGCGCGCGCCAGCGGCTCGGCGGTCTGGACGGCGCGCAGCAGGTCGCTCGA
>DASWNR010000237.1:0-11597 GCA_036399155.1 Pyrinomonadaceae bacterium
TTATGGCCGAAGACGCGCCGCCATTTTCTTACCTGCTGACTACTGAATTCTGTCTACCGCCTACTTTCCCGCCTTTTTGCCGCGCGCGTTAAAGTCGCGTATAATCACTTTCCGTCACAACTGAACACGACAGTCGCGGAAGTAGTGCGGCGCTCGGAAGGCCCTCGTTGCGGGGCGTCCGGCGTCGGCGGAAGCGCCCGCACGCGCGCGAGAATTCCACCTATGAGTGAGCTTAAAGTGACACCGATGAGACCTCGTACACAGTCGGAAGGGGCTTCGGCCGGCGCGGGAGTGGCCGAGGAGCGCGAAGAGCAGGGGCGCGGCGAACAGGAGCGCGACGAGCGTGACCGCATCGACCCGGCGGAGCTGCGCGAGGAGCACGAGCAGCGCCAGCACGAACAGCAGAAGCAGATCGAGGGGGTAGACCGCGAGACCCTTCTGCGGATGCTCTACCAGATGGTTCTCATCCGGCGCTTCGAGGAGAAGGCGGCCGAGTCCTACACGCTCGGCAAGATCGGCGGCTTCTGCCACCTCTACATCGGGCAGGAGGCGGTCGCCGTCGGCTCGCTCTCCGCGCTCCGGCCGGACGACTACGTGCTGACGAGCTACCGCGACCACGGCCACGCGCTCGCGCTCGGCATGTCGCCCGACGAGGTGATGGCCGAACTGTTCGGGCGCGCGGGCGGCTGCTCCGCGGGCAAGGGCGGCTCGATGCACCTCTTCGACGCGGACAAGCACTTCCTCGGCGGCCACGGCATCGTCGGCGGGCAGATTCCGCTGGCCACCGGCGTCGCGTTCGCCAGCAAGTACCGCGGCACGGACCAGGCGACGCTCGTCTTCTTCGGCGAGGCGGCGGTCAACCAGGGCGCGTTCCACGAGTCGCTCAACATGGCGCAGCTCTGGAAGCTGCCCTGCGTCTACATCTGCGAGAACAACCAGTACGGCATGGGCACGTCCCTGAAGCGCGCGATGTCCATCAGCGACGTGTCGCAGAAGGCCGTCGGCTACGGTATGGAGTCGGAGTTCGTCGACGGGATGGACGTGCTGGCGGTGCGCGCGGCGACCGTGCGCGCCGTCGAGCGGGCGCGCAAGGAGAGCCTGCCCTCGCTCATCGAGATTCGCACCTACCGCTTCATGGGACACTCGATGTCCGACCCCGGCCACTACCGCACGCGCGCCGAGATCGAGCAGTACCAGGAGCGCGACCCCATCAAGGTCTTCGGCGACAGCCTCCGCGAGAAGGGCGTGCTCGACGACGAAGGCTTGAAGGCCGTCGAGGGGCGCGTCCGCGAAGAGGTCGAGCGCTCGGTCAAGTTCGCCGACGCGAGCCCCGAGCCCGCGCCCGAAGAGCTTTTCACCCACATCTACGCGACACCGATTAAGAAGTGACGGGTGGCGGGTGACGGTCGATGAGAAAGAACGGCGGGACTTGTATTCTCTTATCGACCGTCACCCGTCACCCGTCACGCAAACTGGAGGTTTGCAGTGGCAGTTATAACGATGCGCGAGGCGCTGAACCAGGCGATGCGCGAGGAGATGCGCCGCGACGAGAGCATCTTCCTGATGGGCGAGGAGGTCGCCGCCTACCAGGGCGCGTACAAGGTCTCGAAGGGGCTGCTCGAAGAGTTCGGCGACCGGCGCGTGGTCGATTCGCCCATCACAGAGCTGGGCTTCGCGGGGCTCGGCGTCGGCGCGGCGATGGCGGGGCTGCGCCCCATCATCGAGTTCATGACCTTCAACTTCTCCATCCTCGCCACAGACCAGATAGTCAACCACGCGGCGAAGATGCGCTACATGTCGGGCGGGCAGTTCAAGGTGCCCATCGTCTTCCGCGGCCCGAACGGCTCGGCCTTCCAGGTCTCATCGCAGCACTCGCAGGCGCTTGAGAGCTGGTACGCGCACTTCCCCGGCCTGAAGGTGGTGATGCCCTCGACGCCGGCCGACGCCAAGGGGCTTCTTAAAAGCGCCATACGCGACGACGACCCCGTCATTTTCCTCGAACAGGAGCGCATGTACGGCAACAAGGGCGAGGTGCCGGACGGCGAAGACTTCATCGTCCCGCTCGGCGTGGCCGACGTGAAGCGCGAGGGGACGGACTGCACCGTCGTCGCCCGCTCGATGACGGTGCCCATGGCGCTGAAGGCGGCCGAGGAGCTTGAGCGGCAGGGCGTCTCGGTCGAGGTCATCGACCCGCGCACCATCCGCCCGCTCGACCTGGAGACCATCATCAACTCCGTGAAGAAGACCAACCGCGTCGTCGTCGCCGAGGAGTCGCACGCCTTCGCGGGCGTCGGCGCCGAGATCAGCGCGCAGATCACGGAGCACGCCTTCGACTACCTGGACGCGCCGGTCAAGCGCCTCTCCGGCGCTGACGCCCCCATGCCCTACGCCAAGAACCTCGAACGGCTCGCGCTCCCCGACGTGGAGCGCATCGTCAAGGCCGTCCGCGAGGTCTCTTATTTGGAGTAGACGGTAGTCAGTAGACAGCATCGCTCCGCGCCGCTGTCGCTGCCACTGACCGACGTGCGATTCGTCAACGAAGGCTTTTCTGCTGTCTACCGTCTACTGACTACCGTCTACTGAGGACTTTATGGCTACTCAGGTCGTGATGCCGAAGCTGTCGCCGACGATGGAGGAGGGGCAGCTCTCGCGCTGGCTGAAGAACGAGGGCGACAAGGTGGGCGTCGGCGAGCCGCTCGCCGAGATCGACACCGACAAGGCGACGATGGAGGCGCAGGCGCTGGCCACGGGCGTGCTCCGCAAGATCCTCGTCCCGGCGGGCGAGACCGTCCCGCTCGGGGCCGTCATCGCCATCATCGGCGAGCCCGACGAGGACATCTCCGCCCTCGTCTCCGAAGCCACTTCGGGCGCGGCGCAGGCCGGCAACAAGGAGCGCATCGAGGAGAGCGTCCAGGGGCGCGCTTACGGCGCGCCCGACGAGCTGGCGCAGGTCGTCCCGGGCGGCGAACGCACGCAGGCGACGATTGAAGGCCAGCCCATCAGTGGCGACGTGGGCGGCGCTCCCTTCGACGCGCAGACCGGCGCGACCCCCGCGGGCAAGCCCGAGGTCGCGCAGCAGCCGCAGCAGCCGCAGCCACAACAGCCGCAGCAGCCGCAGCAGACGGTAGCGGACGGCGGCGGCAACGGCCAACGCGCGGAGGGCGGCCGGCTCATCGTCTCGCCCATCGCCGCGCGCATGGCCGCGGAGGCGGGCATCAACCTCCACGACCTACGGGGCAGCGGCCCCGGCGGCCGCATCGTCAAGCGCGACATAGAGGCCGCCATGGGCGGCGCGGCCGGGCAGCCCGCGGCCCAACTACAGAGGGCGCAGACGCCGCAGGAGCAGCCCGCCGCGCAGCTACGCGCCGTCCCCCCGCCCGCGCAGCAGCCGGCGCAGGTGCCGGCCGACGGCGGCGCGCCCTACCGCGACGAGAACCTGACGGCGATGCGCGCGACCATCGCGCGGCGGCTCGTCGCCTCGCTCGGCCCCATCCCGCACATCTTCCTGACCACGGAAGTCGAGATGGACAGGACGGTCGAGATGCGCCGGCAGATCAACGAGCTAGACCCGGAGAACAAGGTCAGCATCAACGACTTCGTCATCAAGGTCGCGGCCGTCGCGCTGATGCAGCACCCGGCGGTCAACGCCTCTTTTCAGGAGAAGGCCGTCCGCTACTACGAGCGCGCCGACGTGGGCGTCGCCGTGGCGCTTGAGAACGGGCTCATCACGCCGGTCGTGCGCTCGGCCAACACCAAGTCGGTCGGGCAGATCGCACGCGAGGTCAAGGAGCTGGCCGAGCGCGCGCGCAGCCGCAAGCTCGCGCCCGAGGAGTACACCGGCGCGACCTTCTCCGTGAGCAACCTCGGCATGTTCGGCATCACCGAGTTCACCGCGCTCATCAACCCGCCCGAGGCGTGCATCCTCGCCGTCGGCGCGATGACGCCCAGCGCGGTCGTGCGCGACGGGCAGGTCGTGGTGCGCCAGATCATGCGCGTCACACTCTCCTGCGACCACCGCGTCGTGGACGGCGCGACCGGCGCCAAGTTCCTCCAGACTCTCAAGAAGATTCTGGAGAATCCGCTCTACCTGATCGCATAAACCTAGGGGGAAACGTGAGCAGCAACCAGCAGGACGAGACGCCTTCCAACGTGACCACGGACGCCGAGAGCCAGGAGTTCGGCGCGCAGCACGGGCAGACGCCCGAGGGGCTGAACACGGGCTCCTCAGACCCCGGCGCCACGGCCGACCCCGACAACACGGGCGCGGGCGAGCCCGGCGAGGGCACCGGCGCGAAGGGCGGCGAGTACAGCTAAGCCTTTGTCTAAAGGGGCAAGCGGGGCCGCGCCGCACGTCGCGCTCTTCGCGGTTCAGGTCATCTTCGGGACGTGGCCCATCATGGGCAAGTTCGCGCTCCGCGCCGTCCCGAGCACCGGGCTCGTCTCGGTCCGCGTCGGCGGCGCGGCGCTGGCCTTCCTGCTCATCCTGCGCGCGCGCGGCCGCCTCGTCACGCCGGAGCGCGCCGACTTCGCGCGGCTCGTGCTCTACAGCCTGCTCGGCGTCGTCCTCAACCAGTTCTTCTACGTCAAAGGGCTCTCGCTCTCGACGGCCGTCAACGCGGCGCTCCTCAACGCCTCGATACCCGTCTTCACGCTCCTCGTCAGCGCGCTCCTCGGCCGGGAGCGTCTGACGGCGCGCACCGCCGTCGGGACGCTCGCCGCCGCCGCCGGGGTCGTCTACCTGATAGACCCCCTGCGCGCGAGCCTCGCGGGCGAGACGATGCTCGGCAACGTCCTCCTCGTCGCCAACACCTTCTGCTACGGCGCGTACCTCGCCGTCTCGCAGGACGTTTTCCGGCGCTACGGCGCGCTGACGGCGATAACGTGGCTCTTCGCCGTCGGGAGCGTCGCGGCCGTCCCCTTCGGCGGCTACCACCTCGCGCAGTCCGGCGTCGGCGAAGTGGGCCTCGCCGTCTGGCCCGTGCTCCTCTACACGGTGCTGGTGCAGACCGTCGGCGCCTACTACCTCAACGCGTGGGCGCTTGAGCGCGTCGAGCCGAGCACGGTCGCCGTCTACATCTACCTCCAGCCGCTCTTCGCCTTCGCGCTCGCGCCGCTCTTCCTCGGCGCGGACGAGCAGTTGGGGCTGCGCCACGCTGTGGCGACGGCGCTCATCTTCGCGGGCGTGGGCGTGGTCACCATCGGGCGGCGCGGCAGCCCCGCCCGCGAGGTGTCCGAGCACCCTGACGCGCCCGGACACTGATTTGCTAAAATCCGGCGAGAGATTAACTATGCAGAGCACGGGGGCAGAGGCGGCGGCGGCGTCGCGCGGGGCGGCGGGCGACGACGACGAGAGGCACAGGGGTGAGGAGGCGCTCAAGGGCTCGGCCGCGCGTCTCTCCATCGCCGCCGCCGCCTTACTCATCACGCTCAAGACGGCGACCGGCTACCTGACCGGCTCGATCAGCGTGTGGGCCTCTCTGCTCGACTCCGCGATGGACATCTTCGCGTCGGCCATCAACTACTTCGCGCTGCGCGCCGCCGCGAGGCCCCCCGACGAAGACCACCGCTACGGCCACGGCAAGGCCGAGTCGCTCGCCGGCCTCTTCCAGTCCTTCGTCATCGGCGCGTCGGGCTGCTTCCTGATGTTCGAGGCCGTCCGCCGCCTCGTCACGCCGCGCCCGACGGCGCAGGAGTGGCTCGGGGTCGGCACGATGGCCGTGGCGATGGCCGTCAGCTTCGCGCTCGTCAGGCGACTTAAAAACGTCGCGCGCAGGACGGACTCGCCGGCGCTCGCGGCCGACGCCGTCCACTACGCGACAGACGTTTACACCAACGGCGCGGCGCTCGTCGCGCTGCTCGCCGTGGCGGTCACGGGCTGGACGCCGGCCGACCCGCTCATCTCGATACTCATCTCGGGCTTCATCCTCAAGTCTGCGGTGGACGTGGCGCGCGAATCGGTCAACGTTTTGATGGACAGGCGGCTCCCGCGCGCGATAGACGCGAAGGTCGCCACGGTCGTCGAGCGCTTCCGCGCCGAGGGCGTCGTCGGCTTCCACGACCTCCGCACGCGCCGCTCCGGCTCGCACAAGTTCATAGACCTCCACCTCGAAGTCGAAGCCGACCAGAGCCTACAGCAGGCGCACGACCTCTCCGTCCGCGTGCTGCGCGCCATCGAGGCCGACATCCCGCGCTCGCGCGTCCAGATACACACAGACCCGTCTAAAGGGTGATAGGTGATGGGTGATAAGTGATAAGTGAATACAAGGCCCGCCCTCTTCACTTATCACTTATCACCCATCACCTATCACCCTTAAGCAGTCTTGAGCGCCTTCATCCCCTTCTCTTTTTCGCCCTCGGCGGCGCGGCGCAGCTCGAAGAGTTTCATGAGGGCTTCGACGGGCGAGAGCGAGTCGAGGTCGCAGGCCAGCAGTTCTTCGACGATGCGCGCGCCGCGACCCCAGGCCGAGGCGTCGAAGTGCTCTGACGCTTCTGAGGCGACACTCTCATCCTCAGCGCCCCCCGACTCGTACTCGCGCAGGAGTTCTTCGGCGCGGCGGACGACGGGCGCGGGCAGCCCGGCCAGCTTCGCCGCGTAGACGCCGTAGCTCCCCTCGGCGACGCCGGGCACGACGCGGTAGAGGAAGGCGAGTTCGCCGCCGCGCTCGGCTATCTCGACGTGGAGGTTGCGCAGCCGCGGCAGCGTCTCGGCCAGCCCGGTCAGCTCGTGGTAGTGCGTGGCGAAGAGCGTCTTCGAGCGCAGGCGCGGGTGGTTGTGCATGTATTCGAGGACGGCGCGCGCCACCGCCAGCCCGTCGTACGTCGAGGTGCCCCGCCCGAGTTCGTCCAAAAGCACGAGCGAGCGCGGCGTCGCGTGGTGGAGGATGTGCGCCGTCTCCGTCATCTCGGTCATGAAGGTCGACTCGCCGCTGCCGATGCGGTCGTAGAGTCCGATGCGCGTGTAGACGCGGTCGGTCAGCCCGACCACGGCCTCCGCCGCCGGGACGAAGCTCCCCGCCTGCGCCATGATGACGGCGAGCGCCGCCTGCCTCAGGTAGGTGGACTTGCCCGACATGTTCGGCCCCGTGATGAGCGCGATCTCCGGCGCGCCCGCGCCGCCGAGTTCGAGGTCGTTGGGGACGAACTTCCCTTCCTCGACGAGTCGTTCGAGCACGGGGTGGCGGCCGGCCCGTATGCTCAGCACCGGCTCGTCCACGACCGAGGGGCGGACGTAGTTCCAGCGCGCCGCCGACTGCGCCAGCGACGCGACCGCGTCCACGTGCGCGAGCGTCGCGGCCGCCGACAGAATCTCCTCACGCGCCTTTCCCACCTCGGCGCAGACGTGGCGGAAGAGGCTCACCTCAAGCTCGCCGATGCGCTCCTGCGCGTTCAGGACGAGCGACTCGTGCTCCTTCAGCTCAAGCGTGACGAAGCGCTCCGAGGCGGCGAGCGTCTGCTTGCGCGTGTAGGCGGCGGGGACGAGGTGGAGGTTGGGCTTCGTGACCTCGATGAAGTAGCCGAAGACCTTGTTGTAGCCGACGCGCAGGCTCTTTATCCCCGTGCGCGCGCGCTCGCGCTGCTCCATCTCGGCGAGGAAGGTCTTGCCGTTCTTGAGCAGGGCGCGCAAGCTGTCGAGCTCCTCGGAGTAGCCCTCGCGGATCACGCCCGCGTGCTCGCCCCTGCGCGGCAGGTCGTCGTTGACGGCCGCGCGTATGCGTTCGAGCAGCCCCTCGCACGTCGGGAGCGAGCCGAGCGCCGCGCCGAAGCGGGCCGCGTCTCGCTGTAGCACGGCGCGGACGCGCGGGACGGCTTCGAGACTCTGTTTCAGGGCGAGGAGTTCCGACGGCGTCGCCAGCCCGGCGCGCGCCCGGCCGGCGAGTCGTTCGAGGTCGTGGACGTTCTCCAACGCGGCCGAAAGCTCGGCGCGGTCGCGTTCGCGCGCGGCGAACCATGCGACGTGCTCCTGACGGCGCGCTATCTCTGCGAGGTCGAGGAGCGGCTGACGCAGCCAGCGGCGCAGCATCCGCCCGCCCATCGCCGTGCGCGTCTCGTCGAGCGTGGCGAGGAGCGACGGCGCGTCGCCGCCGCTCTCAAAGATTTCGAGGCTGCGCGCGGCCTGCCCGTCGATCACCATGTAGGACTCGGGGTTGTAGCTCGTCAGACGCGTGAGCTGTTCGGCGACGCCGGCCTGCGTCTCGGCGAGGTAGGAGATGATGGCGGCGGCGGCCGAGGCGGCGAGCGGCGTGCGCGCGAGTCCGAAGGGCGCGAGCGTGCGCGCGTTGAAATGTTTTTGAAGGACGCCGCGCGCGCGCGAGGGCTCGAAGGCCGCGTCGGGCCGCCGCGTGATGAACCCCGGCAGGCCCGAATCTTGCGCGGCAAGGCCGGCGGGGATGAGAAGCTCTGACGGCGCGATGCGCTGAAGCTCCGACAGCGCGGCGTTCGATTCAAGCTCGGTCGCCTGGAAGTCGCCGGTGGTCACGTCGGCGAAGGACAGGCCGGCGCGGCGGCCGTCGGTCACGAACGCGGCGAGGTAGTTGTTGACCTTGCTCTGGAGCAGCCCCGTCTCCAACACCGTGCCCGGCGTGACGACGCGCACTACGTCGCGCTCGATGAGGCCGCGCCCCGCCGACTCGCCGCGGACGGGCGCGGCGGTCAACTGCTCGCAGATGGCGACGCGGTGGCCGCGCGAGATGAGCGTGGCGAGGTGTCGCTCTAAGCTGTGGTGAGGCACGCCCGCGAGCGGGACGCGCTGCCCGCGCCCCATCAGCTTCGACGTGAGCACGATGTCCAGCTCGCGCGCGAGCAGGCGCGCGTCGTCGTCGAACGCCTCGTAGAAGTCGCCGATGCGGAAGAGGAGGATGGCGTCGGCGTGGCGGCGCTTGATGTCGAGGTACTGCTTGCGGAGTGGGGTGGACGGCGTCATCGCTCGAAGAGTGCGGCGAGGATGTCTCCGACCGAGGTGAGCGAGCGGTGGAGGCGGCTGAGCTGCTCGAAGCTGAGGATGGTCGTGACGCGGCCGATCTCGTGGAAGGGGCCTGTGCGCGCGAGGCTCAACTGCCGCTCGGCGCGGTTAGTGTCGCGCTCGCTGTCGACGACGAGGAAGGGGCGCGAGCGCTGCGCGTCGTGGGCGCGCTTCAACTTGGCGAGCGCGGCGTCCACGTTCCCCTTGCGCTGCACCTCGAAGACGTGGCTGATGCGCGGGCTGTCCTCGGCCTCGCGCCAGATTACGTCGTAGTAGTCGAACTCGGCCTCGGCGTAGTAGCCCAGGACGCGCGCCACCTCGACCAGCATCAACTGCACCTCGACGTGCGAGAGCCCTTCGGCGGCGGCCGCCTCCACGCCCTGCGGCGCGTCGAAGGTGAACTGAATCTCCTCGTCGGCGACGCGCCTGCGGCCGCGGTCGGTCAGACGCCAGCGCCCGCGGTCGCGCTCTATCTCGCGCCGCTCGTCGAGGCCCCGCGCGGCCGCCTGGACGAGTCGCCGCCACTGTCGCCGGTGGCCGTCGCCGGCGGCGAGCACGTCGTCGCGGCCGAGCTGCGGGAAGTACGCGACGAGCCGGTCGTAGAGGAAGCGCACGTGCTCCGCGCCGCCCGTGGCGGCCAGCTCCTGTAGGAGTGGCAACTCGATGCGCTCCACGCTCGGGTAAGGCATTTCCTGTGAAAGGCTCGGGAGAAAAAAGGATTTCGGGAAGGGCAGTTCCCGTCTCTAACGCTACGCGGCAAAGTTACAGGAGAAGCGGTGGAACAATCAAGTAGACAGTAGACGGTAGTCAGTAAACTGAGAGGCGGCGCGCCCGGCTTTTAACGGAACGCACCGCCTCTGTTTTCTACTGTCTACCGTCTACTGTCCGCCGCGCTTCAGGCGGCGACGGCCTCGCCGGCGATGCCGAAGCTCTCGCGAATCTCGTCGGCGTCGAGCGTGTCGCGCTCCATGAGTCCGGCGACGAGGTGCGCGATCTCGGGGCGGCGCGCGTCAACGACCTCGCAGGCGCGCTTCATCTGCGCGTTGACGATGTCGCTCGTGGCGTGCTCGATGCGGTCGAGGAGCGTCTGGCTGTGCGGGTCTTCGGGCTTGCCGAGGTGGATGGGGCCGAGCGGACTCATGCCGAACTCCGCGACCATACGGCGCGCGATCTCGACGGCGCGCTCGATGTCGTTCGACGCGCCGGCCGTCATCGTGTCGAGCAGCAGAACCTCGGCCGCGCGCCCGCCGAGGAGCATCGCGATCTGGTCTTCGAGGTATTCGCGCGTCCTCATCAGGCGGTCGCGCTCGGGGAGCGCCTGCGTGACGCCGAGCGCGCGGCCGCGCGGCAGGATGGAGACCTTGTGAATCGGGTCGCCGTGCTTGACCGCGAGCCCGACGGCGACGTGGCCGGCCTCGTGGACGGCCGTCGTGTAGCGCTCCTCCTCGTCCATCCTGAAGCCCTGGCGCTCGACGCCCATCAGAATCTTGTCGCGCGCGTACTCGACGTGCGGGCGGCCGACGGCCTCCGAGCCGTCGCGCGTCGCGGCGATGGCGGCCTCGTTCAGGAGGTTGGCGAGGTCCGCGCCGGAGAAGCCCGGCGTGCCGCGCGCGATCCAGGTCAGGTCGAGCCCGTCTTCGAGCGTGAGCTTGCGCGCGTGGACGCGGAGTATCTGCTCGCGCCCGCGCATGTCGGCGAGGTTGACGGTTATCTCTCGGTCGAACCGGCCGGGGCGCGTGAGCGCCGAGTCGAGGATGTCGGGGCGGTTGGTCGAGGCGATGACGACGACGCCGCTCAACTGCTCGAACCCGTCCATCTCGACGAGGAGCTGGTTGAGCGTCTGGTCCTGGTCGGCCGAGGCCGAGTCGCCGCCGCGCCCGCGCTTGCGCCCGAGGGCGTCAATCTCGTCGATGAAGATGACGCAGGGCGCGAGCTTGCGCGCGCGCGCGAACAGGCGGCGGACGCGCGCCGCGCCGAGGCCCGCGAACTTCTCCTGGAAGCTCGAACCGGAGACCGAGAGGAAAGGCACGCCGGCCTCGGAGGCGGCGGCGCGCGCGAGCAGCGTCTTGCCCGTGCCCGGGGGGCCGGAGAGCAGTATGCCGCGCGGCGAGCGCCCGCCGAGGCGGCCGAACTTTTCCGGGTTGCGCAAAAACTCAATCGTCTCCGAAAGCTCGGCGCGCGCCTCGTCCACGCCGGCCACGTCCGCGAAGGAGACGGGCTGCGCGGGGCTCGCCTCGTTGGCGACCGGCTCGTTCTGCCCGCCCATGCTCGCGTAGACGCGCCAGCCGATGAGCGCGAAGATGAGCAGCGCCGCCGCCGGCAGCAGGTAGTTCAGGACGGTGACGAGCAGCCCGGGCTGCATCGTCTCGTACTCGACGGGGACGCGCCCCTTCTCGAAGGCCGCCACCACCTCGTGCTGCGCGACGGGGTTGGTCACGACGCCGCGGACGAGCGAGCCGTCCGCCTGCGTCACCGTGACGACCTCGCCCGAGACGTTGACGGAGCGCGCCGCGCCGGTCGCGGACAGGTCGCGTAGCTGCGTGAAGTTGATGTCGCGGACGGCGGGCTGGAGCTGGCGGCCGACGAAGCCGACGGCGGCGAGCGCGAGGATGAGCGCGAAGGCCGAGCCGAAAATGAC
>DASWNR010000238.1:0-6019 GCA_036399155.1 Pyrinomonadaceae bacterium
CGCGTATTCGTGCGTGCGGAAGACCGCGACGGGCTTGCCCGACTGGACGAGCAGCGTCTCGTCGTTCTCCAACGCGGTCAGCTCGCGCACGATGGCGTCGAACGAGGCCCAGTTGCGCGCGGCCTTGCCGCGCCCGCCGTAGACGATCAGCTCGTCGGGGCGCTCGGCCACGTCCGGGTCGAGGTTGTTCATCAGGCACCGCAGCGCGGCCTCCTGATGCCACCCTTTACAGTTAAGCTGCGCGCCGCGCGGCGCGCGAACGACTCTCGGTTGTGCCATAAGAACCCCGGCGGCCCGCCCGCCTTTTCATTTCAGAACGCTTGTAATTAAGAATAGTCGCCGCGCGCGTCGGCGCTAAAGTCGCGATGAAGAGTCTCAGAGTCCTGATCACCAACTACGCTTTGCGCGAGCGCACGGGGACGGAGATGTACGCGTTCGATCTGGCGCGCGGGCTCCTCGCGCTCGGGCACGCGCCCGTCCTTTACAGCCCGCGTCCCGGCCCGCTCGCCGAACGGATTCGCAGGGAGACCGTCCCCGTAGTGGACGACCTCGACGGCCTCTCGTCGCCGCCCGACATCATACACGGCCAGCACGCCGACGAGACAGCGACGGCGCTGCTGCGCTTCCCCAACGCGCCGGCCGTCTACGTCTGCCACGACTGGTACTTCGCGAAGGACGCGCCGCCGCGCTTCCCGCGAGTGCTGCGCTACGTGGCGGTGGACTCGGCGTGCCGCGACAAGCTCGTCTACGAGCACGGCGTCCCCGAGGGGCGCGTGAGCGTGCTCTTGCAGTTCGTAGACCTCGAAAAGTTCCGCCCGCGGGCGCCGCTGCCCCCGCGCCCTCGGCGCGCGCTCGTGCTCTGCAACCAGACGAAGGAGAACGCGCACCTCGAAGCGGCGCGGGCGGCGTGTGCGCGGGCGGGCGTCGCGCTCGACGTTTACGGCCTCGGCGTCGGCCGCCCGTGCGAGAGGCCGGAGGTTCTGTTGGCGGACTACGACGTTGTCTTCGCCAAGGGGCGCACCGCGCTCGAAGCCCTGGCGGTCGGCCCGCGGGTCGTCGTCTACTGGTGGCGGCGGCTGGGGCCGGCCGTGACGCTCGCGGACTTAGAGCGGCTGCGGCTCGACAACTTCGGCCTGCGCGCGATGACGGCGGAGCTGACGCCCGAGGAGTTCGGGCGCGGCGTCTCGGAGGCGCTCGCGCGCTACGACCCCGCGGAGGCCGCGCCCATCTCTTCGGCGTAAGCGGCGATGCGCTGGCGGTGGAAGGCCGGCTGCGCGAGCCGGCGCTGGCGGCTGTGCAGCTCGCCCTCGCTCAGCAGAAGCCCTTCGCCGAGAAAGCGCCGCGCCCTGCCTTTGCCGCCGCCCTTGAGAAAGTTGCCGTAGTGGTTTGTGAGAACGTCGCGCACGCCTTCGGGGCTGTTGACGAAGTAGACGCGCTCGCGGCCGACGCGGAACGTGCAGAGGTCGCCGTGCTCGCGCGCGAGCCCGAGCATGAAGCCGAGCGGGTCGCGCCGGCTCGCGCCGACCAGCCGGCCGAAGAAGGGGTTGCCTTCGGGGCCGGGCGGCGTCGCCGTCGCGGCGAAGTTTTCGACGGCCGAAGGGAGTTCCATCCTCTTAGCGGCTCCGCTTCTCCTGTATGCCGCGCACGACCCTTGTCACCAGCCCGCGCGGGAAGAAGCCGATGCTGCGCGCGAGTAGGTTGTTGCGCGTCCCCGGGATGACGACGGGCCTGCCCGCGAGCAGGCCGCGGTAGCCGGCCTCCGCGACCGTGCGCGCGTCCATCACCGCGCGGTCGAAGAGCTTGGAGTGGCCCATCCCGGCCGCCGCGACGAAGCCCGTCTCCGTGGGGCCGGGGCAGAGCGCCGAGACGCGCACGCCCGTCCCTTCGCACTCGTTCGAGAGCGCCTCGGAGAGCGAGAGCACGTACGCCTTCGACGCGTAGTAGACCGCCATCAGCGGCCCCGGCTGGAACGCGGCCGTCGAGGCGACGTTCATCACGTAGCCGCGCCCGCGCGCGAGCATGCCGGGCAGGAACAGTTTGGTCAGGTGCGTGAGCGCGACGACGTTGACTTGCAGCAGCTCAAGCTCGTGGCGCAGCTCCGTCTCGGCGAACAGCCCGTAGCTGCCGAAGCCGGCGTTGTTGACGAGCGCGTCGATCGAGACGCCCGCGCCCTCAAGCTCTTCAAAAATCTCGCGCGGCGACTCGGGGTGTGAGAGGTCTGAGGCCACGACGCGCGCGGGGACGTGGTGCCTCTCCCCCAACTCGGCGGCGAGGCGTTCGAGCTTGTCGCGGCTGCGCGCGACGAGGACGAGCGAGTGCCCGTCGGACGCGAACAGGCGCGCCAGCTCCTCGCCGATGCCGCCCGAGGCGCCCGTGACGAGCGCCGTCAGCTTCGCCCCGCTCATCGGCCCCCGCAGGCGGCGACGCCGCGCCCGAGCGTGCGTTCGAGGAAGCCCGCGACGCGCCGGTAGGCGGTGACGCGGTTCGAGAGTTTTCGGATGCTGTGCCCCTCGTCGGGCCAGCGCAGGTACTCGACCTCGCCTCCGCGCTCGCGTATGGCGCGGACGAACTGGTCGGACTCGTTGACGGGGTCGCGCGGGTCGTTCGCGCCGTGCGAGACGAGCAGCGGCGCCTTCACGGCGGCGACGTGCGTGATGGGGCTTAGCTGTTTGAAGAACTCTCTGTCGGCCGCGTCGTCGATGTTGCCGTACTCGATTTTGTCCGAAGCCTTGAGCGCGGGCGACGCGCCTTCGAGCGCCGTCACCCAGTTCGAGACGCCGACGAAGCTGACGCCGGCCGCGAACTTCTCCGGGAGCAGCGCGAGCGCCGCGTAGGTCATGTAGCCGCCGTATGAGCCGCCCATCACCGCGACCTTCGAGGCGTTGACGGGCTTGCCCGACTTCGCCAGCCACTCGACGGCCGCGCCCATGTCCTTGACCGCGTTCGGGCGCAGGCGGCCGTTGTCGAGCCGCGCGTAACGCTTGCCGTACCCGGTCGAGCCGCGGAAGTTGAGGTCGAGCACGCTGTAGCCGCGCGCGACGAGGTACTGCGTCACAGAGCCGAACGACGGCCGCGCCTGCCCCGTCGGGCCGCCGTGGACGTTTAAGACGACGGGCGCGCGCGCCTCGGCGGACGCGCCGCGCGGCAGGTAGAGCAGCCCGTGAATCGTCTCGCCGTCGTGGCTCTTGAACGAGACGGCCTCGGGCTCGACGAACCTGTCGGGGTCGAGCCCGGCGAGCGTGGACTCGGTGACGCGCGACACGCCGCCGAGCATGACGGGCTCGCCGGCGTTGAGCATCCGCGGGCCGCCCGGCGTCGCGGCGCGACGCGACATGGTGGTCGGGGCCATCGACGCCTTCGACGGCTCGAAGACCCAGATGTCGCCGGGCACGCCGGGCGCGCTTATCTGCAAGGCGAGCACGTCGGCGCGCGCCGCCCATTCGAGCGCGCCGACCACGCCGCGCACCGCCTGCGTGGACGTGCGCGCGCCCTCGCCGCGCGTGACCGAGGGCGCGAGCGTCGTGGTGCGCTTCGCCCTCAGGTCGCGCGCGGAAAGCTCGGAGAAGCCCCCGACGTTCTCGGCCCAGACGAGCCAGCGCCCGTCCGCGGAGAGCGCGACGAGTTCCACGTCGCGCGCGGGCGTCTCGACCCACGTCAGCTTGCGCGCGGCGAAGTCGTAGAAGGCGATGCCGGCGAAGTCGCGCCCCTCGTCGGTCGCCATGTAGAAGCCGCGCCCGTCGGGCGTCCACGCGAACGAGCCGTAACTCGCGGCCTCCTTCGGCTGGAAGAGCGGACGCGCCTCACCGCTCGTCAGGTCGAGGTAGAGCACGTCGTTCGAGTCTTCGCCGCGCGTCTTCGAGAGCAGCAAGCCAGAGCCGTCGGGCCGCCACGACGCGACGTAAGTCCCGCCCTGCCCCGCGTAGACGCGCAGCGGCCTCAGCTCCTCCGCCTTGAGGTTGAGCGTGTAGATGTGGAAGTCGTCGCCGCCGGGCTCTGTGGCGGCGAAGGCCGCGAGGCGGCCGTCGCGCGAGAAGCCGCCCCACGCGCGGAAGGCTTCGGAGGGCGCGAGCAGTTGGACTTCGCGCGTGCCGTCGGGCGAGACGAGGTAGAAGCCCTCGCGCTCGTTGCCCGAGCGGTCGACGCCGTAGGCTATCCAGTCGCCGGCCGGCGACCACTCGTGAAAGGTCACGCTCTCGCCGAAGGTTATCTGGTGCGGGGCCGCGGCCGCCTTCGTCTCCGCGACCCAGAGCTGCGGCGTCCCCGTCGTCGAGGTGCGGAAGGCGACGAAGCGTCCGTCGGGCGAGAGCGACGGCGCGACGGCCGCGCGCGCGTTAAGGAACCGCGCGATGTCCGGGCAGGCCGCGCCCGCGAGCCCCAGGTCGCCCGCGACGGGCGTGGGCACGTCCTCGGGCGCGGGCGTCGCCTTCTGCCGCGCCGCCGCGCCGCCCGCGACCAGCGCCACACAGCAAAGCAGTGCGAAGGCTCTCCGCATCAGAAACCTCCAGGGAGTGATGAGTGATGAGTGACGAGAGGTGGTAAGCGATAAGCGTGCTCTCGTTCTTTCTTATCACTCATCACTCATCACTCATCACTTCTCTTTAGTCCTGCCCGGCCAGAGGGCGTGAAACCAGCGGCCGGAGTCGCTCTCTTCGCCGACGATCTGTTCGAGTTCGCCCGCGTCGAGCCAGATGCCGCCGCAGGTGTCGCAGCGGTCGATGTTGACCTCGTCGTAGGTCTCGGCGTGGAGCTTGCCCGCGCAGCGCGGGCAGGCCATCGTGGCGGGCTCGGCGCCGCGCGTCTGCGCCTCCTCCTTGATGGCCTCGCGCAGGCGGTCGAGCGACTCCTTGTCCTTGCGCCGGAAATATTCCTCTTCTAACCCTCTGCGGCGTTCGTCGAAAATGTCTGACATCGGCTTCATCCTCCTCGCGTTGCTCGCGCGACGGCGGCGGCGGCGCTCCCGCGAAGGGTCGCGCGGCGGCGTTCGTCGGCGGTTCGGGTTGACGGACTGCGTCGGCGGAAACTGTAATAGCTGAGTAATAGCAGAAAATGTAATAGCAGAAAACCGCGCCGGCGCGCCACCCCGAGCGCGGCGGCGCTTGCGCGCGGGGGGCGGTCTTCAATAAGCTGCGGTCGAGAGTACAATCCCGTACAGTCACGGAGAGGCACACGATGGCAATCGGCCCGCGCACGCGCGTGCTCCTGATCGCGGCGCTGCTCTTCGCAGCGGTCGGCTCGCTCGTCTGGTTCCTGAGCTACCGCTTCTGGTCGCAGCCGGTGACGCCGCTCGCGCCGCCCTCGCAGGACGCCGAGCGCCTGCCGACGCCGGCCGCGTCACCCGCTCAGACGGCCACGCCGACCGCGACTCCGACTCCGACGCCTGAAACGACGCCCACGCCCGGCCCGCCGTCGTCGCAGGCGCCTTCGGGCGACCCGTCGTCGGCGCTCGCGTCGATGCGTCTGTTGATTCCCGTTCAGGGCGTCACGCCCGAGCAGTTGCAGGACACCTTCAAGAACTCGCGCAGCGAGGGGCGCGTCCACGACGCCATCGACATCATCGCGCCGCGCGGCACGCCCGTCGTGGCCGCCACGGACGGCCGCGTCGTCAAGCTCTTCGAGAGCGTCAAGGGCGGCATCACCTTCTACCAGCTCGCCTCGGCCGACGAGCACTACGTCCTCTACTACGCGCACCTCGAACGCTACGCCGAAGGGCTCGCCGAGGGGCACTTCGCGCGCCGCGGCGAGACGGTCGGGTACGTCGGCGACACCGGCAACGCCACGCCCGGCAACTACCACCTCCACTTCGCCGTCTGGATCACCGAAGACCCCAAACGCTACTGGGACGGCGTGAACCTCAACCCTTACCCGCTGCTCACGGGGAAATGACGGTACCGTCCGTGGTCAGTTGCCAGCGGTCAGTAGTCAGTGGTCAGTTGTTTTGTGGCGCTCCGGCTTGAGCAATTATGCGGACGCTCATCTGGTCAACCACGCACAACGGACAACTGACCACTGACTACTGACC
>DASWNR010000239.1:0-2774 GCA_036399155.1 Pyrinomonadaceae bacterium
AGGCGGCGCACGCACCCGCGCGGGTGCGTGCGCCGCCTTCGTTTTTAAGTCCGCGTGGGCGGCCCGTCTTCTTAGCGGAAGATGAAGCCGATGCCGATGCGGATGTTGTGGGTGGTCTGGCCGTTCGAGCGCGTCGGGTTGTAGTCCAGCTGGATGGCGCGCAGGTCGACGCGGTCGCTGAGCCTGAAGTCGACGCCGCCGCCGACGACCCCCGCGAAGCCGGTGTCGCTCTCGGTGAAGTTGGTGATGCTCTCAATCTCGGCGCGCGCGTGGCCGACGCCCGCGAGGACGTGGGCGAAGGGCTTCACCTTCGTCTCCTTGGCGTTGTCCTTGAACTCGACGCCGCCGAGGAACTGGTGGTTGTTGACGTCGACGTCGAAGGTCGTGGCCGGCGTGCCGCCGCTGATGTCGAACGACTTGCGGTGGTACGAGTACGAACCCTTGAGTCCGACGTAGCGGCTGACGTTGCCCTTGACGAAAGCCTCGATGCCGTGGAAGCCCTCGCGCTGCTCGATGAAGTTCTGGCTCGGGTCATCGAACCCGGTGTCGATGCGGTTGTGCGAGTAGAGCACGCCGACGTCGACCTTGTTGTAGTCGTCGGTCTGCGCGAACGTGAACGGCGCGGTGGCTGCGATGAGAAGCGCCGCCATGAAAAGCTTACGCATGGTCTTGAAATCTCCTTCTGCAAACGTATTGAAGTTTTGCGCGACATCACTTGATGTCCGAACGCCGCGCGCGGGTTGCACCGAAAAATTTCGGCCGCCCGCGCGGGCGCGTTGACGCGCGTCCGTCCGTTTCCGAACTCAAACCCACTGGCGAAATGTGCCGCGTGAGGTCTTCGGGGAGTATCCGCGAAACGTCGGTCGTGTGCCGCCGCGGGTGTGTCACTGATTCAAGTGTCACACCCGCGAAGGGCGCTTTACGACGCGCGTCCGTTCGATGTTTCAAAAGAAACTCGCATCAGAGTTCCTTATCAAATGGCACCTACTGATAAGCAAAGTCGGTGCCACAAAGGTGGGCGGTGTGAAAGTCTATTAATACGTATGCGGGTGTCGCGAAAGCCTTGACGGCGCGGCGGCGCGGCGCAGGAAGAGTCCGACATTTGCCGAAATCGCCGACGGCCTATCCGAAAGATTGGATAGGCCGTCGGCGATTTCGGATGAGCGATTTTGAGTTGCCCGATGAAAATTTTTGACGGGTGAAGTTTCTGTCTCGTTTAAGTCTCGGGCGGTTTGCGGCTGTGCCAGTCGGTCGCGGACTGGTATGCGACGGCCAGCTCAAGCAGCTCCCTTTCGGCCCACGCGGGGCCGACAAGTTGGAGGCCGGTCGGTAGTCCGTTATGTCCGAAACCGTTCGGGACGGAGACGGCGGGCACGCCGACGAGGTTGCTCGCGCCGATGGGCGAGGCGGCGCCGATGCCGGGGTAAGCCTTGTCGAAGGTCTTATCGACGGGGTACGAGACGGTGGAGCGCGAGGGCGCGGCGAGCACGTCCACCTTCTTGAACATCTCGGCCCACGCGCGTCGCATCGGGGCGCGCATACGCATCGCGTGCAGGTAGTCGACGGCCGTGACGAGCGACGCGGCGTAGCCGCCCACGCGCCCCTCGGGCGAGGCAAGCTCCCCGACGCGCCCCGACTCGATGAGGTCGCGGAAGGCGCTCGCGCCCTCGGCGTCCACGATGGTGCCGACCGCGGGGCCGTAGGGGAAGTCCGGCAGCTTCACGTCCATCTCGACGGCCGCGAAGCGCCGGAGCACTTCGAGCGAGGCGAGGAAGTTCTTGTTGACCTCGGGCTGTGCCTTCTCGTACGAGTCCTTCATCACGCCGACGCGCAGCAGCCGGCGCTCGCGGCGCGGGTTGAGCGGCCGCCCTTCCTTCGAGTAGCGCGGGAGCCGGTCGGAGTCGCGCGAGGTCGGGTCGAGCGGGTCGCGCCCGGACATCGCGGCGAGCACGAGCCCGGCGTCTAAGGCCGAGCGGCACATGGGCCCGAGCTTGTCGAGCGTCCACGAGAGTGCCATCGCGCCGTGGCGCGAGACCGCGCCGTAAGTCGGCCTCAGACCCGAGACGCCGCAGAAGGCCGCCGGCGTGATGATGGAGCCCGAAGTCTCGGAGCCGATGGAGAACGCGACGCAACCCGCGGCGGTCGCCGCGCCCGGCCCCGACGAAGAGCCGCCCGACCAGAAGTCGGTGTTCCAAGGCGTCCTGCACGCGCCCGTCCAGGAGGCGTCGGCCTGGTTGTAGCCCATGCCGCCGGCCAGCTCTATCATCGCGAGCTTGGCGACGAGCACCGCGCCCGCCTCGCGCAGACGCCTGACGACTGTCGCGTCGTAGTCGAACCGCTGATCTTTGTAGGGCGTCGCCCCCCACGTCGTCGGCGCCTCGCGCGTGGCGCAGAGGTCTTTGACGCCGTAGGGGATGCCGTGGAGCGGCCCGCGGTAGCGCCCGCGCCTTATCTCGTCCTCGGCCGCGCGCGCCTCCCTCATCGCCGTCTCGCGCATGACGTAGGCGACCGCGTTGAGGCGCTTGCCCACGGTCTCAAGCCTTCGGAGGTAAGCCTCGGTCAGCTCGACGGGCGAGAGTTTGCGCGCGCGTATCAGCGCGGCCAGCTCGGAGACGGGTGCGTAGAGTGTTTCGACTGTGACCATCTCGGTTGTGTCTCTTTCGGCGTCAGGCTTCGAAGGCGAAGTCCGGCTCGTCCGCGTTCTTGAGCTTGAAGGCGCGCAGACGCTCGGCCATGCGGACGTTGCCTTAGAGGTCGCGCCTGACGGCCTGCAT
>DASWNR010000240.1:0-8039 GCA_036399155.1 Pyrinomonadaceae bacterium
GTTTGATCGAGATGCACCCGGCCGGGTTCGCACTCTTCAAGCAGCTGCTCGACCGGGACCGGCAGGAGCGCATGATAAGGCTGGCGCGGGCGCTCGTGAAGGAGGCCCCGCTTTACACCCCGCGCAACCGCTGGGGCGCGGATTTCAGGTTGCAGATCACCAGCTGGGGCGAGTGGGGCTGGCACTCAGACACCGAAGGCGCGCGTTACGTCAGGACTCACCCCGTAACCGGCAGGCCGTGGCCGAAGATCCCGCCCGAGGTGCGGGCGTTGATGAAGGAGGCGGCGGGACTCGCCGGCGTCAAACGCTTCGAGCCGGACACGGTTCTAGTCAACTTCTACAAGGAGGACGACGAGAAGCCGGGCAGGTTAGGACTCCACCAGGACAAGACCGAGCGCAACCAGGAGGCACCGATTGTCACGCTCAGTTTGGGCGCCAGCTGCGTTTTCGGGCTGGGCGGCCTCGACTACAACGACCCCGTTGAAGAAATCCCCCTCGACGGCGGCGACGTGGTTGTGATGGACGGCCCGGCGCGTATGCTCTACCACACCGTTGACCGCATCCTAAAGACCTCGCCGGAGAACTCCGTACAACTCAAGACCGGGGGGCGCATATCCTTCACCGCGCGCAACTACCTGTAACTAATATCTTGACATTTATACTCCAAAGGGAGTATTATTGTCCCGCCTTGAACTTCCCGCGAGAGGGGCCTAACCCGCACATGCAAGACGAACTCGCCATTGAATTCCCCGGCGCGGCCGACGCCGCCCCCGCCAGCAGGAAGCGCCGCACGCTGCGCCAGGCGCTCGGCGCGTACATCAGCGAGCGCCGCGAAGGAATCGTCTGCGCCGTCTTCGCCGTCTCCGTCGTCGGCGCGCTCTACGGCGCGGTCTACGGCGCGCTCGCCATTTGGGAGCACAACGGCAGGACGCAGGCCGTACAACGCGCGAAGAAGATGGACGGCGAGGTTTTCACCATCAAGGGCATTAGCTCCAATCTCGTCGGCGACACCCGCCTATTCCTAGAGAACGCGCGCGGCGAGGATTGCGGCTGGGTGATGATCTACATGAGCAACCCCCTTAATGACGAGGTAAACCCCATCTTCCTTCTCTTCGCCAGGAAGCGCGCACACTTCCCCATGAAGGTGCGGGCGCACTACCGCGAGCAGCCGCACGCCCTCAAGGACGGAAAGACCGTCGAAAGGTTCACCGGCTCATTCCTCGACTTCGAGCGACTGGACGACTAGAAGGAGCCTCACCATGCCGAACAGCATCCTTAACGTCGAAGAGGGCGAGCGCGACGAACTCGACAGGACGATTGAAAGCGACGTGTCCGAGGTCGTGGACGAGCCGGACGCCGAGCTTCGCGCATTCTTCCGACACGTCTACTTCACCGCGCGCGAGTTGCTGCAATCGCAGGCCGCGTATCAGTTCACGCTCGCCTTCACGCGGCATTACGTCCTCTCGACCGAGGCTTTCATCATCAAGAACGTGCGCGAGTGGGAGCAGGCCGGCGAAATCACCGTGCGCCAGGCGCACGCCTAAAACGATTCGAGCGCAATCATTCAGGAGTCACGCAGATGAGCAGAAGAAAAATCACCGGCAAGAACCCCAACCATGAATGCGTAGTGGGCTGGGATACGGGCATGAGCACCTTTTTCGGGATGGTGACGGACGCCGAGCTTGAGCAGCGCGCCAGCGCCGCGGGCGACCGCGTGGCCGAGGCCCTGGGAGCCGGGCGCACGCCCGACCCGGACGACGAGCGCCTGTCCAACGTCGAAACAATTCTCCTTTGGGTCGGCGCGTCGCGCGTCGGCGAAATCCAGACCGTCGAGGAACTGGCCGGGTTGATGGAACCGTTCGCCACCGTCGAGGCGGACGTGCTGGAAGCCCTGCGCGCCGACCGCGCGACGGCGGGGGAGCCGTCAGCGAGCCAGCGCGCGGGGCAGGAATTCATCAGGGCACACGGCACGCGCGAAGGTGTCTGATAACGGAGTAAATTTCACACGTCGGGGCGCCGGGTTAAGACCTTACCGGCGTCTCGACATACGTGTGCAAGGACTCTTAGATTTCCTCCGCGGCGCACGCTTCGAGGTCGTCGCCGCGGAGCATCTTTACCAGCTGCTACTAATCTTCGGCCTTGAGCGGGAAGAGGATGAGGCGTACCGGCATCTTTTCGATCAGGGCTGGATGTACTACGAGGACGCGGACGGCGCAGGGGAGTGGCGCAGGGATAACCTCGCCAGCGTGCTCGATAACGTCAGGCTGAGTATAAGGCTCGACTCGACGGGGGAAGTCCCGCGCCTGCCGGCGACGGCCACGCACGCCCCCGCCCCGCCCGAACACCAGGACGACGAGGAGTTCCGCTGGCACTGACGGGAGACACGGCCATGAGCGACGAACAGGGGCGGTCATTCGCCGAGTGGATGGAGCAGCTGCGCCGCGAGGCGGTCGAGCTTTTGAAGTTCACGCCCGGAGCGGCGGCCGGACTCGCCGCGGAAGGGTTTAAGGTCTACTTCGCCGTTGATATGACGCCGACCGAGGCGCTGTACGCGGATTTCTGCCTTGCCCTCACCGGAATAGAAGAAGTCCCCGACGAGCCGCTTGATTGATTACCCCGGCGCATTAACGACGCCGGCACGACGCCGATGATTACAGAGCACTTCGCGTTGATGGCCGTCGCCCCCGCCACCCTTCATAAAATCCACTACGCGCGGGAGACGGATTACCTACCCATCTGCGGCACCACGTCCGCCGAAGGCTTCGAGTGCGTCGGCGACACCGAGACGGACGGGCATAAGCACCTCAACCTTTGTATGCGTTGCGAGGGCAAGGCCGAGCGCGAGGCCGCGCGGAAGGCGCGGGACGTTGCCGCTTGACTGATTATCGCCGGCGCATTAGCTTTGAGGGCTAATGCGCGAACTGCCTCAAAGCCTCTTAGAAAAAATCGGGAAGTGGGCAGAGGCGGGCACCCGGCCGAAGCTCGCCGACCGCGCGAGACACGTAAACCGGAAGCGCGCGGTAGTCGAATCATTCTTCTCCTTTTGCGACAAGCCGCCCACCCAGGTCAACGCCGCCGACGTGCTCGCCTGGCGCGAGCAGCTTGAGACCTCCGGCCTCGCCCCCAAATCCGTCTACGACCAGATCAGCGTGCTCGCGTCATTCTTCGCTTCGAGGGGCAGGCGCTTCAACCCGGCCGCCAGCGCGCGACCGCCGAAGCCCGACACTTACCAGGGGCCGCCGAAGGACGAGACGCTGCCGGTCGAGCAGCTGCGCAGCCTGTTAGCCGAGATGCGGTCGAAGGCCGGGCTTTCCGAGGGCGAGCTAAGGGACAAGCGCGACTATGCGATGCTCCTCCTCTTCATGGTCACTGACACGAGCAGGGAGGCGCTGACCAGGCTCGACATATCGGACGTTAATTTCGTCGGCGAGGTCCTGCACGTCCGGTATTACGGATTGGTCGAGGCGCGTTACAGGAAGAAGGAGGTCGCGGAGCGCGAGGAAATCGTGGTCGAGCCGGAGATCATCGAGGCCGTGAGAATCTATCTGGCGGCCACAGGACGAGCCGGAAGGACGAAGGGGCCTTTGTGGGTAGGGCACGCGCAGGGGCAGCGCGACACGGAGCCGCTGACCGCGCACGCCCTCATCATCAACCTCAAGAGGCACGCGGCCAACGCCGGCGTCGAGCGCGTCGAGCTTTTCAAGCTCAGAAGGACTTACCGCGCGCAGTTGAAGGAGCGCGTAGACGCACAGACCTTGATCGAGAGGAAGGCGCTGATAGAAGACCTCACGCGGCCGGGTAAGCCCGGCCGGTAAAAAAGTCGTGGGGCGGAAGCTCCGCGCCCCCGCCCCACCCACCGCGCCGCAATCCCCATCACAGCGCGAAACCCGATTCAGAGTGTCAGAACTCGAAGCGCGCGGCGAACTGTATCTGCCGCTCGCGGAAGAGTGAATTGCCCGTCGTGCGAACCGTGCCGAAAGCCGAGTTGGCGTTGAGGACGTTGGCCCCGGACGTGTTGTACTGCGTAAAGTTTACGTCCGTGATGTGCGTCCTGTTGAAGACGTTGAAGCCCTCGGCCAAGATTTCGATATTCTTGGTCTCGCCGAGGTTGAACCGGCGCGAAAGGCGCAGGTCGAGGTTGTAGATGGTCGGCCTGCGGAACTCGTTGCGCTCCGTGTTCGGCAGGAAGGCGTCGCCGCCGGAGCCGAACACGCCGGACGCGACCGCGCCCGTCGGCGTGCCCGAGGTGTTGGCGCTGTACGGGCGGCCGTTCTGAATGGTGACGACGGGCGAGATGGTGAAGCCGTTGAAGATGGTGCGGCCGAGCGCCGTTTGCTCCAAGCCGAAATTCTTGCCCGGCGTCCACACCGCGCTCACGACGGTTCTGTGCGGCACGTCGAAGTTGGAGACGCCCCAATCGAGGAGGCGGTCGAAGGGGTTGGCCGGGCTGTTCCCGGTCGTCGGCGTGAAGGTCTGCGAAATCTGCCCGTTATCCCGCGCCTGCGAGAAGGTGTAGTTGGCTTGAAATTGCAGGCCGTTGGTGAAGCGCCTGTTGGCTTGGAAGATGAAGGCGCTGTATTGAGAGTCCACGTCGCTCGTCATCATCGTCACCGCGCCGAAGGCCGCGTTACGCCTCGCCGTGATCGTCGGGACGGAAATCGTCTGCCCGTTGAAAGGCCCGCCCGCGAAGGTGAAGGTGCGGTTGACGGTCGGGGGGGCAAGGTTAATGTCCACGAAGGAGGGCAGGCCCCCGCCCTGACTCCCGACGTAGGAGACGCTAATGACCGTGTTCCTCGCAATCTGGTGTTCGAGGATGAGGTCGTATTGGTGGATCACCGGACTCCGGTAGCCGGGCGCGAAGAACGCCAGGTTCTGCGGCCGGTTGCCCGGAGCTTCCAGCACGAAGGGGAAGATAGGTGCGCCCGCGACCGAGGCCGCGACCTCGAACTGCTGCTGCCCGGCCGGGTTGCCGGTCCCGTTGATGGCCGAGGAGAGGTAAGAGCCTTGTATGCGGCCGTAGTAGATGCCGTAGCCGCCGCGCACCACAGTCTTTCCGTCCGCCTCGTTCGACACGTCGTAGGCGAAGCCGACGCGGGGGCCGAAGTTGTTGCGGTCGTCGGGGAACGTGGCCGGCGCGAGCGTGAGCGTGTTACCGGCCAGCTGGGGAATCGGCGCGGCCGGGGCCGAGGGTAAACGCTGGTACTCGTAACGCAGCCCGAGGTTCAAGGTCAGGCGGCGGGCAGCGCGCCAGTCGTCTTGCACGAAGAGGTTATAGTCCGTCGTGGTGAACTGCGTGACCGAGGGGCCGAAGCCCTGCCGGTAGTTGCCCGAGTAGCAGAGTCCCGCGACGCGCGTGTTCGTCGCGCAGAGCCGCCCGGCCGTGCGGAGCGCGCCGCTCGTCGTGAAGTTGGTGTAGTCAACGAGGAAGTCGTTGATGCTGTTGTAAAAATACTCGCCGCCCTCGCGGAAGAGGTTGTCTTGGCGGTCGTTGACGTGGTTAATGTCGCCGCCGAATTTGAGCGTGTGGTTGCCGCGGTTGAAAGTCACCGTGTCGGCGACCTGATACCGGCGCTCGTCCGGGTTGGCGTTGCGCTCAAGAAAGTTCGGCTTGCCGAAGTCGAGGAAGTTCTGTATCGAGACTTGAGGCGGTCGGCCGCCCGGCCCCGTCGTCGGCTCGCCGGGCGCAGGCTCTTGACTAAAGGCGTACTCGAAATCGCGGCTGTAAAGAAAGCGCGCCTCGTTGAGCAGGCTCGGCGAGATGGTCGAGGTCAGACGGTTGATCCACGTCTCGCTGTCAACGAAGTCGTCGCCGAAAGACCTTATGCCGCGCGTCGTCGTCGGCTGCGTCTGGATGCCCGCGGGGGAGTCGGCGCGCAGGACGTTCAGCGTCGAGGTGAAGGTGTTACTCTGGTTGATGTTCCAGTCAATCTTAGGCAGGTAGATTCTTTGGTCCTGCCTGCGCGGAACCTCGCCGGTCAGGGAGACGAGGAAGGCGACGCCGGCGTCTATCTGCGCGTCGGTCAGCCCGCGCGCCTTGAGCGTCGTCCGGTTGACGCCGTTGGAGTTCGCCGGCGCCTCTACGAAGGCGTTGGCCTGCGCCGTCGTGGCGATGCCGGGGAAGTTGCGGCGCTGCTCGTCATAGTTGAAGAAGAAGAACAGTTTGTCGCGTATGATGCGCCCGCCGATGTTGCCGCCGAATTGGTGGCGCACGTCCGTAGGCTTGAGCGCCTGCCGTTCAACGACGCCGTTGACCAGCACGTTCTGGAAGCCGAGCGGGTTGCGGGCGCCGAAGCGGTTGTTGCGGTTGTAGTAAAAAATCTGGCCGTGGAATTCGTTGGAGCCGGACTTTGTGACCTGATTGACGACCCCGCCCGCGGCGCGGCCGTACTCCGAAGAGTAGTTCGACGTGTTGACCTGAAACTCTCGGATGGCCGACTGGCTGATGCCGTAGCCGATGCGCGTGCGCCCGCGCTCCTCGGAGAAGAACGCTTGGTTGTTGTCGCCGCCGTCAATCGTGTTGTTGTTGAGCAGCCCGGAGACGCCGCGGAAGGAGACGAGTCCGAAATCGCCGTCCGGGGCGACGCCCGGCGTCAGCAGCACGAAGTTCGACACCCTGCGGCCGTTGATAGGTAACTCGTTAATCGAAGTCTGGTTGATGTTGGTCGAGAAGTCCTGACGCTCGGTGTTGATGACCGGGGCTTCCGACGTGACCTCGACGGTCTCGGTAGTGCCGGCGACGCCGAGCGCCAATTCAATCGAGTTGATGCGGCCGACCTCCACCACGACGTTAGGCTGTACGGCCTCGCCGAAGCCCGAGGCGGTGACGCGCACGGTGTAGTTGCCGGGTTGGAGTTGGGGGACGCGGAATCGCCCCTCCGAGTCCGTGGCGGCCGTCTGCTCCTTGTTGGTCTGATCGTTGCGGACGGTGACGGTCGCGTTAGGAACTACCGCGCCGTTCGGGTCTGTGACTGTGCCGCTGATGGCCCCGTCAACTTGCGACTGAGCCGGGGCGGGCATCGCCGCCGCCAGCATCAGGAGCACGGCGACGAGCAGCGAGCGGGCTGAGTGGGACATTAAAATACTCCTTAGCGTGTGAATTGTTCGGGTTCCGCGCGAGTCCCGCGTGGACGGCTGAGATGTTGCTTCCCTATGATGCTTTGCACGAGAGAAAGGTTACGGACTAAGGGAGTATTTATTAACACGCGCGGGGCTGATTGCACAAGGCCGAACCCCCGGCGCGTAACCCCCCGGCAACACTCCCGAGGAACGGCCAGGAGACGGGCGAGCCGTTCGCCGGCAGTTGGTCGTCAATCAGCATCAGCGCCGCCCGCGCCGTCGTCTCGTTCAGCTGGTGAACCAGGAGCGAGACCGAAGGGGATAGCTCGACGTGCAGCCGGACGGCCAGGCCGCGCGTTGGGTCCGGCTCGGGCAGTATCACCCCCTCGGCCTTGCAAGCCGTGACCAGCAGCCCGCCGACCGCGCCGGCCGTGAATAGCTCAGACTCAAGCCCGGCCAGCGGTCGAGTTGTGAAGTCCGAGATGAAAGCCAGTTCGAGCGGCATCGCCCTTAAAGTTCTTTCATCGAGCAACCCGGCCCCGTCGCCCAGCCCCAACAGCTGCAAAAGATTTTCGAGAGCCAGATAAACATTCACGCCCCTCTTCGGAGTCTCCATCTTGTCGCCTTGCCTTTCCCGCTTTCGCGTCCGATAAACTCAGTGTCCTATTGAACCCGACCCGCCCCGGTATCCGCCAAAAGGCAGGGGTTCTTCCGTAGCGAAAAGCCAGCGCGCGACGTGAGCGGACGCACCCGAAGGGGCGTAGCGATAGCGGAGCACCCAAGCCGAAGGCGCAGGGTTGCGGACGGGAACGAGCGTGCTAGGCTGAAAGCGAAGGGAAGAACCCCGAACTAAAAGCCGCGCCGAAGGCGCGTCCTTAGCTCGCCGAGTTTCAGACCGAGGGGCGAAGAGAAATGAAGTAGTCCGCCGAGTTTATGATCGAGGGGAACAGAGGAAGGTCGAGACCGCGGGTGTAGTTTACGGT
>DASWNR010000241.1:0-14270 GCA_036399155.1 Pyrinomonadaceae bacterium
GGGCGCCTCTGCATCGAGCGGCAGCGGGAGGTCTACGGTGAAGGTCGCGCCCTGCCCCTCGCCCGCGCTGTAGGCGTGGACGCTCCCGCCGTGCGCCTCGACCAGATGCCGTACCACCGAGAGCCCGAGGCCGAGCCCGCCGTGGCGGCGCGTCGTCGAGCTGTCGGCCTGCCGGAAGCGGTCGAAGACGTAAGGCAAAAACTCGGGCGTGACGCCCTGCCCCGTGTCGCAGACCTCGACGCGGACGTGCGTGAGCAGCCTCTCCGCGCTCACGCGCACCTCGCCGCCGGCGGGCGTGAACTTCACCGCGTTCGACAGCAGGTTCCACACGACCTGTTGGAGCCGCGCCGGGTCGCCCGTCACGAGCGCCCCCGGGTCGAGCGTCGAGCGCAGGCGGATGGACTTGGCCTCGGCCGCCGGCGCGATGGTGTCGAGCGCCGCGCGCACGACCGGCGACAGCTCGACGCGCTCCGACTCAAGCCTGAGCTTGCCCGAGACGATGCGCGACACGTCGAGCACGTCCTCGACTATCTGCCGCTGCTGTTCGCCGTTGCGCCTGATGACCTTGACGGCGTGGCGCGCCGTCTCGGTGTCGAGCGACCCCGTCTCAAGCATGTGCGACCAGCCGAGGATGGCCGTGAGCGGCGTCCGCAGCTCGTGCGAGACGGTGGCGAGGAACTCGTCCTTGAGGCGGTTCGCCTCCTCGGCCTTGGCCCTCAGCGCCTTCTCGCGTTCGAGCAGCCGCTCGCGCTCCTCCTCGCCGCGCCTCTGCTCGGTGATGTCCTCGATGACCGTCAGCGCGCAGGGCTCGCCGCCGATCTCGATCTGCTCGGCCGAGAGCAGACCCACCATCTCGGAGCCGTCCCGCATGCGGAAGCGGTAAACCCTCTCGCGCACGCGCCCGTGACTCGCGAGGGAGGACAATTCCTCCTCGCGGTCTTCGGGCTCGGCCCACAACCCTAGCTCGACCGTCGAGCGGCCGACCGCCTCGCCGCGCGCGTAGCCCGAGAGCCGCGTGAACGTCTCGTTGACTTCGAGCAGCCGGCCCGTCTTCAAAGACGTGATGGTCAGCGCGAGCGGGCTCGCCTCGAACGCCTTGGCGAAACGCTCCTCGCTCTCGCGCGAGGAGCGCAGCGACTCCTCCTGCGCGCGGCGTGCTGATTCGGCGTCGGCGCGCGCGGCGTCGGCGCGCGCGAGGTGTTCGTCGCGCTCGCGCTCGCGCCGCTCCAAAAGCGACGCCGAGTTCGACAGAGAGCGCGCGAGCTGCGCCACCTCCCTGACGGTCGAATCGACGACGCGGGGCCGCCCGCCGCGCGCCAGCGACTCGGCCGCCGAGGCCGCCGCCGACAGCCCGCGCGCGACGTGGCGCGAGAGCGCGAAGGCCCCGAGCGTGCTCAAGCCCAGCAGCCCGAGCCCGAGCGCGAGCACGGCGAGCGTCGAGTCGCGCGCCGGCGAATCGAGCGCGGCGGCGGGCACAGAGACCGTCGCCGTCCAACCCGAGAAGGCGTCGCGCCTGTAAGCGACGTAGACGGGCGTGCCGTCCCTCGCGGCTCCGCCGACGAGTCCCTCGTCGGACTCGCGCATTCGCTGGAGAAGCTCCCGCCTCGCGTGTTCGCCGACGAGCCGCTCGGGCTCGCGGCTGCTCGCGACGATGACGCCCTCCCGGTCGAGCAGAGCGCGCGAACGCTCCACGTTGTTCGGGTCGCGCAGCCCCACGACGCCGGCGAGCGAGTCCGGCGTGATGACGGCCGTCAGCACGTAGCGCAGCTCGCCGCCGCGCGTCACGGGGACGCGCACGGGGAAGCCGAGCGTCTGCCGGAGCCGGCCCGGCGTGACGTTGCCGACGGTCGGGCGCCTCAGCTCGGCGGCCCGCCGGAAGCTCTCCGGCTCGGTGGCCGCGGGCAGCGGCGCGCCCCACGGCCAGTTGGTGTTGACGACCTGCTGGCCGTCGGGCTTGAGCAGGATGAGCGTGAGCCACGCGGGCTGCGTCGCGACCACGCGCTTCGCCTCGGCGTAGAACGGCGCGAGGTCGGGGGCGTCGATTTCGTCGGACTCGGCCAGCACGGCGAGCGCCCTGACGGTGGACTGGATTTCGCGGTCGAGCGCGGACGAGACCTCCTGCGCCGACCTCATCAGCCTGCGGTCGGCCGCCGCGCGCTCGCTCTCGGCGAGGCGGTAGACGACGACGGCCGCGAAGATGATGAGCGGCAGCAGCGCCCCGAGCGTGAGCAGGACGAGGTGCCACCCGAGCGCGAGCGCGCGGCGCGGCGCGGCCTCGGCGGTCTTGTCACTCCCCTTATTCGTCTGTTCGTCGGGCACGGCGGCGGCTTAAGTCCCGAGGGCTCTTCTTCGTGTGTAGTGGAAAATAGCGACGCGCGGGGCGTGCGGAATCATCACACTTCCGGCGGCTTTAGACAAGCTGTTTTCCGTTCGCCCGCTTCTTCACTTGAAAGCGGAAACGTCGGCCGCCGCCGTCCGCACGCGGGGCGGCTTGCCGAACTGCGTCCAGGCGAAGTAGACGGTGTCGCCCGAGCGCGCGGCGCGCGGGAACCCGCCCGAGCGCGACACGTCCGCCTGGGCGACCACCGCGACGGGGCCCGCCGCTCCGGCGCGCGCCACGCGACGCGCCTTGACCGCGCCCGCGCCCGACGCGCCCGACATCCAGCAGACGAGCGCCGACCCGTCCGCCAGCAGCACCACGTCAACGCGCCCGACCGCGTCGCCGTCGTCAGCGCGCACCGCCTCGCCGAACGTCGCGCCCGCGTCGTCGGAGAAGGCGACGTTGACGCGCGGCCTGTCGCCCTCGCCCGTGAACCACGCGACCGCGACGCGCCGGCCGTCGGCCGCGACCGAAGGCCCGTTGACGGGGCAGCCGTTGACCTGCCAGTCGTCCGCGCCGACGGCGCGCGGCGCGCTCCAGCCCGCGGCCGGCCTTCGCACTAAGTATGTGTCGCGCACCTCTCTCTCCGAGCGGTCGCGGTAGACGGCGACGGGGCCCTCCGAGGTCAAGGCCGCCGAAGTCTGACAGCACTCACAGATTCTCTCGTCGAGCAGGGCCTCGTCCGACAGACGCCCGTCGCCGCCGACCTCCGCGTAGCGAAGCTGCATGCTAACGGGGAGCGGGGCCTCTTCGTCGTGCGACGCCTTCACGTCTTCGGTCGCGCGCCCGTCAACCCAGACGGCGCCGAGGCGGCCGCCGGGGAGCGCGAGCAGCGAGACGAAGCCGTGCTCGGTCTGCGTGCGGTCTGTGTGCGGGACGACCGAAGCGCCCCACGTCCGCCCGCCGTCCGCCGAGCGCGAGACGTTCACGTCGTATGCGTACGTGCCCGAACCGCTCTTGACGAGCCAGTGCGCGGCGAGCGAACCGTCCGAGAGTTCGACGACCGAGGGGAAGTCGGCCCAGTTGACGAACCAGTTCTCGCCCTCGGCCGCGGTTCGCACCTCAGACCACCCCGCCGCCTCGCGCGAAGCGAACCGCAGCGCGTAACGCCGCCCGCCCGTCTTCTCGACCCAGCTCATCAGCACGCGCCCGCCCGCGCCCACGGACAACTCGGGCTCGCGCGTCTCCGGCCCCGCCGGCGACTCCACCTCCCGCACGACCAGCGCCGGCCCCGCGGCAGCCGCCGCCGGCGTCGGGCTCGCGGCCGCCGACGGCTCCGCCCCCCCGCCGCCCTGCCGCGCGCACCCCTGCGCGACAACCGCCGCCGCCAGCAAGACCGCCCACACGAGAACGCGCCTCTTCATCATCAACCCTCCACGCTCCCCAAGCCGCGGAAGTCTATCACGCCCCGGCGGAGGGCTAAGACTCTTATGGACGGTTCCGAACGCTGCCGGGCCGGGCGCTTGACCGGCGGGGCGGCGGGTGCGACCCTTGCACGCAAAAAGCGATGGTCGAAAAAGAGACTTCTACATGGAGCCCGCTGCGGCTCCCTCTGTTCCGCGCGCTGTGGCTGGCGGCGGTGGCGTCGAACGTCGGGACGTGGATGCACAACGTCGGCGCGGAGTGGCTGATGACGACGCTCACGCCGTCGCCGCTGCTCGTCGCGCTGATGCAGACGGCCGAGACGGCGCCGGCCTTCCTGCTCGCGCTCCCGGCCGGCGCGCTCGCCGACATCGTCGACCGGCGGCGCCTGCTGCTCGTCTCGCAAGCCTTGATGCTCTGCGCGGCGGTCGCGCTCGCGGCCACGGCGCTCGCGGGGCTGACGAACCCGGCGGTGCTGCTCCTGCTCACCTTCGCGCTCGGACTCGGCGCGGCGCTGAACGCGCCCGCGTGGCAGGCCATCGTCCCAGAGCTTGTGCCGCGCGGCGAGATGGCGGCGGCCGTCTCGCTCAACAGCGTCGCCTTCAACATCGCGCGCGCGGTCGGGCCGGCGCTCGGCGGGCTGGTCGTCGCGGCGGCCGGGCCGTGGGCCGTCTTCCTGCTCAACTCGCTCTCCTTCGTCGGCGTGATACTCGTCATCTACCGCTGGCGGCGCGAGAAGGTGGAGAGCATCTCGCCGACCGAGCGCGTGGTGGGGGCGATGCGGGCGGGGCTGCGCTACGCGCGCCACGCGCCGGAGCTGCGGAACGTGCTGGTGCGGACGGGCGTCTTCGCGCTGTGCGCGAGCGCGCTGTGGGCGTCGATGCCGCTGGTGGCGCGCGCCGAGCTGGGGCTCGGGGCGTTCGAGTACGGGCTGCTGCTCGGGTGTCTGGGCGTGGGGGCGGTGGCGGGCGTGTTCGTCATCTCGTGGGCGCGTCGCGTCGTCTCGGTCAACGTGATGATCGTGCTCGGGACGCTCGTCTTCGCGGGCGCGACGGCCGCGCTCGGCACCGTCAGGGACTACTGGCTGCTCTGCGCGGCGATGCTCTGCGGGGGCGTGGCGTGGATGACGACGATGTCGAGCTTGAACGTCAGCGTGCAGACGGTGGTGCCGGAGTGGGTGAGGGCGCGCGCGCTCGCGCTCTACCTGCTGGTCTTCTTCGGGTCGCTCGCCGTGGGCAGCGCCGCGTGGGGCGCGACGGCCGAGCGCGCGGGGCTGCCGGCGACACTTCTGGCGGCCTCCGCGGCGCTCGTGCTGGGGCTCGCGGCCACGCCGCTCTTCCCGCTGCGGGGCGGCGAGGCGCTCGACCTCAACCCTTCGCTCCACTGGTCCGAGCCGACCTTCGTACACGAGCCGCCGCCGGACGACGGCCCCGTGCTGGTGACGGTCGAGTACTTCATAGACCCGGAGCGCTCCTACGAGTTCGCGCGCGCGATGCGGGAGTCGAAGCGCATCGCGCGGCGCGACGGCGCGACGCGCTGGGGGCTTTTCATGGATCCGGCGCGGCCCGGGCGCTACCTCGAAACCTTCCTCGTCGAGTCGTGGGCCGAGCACATGCGCCAGCACGCGCGTGTCACCAACGAAGACCGCGGCGTCCACGAGCTCCTGCGCTCCTTCCACACGGGCGACGCGCCGCCCGTCGTCACACACCTCGTGGCTGAACACTGAAGAGAGTAGACAGTAGTCAGTAGCCAGTAGACAGAAAGGCGGCGCGCCCGGCTTACGACCGGGACGCGCCGCCGTCGGTTTTCCTGCTGTCTACTGGCTACTGACTACTGTCTACTTCTCTTCCGCGTCGCGGCGCGCGTCCTTCTCGGCGACGCGCGCGTCGAAGCGCTTCTGCTGTTCGGGGCTGAGGAGCGCGCGGATGCGCGTGCGCGCGGACTGCCGGATGGCGTCGAAGCGCGGGCGCGCCTCGGAGCGCAGCGCGCGGTACTCGTTGCGCGTCTCGTCGAGTATCTTCCGCGCCTCGGCCGACTGGCGTTCGTCGAGGTCTAGCTCACGCCGCATCTTGTCGAACATCTGCTCGTGGTTGCGTCGGCCGCCGACGCGCCCGCCTTCGCGCGCCGCGTCGGCGCGCAGGCGGTACGCGGAGTCGAGGAGCGCGCCCGTCGCGCAACCCGTGACGAAGATGGCCGCCACCGCCATCCAGAGCTTGAGCCGGTTGGCGCCCTTCATCTCGCCGCCTCGCTTTCCCCGCCGCCGATGATGGTCGAGAGCACCTCGTCGCTCGAAGGCGTGCGCGCGTCCTCGAAGACTACCTGCTCGATGTCGCCGTCGCGCTCGGCCAGAAGCGACTCGCCGAGGCCGAAGCCGGAGACCGGCGCGCGCTCGGACGCGCCCGACGAGAGGAAGAGCACGAGCGCCGCCACGGCCGCCAGCCCCATCGCCGGCGCCGCGCGCAGTGCGACGGTCAGGAGCCCGAGCCAGCCGTCGCCCTCCTCGCGCCGACGCCTCTCCCCCTCGATGCGCGCGCGCACGCGCGCGTAGAGGAAGGGCGACCCCGAAACCCGCTCGGCCTCGGCCTCGCCCGCCGCCGACGCGCGGATGACCTCGAAGGCCGTGCGCTCAAGCCTCTCTGAGCGGGCGCGGTCTTTCTTTTCGCCTGCCATCTCTTTCACCTGCCTCCCGGCGGGCGCCGCCGGCCGTCTTCAGTCCGGCCCCGGGCGGCGCTTCAAAACACCCCGGTCACTCGTTTATACAGACGCGCGCGCGTGCGCGCGGGTTACAGAAACCTCTCCAGCACGCGGCGCAGGTGCGAGCGCGCGCGGTGCGCACGCACCTTGACCTTCGACGCCGTCCAGCCGTTGGCGGCGGCGATCTCGGCGACCGACAGCCCTTCGACGTCGAGCATGACGAGCACGAGCCTGTCTTCCGGGCTCAGGCGCGCGAGCAGCTTGGCGGCGAGGTCGCGCGAGACGGCCTGCGCCTCAGCGTCGCCGCGCAGGCGGCCGCGCAGGCGGCCGGCCTCCTCCTCGGTCAAATCTTCGAGCGCGCCCTCGGGGCGTCGCTTCTGCCGGCGCAGCTCGTCGTAGCAGGCGTTGAAGCTGATGCGCGCGAGCCAGGCGGCGAAAGAGGCGTCGCGGCGGTTGGTGAACTCTCCGAGGGCGAAGAAGGCTTTGGTGAAACTCTCCTGGACGACCTCCTCGACCCGGTGGCGTTCGCGGAAGAAGCGTGAGGCGATGAGCGCCACGCGGCGGCGGTGGCGCAGGAACAGCTCCTCGAAGGCCGACTCGTCGCCGTCGCGCGCGCGCGCGGCCAGCTCGGCGTCCGGCGTCTCCGGCCGTGTAAGCGGCGCGTGGCCGGAGTTGTCCGCCGTCTCGTCCATACCAGGGGTCAGAAACTATCACAACGCCGCCCCGGTGAAGAAAGCGGAAAAGAGCGCGGGGATGAAAGCGGGTATAAAAGCGGCGGCCCCGGTCTTCCGGGGCCGCCACTCGTCGGGCTTCGGCTGACTCGCGCGCGAGCGCTTACTGAAGCTGCTGCTGACCCTGACGGGCGCCGCGGCGCGTGCGGAACTCTCGGCCGCGCTCTTCGCGCTGCTGGCGGACGGTTTCGAGCTGCGCCTTCTGCTCGGGCGTCAGCACGTTGTACATCTCGTGCATCATGCGCGCCTGCGCCACCTCGCGCTCGACCTGCGCGTCGGCGCGGGCGCGCGCGGCCGCGCGCACGGCCGACTCGTCGAAGGCGCCGCCCGCGAACGGGTCAGAGCCGCGACGCTCGTCGCCGCCCCGCCGCTCGCGCTGTGCGTTGAAGGTGGCGCGGTAACGCTCCTCGATCTGGCGCATCTGTTCGAGCTGCGCCTCGGTCAGGTTGAGCCGCTCGGCCATGCGCCCGCCGAACGGGCCGACACGGTCGCGCCTGCCGCCGCCACGGCGACCCTTGCCGCCCTCCTGACCCCACGGGCGCTCGGCGCGTCCCTGGCCGTCGCCCTGAGCGGGCTGCTGCTGCTGCGCGACGCCGACGACGCCCGTCAACGCGAACGACGCGGCCAGAGCCAGGCCGCCCACAATCTTCCCAGAACGCTTGATTTTCATCTCTCTCTTTTTCTCCGTGCTGAATGAATTACGGCGGGCCGTAAGTCGGGACGCGGGGGAGAATGAACCCTCAATCCGGCCATTCGCAACATAAGACGCGCCGCGACGCCCGGCGGTTACCTTTTTTTAAGTAGACGGCAGCCGGTAGGCGGTAGCCAGTAGAAAACCCTCCGTTCTTTGAATCTTCCGGGTTCCGGCGGCAACGTCCGCCGCGCGGAGCCTGCCGACTACTGTCTACCGCCTACCGTCTACTTCACAAAAATTCGGGGGTCAAATTGATAAGCCGGCGCGCGGTCGTTTATACTTCGGCGCGTGCCGACGAAGTATAAAGACCCTGTCGCCCCGTGTGTGAGATTTCGCCTGTGACAATGGCCTCACAGCAAGACGTGACCAGACTGCTCGTCCGCCTGACGGACGGCGACCGGGGGGTGCTCGACGACCTCCTGCCCGTCGTCTACGGCGAACTGCGGCGGCTGGCCGCCAGCTACCTGCGCAAGGAGCGCGTCGGGCACACGCTCCAGCCCACCGCGCTCGTCCACGAAGCCTACATGCGGCTCGTCGACCAGACGCAGGTGCAGTGGCAGAACCGCGCGCACTTCTTCGGCGTCGCGGCGCAGATGATGCGCCGCATCCTCGTCGACCACGCGCGCGCGCACGAGGCCGAGAAGCGCGGCGGCGAGTTCCAGAAGCTCTCGCTCGACGAGAACCTCGACGCCTCGGGCGGCGAGCGAGACGTGAACCTCGTCGCCCTGGACGACGCGCTCAACCGGCTGGCCGAGATGGACCCGCAGAAGTCGAAGATAGTCGAGCTGCGTTTCTTCGGCGGGCTCTCGGTCGAGGAGACGGCCGAAGTCCTCGGCGTCAGCGCCCCGACCGTCAAGCGGCAGTGGCGCATGGCCAAGGCGTGGCTCTACGGGCAGGTCAAGACCGACTGAACGGCGGACGGCCGCCGGCCGACAGCGAACGGTACGCGGTGAACAGTTCCACCCCTCCCCGGACTCCCGCCTCACGCGTAGTGCGACTTTCAAAACGCCGTTCGCCACCTAGCTATCGCATTCGACAGGGCGTCCGTTCACCATCGACCATTCACCCTTAACCGTTCACCACACCCGATGAACCCCGAGCGCTGGCGGCAGATTGAGGACTTGTTTCAGGAGGCGGTTGACCTGCCGGCCGAGGAGCGCCCGCGCTTCGTCGCGCACGCCTGCGCCGGCGACGACACGCTCCGCGAGCAGGTCATCGCGCTCGTCGAGCAGTTCGAGGAGGCCGGCGACTTCATCGAAGTCCCCGCGCTCGACGGCTCGCCGCTCCAGCAGCAGACAGACCCCTACGCCACCACGCCCGGCTCCGCCGCCGACATCGTCGACCCGGCCATCGGCCGCCGCATCGGCGCCTACCGCGTCGTGCGCGAGATAGGGCGCGGCGGGATGGGCGCCGTCTACCTCGCCGAGCGCGCCGACGGCGAGTTCCGCCAGCGCGTCGCCGTCAAGCTCATCAAGCGCGGGATGGACACCGACTTCATCCTCCGCCGCTTCCGCAACGAGCGGCAGATTCTCGCCACGCTCGACCACCCGTACATCGCGCGCCTACTGGACGGCGGGACGACCGACGACGGGCTGCCCTACTTCGTGATGGAGCACATCGAGGGCCTGCCCGTCTACCGCTACTCGGACGAGCGGCAGTTGACGGTCGTCGAGCGCCTGCGTCTGTTCTCGATGGTCTGCGACGCGGTCAACTACGCGCACCAGAAGCTCGTCATCCACCGCGACATCAAGCCGTCGAACATCCTCGTCACGCCGGGCGGGGTGCCGAAGCTCCTCGACTTCGGCATCGCCAAGCTGTTGAACCCCGAGTTCGCCGGCGAGATAACGCTCGACCCGACGGCGACCGCGATGCGGCTGATGACGCCCGAGTACGCCGCGCCCGAGCAGGTGCGCGGCGAGCCCGTCTCGCCCGCGACGGACGTTTACTCGCTCGGCGTCCTGCTCTACGAGCTGCTCACGGGGCACCGCCCGTACCGTCTGCGCAACCGCTCGCCGCACGAGATGGCGCGCGTCATCTGCGAGGAGGAGCCGCCGCACCCGTCCGTCCGCATCACGAGCCCGGAAGACCTCCTGCCCGCCAACCAGCCCTCCGAGTCTTCGGGGTCGGCGGGCGAGTCCGACACGCTCGGCTACCTCTACTGGTGTCGCGGCGCGACGGTCGAGACGCTTCGGCGCGAGCTGGCCGGCGACCTCGACAACGTCGTGATGAAGGCGCTGAGGAAGGAGCCGGCCGAGCGCTACCGCACGGCCGACGAGCTGCGCGAAGACATCGCGCGCTTCGTCGAGGGGCGCCCCGTCGAGGCGCCGCCCTTCTTCCCCGCCGCCACCCCGCACGAGTCGGCGCGCGACGGACGCCGCACGCTCCGCGACGAGACCTCGCTCGCCGTCCTCCCGCTCAAGGTTCACGAATCGACCGGCGGGCTCGAAGCCGGCGGCGAATACCTCGGCGTCGGCCTCGCCGACGCGCTCATCACGCGGCTCGGCAGCCTGCGGCGCTTCACGCTGCGCCCCACGTCCTCGGTGCTGCGCTACCGCGGGCCGGACTCGGACCCGCTCGCGGCGGGGCGCGAGCTGGGCGTCTCGTTCGTCCTCGAAGGCCGCGTCCGCCGCGCGGGGCAGACCCTGCGCGTGACGATGCAGCTCCTGGACGTGCGCGCCGGCTCGGCCGTCTGGGCCGGGCAGTTCGACGAGGCCACGGCCGACGTGCTCCAGCTCGAAGACTCCATCTCCGAGCAGGTGGCCGAGGCGCTGGTGCCGCAGCTCACGGGCGGCGAGCGGCTCAAGCTACAGAAGCGCGGGACGGAGAACGCCAGCGCTTACGAAGAGTACATGCGCGGGCGCTACCACTGGAACACCTTCAACGAGGAGGGCTTCGCGCGCGCTCTCGTCCACTTCAGCCGCGCCGTCTCGCTCGACCCCGACTACGCGCTCGCCTACGCCGGCATCAGCGACTACTACAACGTGCTCGGCGTCCACGCCATCCTCCCCTTCTCCGAGACTTCGGCCGCCGCGCTCGAAGCCGCGCGCAAGTCGGTCGGGCTCGACCCGGCGCTCGCCGAGGGCTGGGCCGCGCTCGGCTTCGCCACGCTCACGCACGACCTCAACTGGGAGGAGGCCGAGCGCCACCTCCGGCGCGCGATGGAGCTGAACCCGAACTACGTGACGGGCCGCCTCTGGCTCTCGTTCTTCCTCGGCATGCAGGGGCGCTTCGACGAGGCGCTCTCCGGCGCGCGGCGCGCGCTTGAGATTGCGCCCATGACGCCGCTCGTCCGCCACACGCTCAACTGGAACCTCTACCACGCGCGCCGCTTCGAGGAGGCCATCGCCTCGGCGCGCGTGCTCGTCGCGACCGAGCCCGACTACGGCCTCGGCCACCTGCTGATGAGCCTCGCGCTCTCGCAGGCCGGCCGGCACGAAGAGGCGATAGAGACGTGCGAGAAGGCCGCCGGGCTTTTAGGCCGCAGCCCCTACTCACTCTGCTTCCTCGCGGCGCTCCTTGCCTCGGCGCGGCGCACGGACGACGCGCTCGAAATACTCCGCGAGGTCGCGCGCCTCAGCGAGTCGCGCTACGTCTCGCCCTACATGCTCTCGGTCGCCTACAGCCGCCTCGGCGAGACGGACGCCGCGTTCGCCGAGCTTGAGCGCGCGCTTGAGATAGGCGACTCGCGCCTGGCGTGGCTCGGCGTCGACCCGCTGTTCGACCCGCTGCGCCACCTGCCCGCCTTCCAGGAGCTCTTCCGCCGGACGAAGAACCCGCTGGCCGAGCGCCCGCTGAGCGTCTTCGCCGGCGAGCCGACGACCGGGCAGAGGTCTCTGGCCGTGCTCCCGCTCAAGGTCGTCGCCGCGCCGGGCGCGGAAGGGACGGGCGACGAATACCTCGGGGTGGGACTGGCCGACGCGCTCGTCACGCGGCTCTCGAACGTCCACCGCTTCATCGTCCGCCCCACGTCCTCCGCGCTCCGCTACCAGGGCGCGCACTCCGACCCGCTCGCCGCCGGGCGCGAGTTGGGCGTCGACTTCGTCGTCGACGGCACCATCCGGCGCTCGGGTCAGACGCTGCGGGTGACGGCGCAACTGCTCGACGTGCAGGAGGGCGCGACGCGTTGGTCGGGGCGGTTCGATGAGGAGTACACGGACGTGCTCCAGCTCGAAGACGTGCTCTCCGAGCAGGTCGCGGCGGCGCTGCTGCCGCACCTGACGGGCGACGAGCGCCGGCTGCTGTCGAAGCGCGGCACCGACGACGTGGAGGCTTACGAGGCTTACCTGCGCGGGCGCTACCACTGGTACACGATGAGCGCCGACGGCTTCGCAAAGTCTCACGCCTGCTACCGCCGCGCCGTCACGCTCGACCCGCGCTTCGCCGCCGCGCACGCAGGCATCGCGGAGTACCACTGCTGGCTCGCCGTCTACGGGCTGGCGCCCCCGGCCGAACAGCTCGCCGCCGGCCGCGAGGAGGCGCGCCGCGCCATCTACCTCGACGAGTCGCTCGCCGAGGCGCACACCGCGAACGGGCTCGCGCTGCTGACGCACCCCTCGCAGTGGAAGGAGGCCGAAGTCCACTTCCGCCGCGCCATCGAGCTGAACCCGAACTACACGCAGTCGCACGCGCACTACGCCTGCCAGCTCGCGATGGAGGGGCGCTTCGACGAGTCGGTCTCGGAGGCGCGACGCGCCTGCGAGCTAGACCCGCTCAACCCCTTCAACTTCTACTTCCTCGCGTGGTGTCTCTACCAGGCGCGCCGCTTCGACGAGTCGACCGCCGAGGCGCGCAAGCTCCTCCAGGGCGAGCCGCGCTACGGGTCGGCGCGCCTCGTCCTGAGCTGGAACATGCGGCGCGCGGGCGCCTTCGACGAGTCTATCGCCGAGGCGAAGCGCGCGCTCGAACTGCTCGGCGAGATACCGATGCTGACGGCCGGGGTCGCCTGCGCCTACGCCGCCGCCGGCCGCGAGACGGAGGCGCGCTCGCTGCTCTCGAAGATGCGCGCGATGGCCGACGAGGAGCACTTCGTCACTCCCTACCACCGCGCGCTCGTGCACCTACAGCTCGGCGAGCACGCGACCGCGCTCGACCTGCTCGAAGAGGCGGTCGAGACGCAAGACCCCTGGATAGTCTGGCTCGGCACCGAGCCGCAGCTCGACCCGCTGCGCGCGCACCCGCGCTTCCGCGACCTGCTGTTGAAGACGAAGAACCCTGCGGCCTCGCGCCCGGCCTCGGCCGCCCACGGCCCCTCGGCCGCGCTCGGCTCGCGCCCCGCGGACACCGGCGGCACCGGCGGCACGGGCGGCGCGTCCGTGCACGGGCGCGACGCGACGCCATCGGGGCGGCAGGCGGTCGAGTCGGGGGCCATCCACTCCTCGCGCGGCGAGGAGGACGAGGCGCAGAAGCTCTACAAGGCCGGCCGCTACTTCGTGACGCGCCGCACGGCCGAGGGGCTGCGGCAGGCCATCGAGCGCTTCGAGCGCGCCGTCACGCTCAACCCGAACTACGCGCTGGCGTGGGCCGAGATGGCCGACTCCTACTCGCTTCTGAACTGGTACGTCGAGCCGCCGCCCGTCGGCGCGTGGGCCAACGCGAAGCACGCCGCGCGCCGCGCCGTCGAGGCCGACGACGCCTGCTCGGAGGCGCACGCCTCGCTCGGCTTCGTCCTCTTCAACTACGAGCGCGACTTCGCGGGCGCGGAGCGCGCGCTCGCGCGCGCCATCGAGCTGAACCGCGAGAACGCAGTCGCGCGCCGCTGGCACGCCTTCAACCTCTCGGCGATGGGTCGGCACGACGAGGCGGTCGCCGAGATAAGGAAGGCGCGCGAACTCGCGCCGCGCTCGCCCGTCATCGCCACCGCGCTCGCCAACATCCTCCTGAACGCGCGCCGCTTCGACGAGGCGGAGGGCGCGTGCCGCGACGCGCTCGACCTCGACCCCGGCTCCATCTCGGCGCACATCATCCTGCGCTGGTCATACGAGATGCGCGGGATGTGCGACGACGCGCTCGCCGTCTTCGAGCAGGAGCGCGCCTTCGCCGGCGACACGCCGACGACGAGGGCCAAGCAGGCGCACGTCCTCGCCTCGTGCGGCAACGAAGCGGAGGCGCGCGCCCTCCTCGAACAGCTCGTCGCCGACCGCGAGCGCGCGTGGGTGACGGCCTACGAGATAGCCGTCATCAACGCCCTGCTCGGCGACGCGGACGCGGCCTTCGACTGGCTCGCGCGCGCAGAGGAGGAGCACTCGGTCGGCCTCACGTACCTGCGCGTCGACCCGCGCCTCGACAACCTCCGCCCCGACCCGCGCTTCCCAAAGCTCCTACGCCGCTTCCCGGCGTAGGGCAGAAGACAGTAGACAGTAGAAAACCAGAGGCGGCGCGCTCCGGTCGTAAGCCGAGCGCGCCGCCTGTC
>DASWNR010000242.1:0-4008 GCA_036399155.1 Pyrinomonadaceae bacterium
CTTTTCGATAGCGAAGCATTTCAAACCGGCAATGCTCGTCATGTTCGTCGCGCTCGGCGCGGCCCAGATCTCGGGCGCGGGCGGCGTCGGCGCGGCCCAGACGGCGCCCGCGCGCAAGGCGGAGTTGGAGACAGCGGCCGCGGCCAAACGCACCCTGGCCGAACTCGGCTCGAACGATTTCGCCCGGGTCAAAGATGCAAGGATGCGCGCCGCAGGTCTCCGCGCCGTGGCCGCCCTGAAGGCCGTCGCCAACAACAAATCAAGGGCGCGCGAGGCGGCGCTGGTGACCCAGTTCGACCGTTCGATTCGTAATCTGAAGGCGCTGCCCCAACCCGCGGGCCTCAGTCTTCAGATGTGCGACCAGTACTACGATACGTGCAAGGAGGCGTGCAAGGAGAGTGGCGACTGCAAGCAGTGCGACCTCGGCGTAAACGGGTGTTACCTGGTTCGACTGGCAATAGAGATGGCTCAGGAAAAGGACCCGTCGAAGAACTAGGGGCGAGAAGGCCGCCCGCTACGCCTACGCCATCAACGTCAACGGCCATCTCAAGCGCAGCGGCGAGGGCGGCGTCTCGCGCCGCGCCTCCGACAACCAGAACGTCGCCCTCGCCCAACCGCCCACCAAGCGCATGAACATCGCCAGCGTGACGAAGACCATCACGGCCGCCGCCGTCCTCAAGGCGATTCAGGACAAGAAGGCCGTCGGCCACCCGAACCTGACCATCCACTCGAAGGTCGGTTCGTCTTCGCGGACGAGTCGGGCGTTAACATCGCGATGACGCGCCGCTACGGGCGGGCGCCGCGCGGCGCGCGGGCGCATGACTCGGCGCCGCGCAGTCAGGCATCCGCGGCTGGTTCAAGCACTGCGGCTACTCGTTGGCACGTGAGTGAATGACGCTATAGAAGGTGTTCGGTCAAAGCCGTGCGGCGGGAGAAGTTTTTCTTGACAGGCCCCTTTCATAGAACGGAACCATCGAGGCGGCTTTCATGATGATGAGGAGACAGGTTAAGAATTTGGACGGACGAGACTCAGTAGGGCAGGCGGAGAGAGAAGTAACTTCGGCATTTAATTATTCCCCCGCCTTCCGCCGGGAATAGGTGGACATCCTGAATGAACACGCCCGTCCCGGCGGAGGAGCCGCCACCGGTTAGCATAAAGCAAGAAAAGGCTCCCCCCGCCGACTAGCAGATGGTACACCAAAGATTCTGCGCGCCGGCTGCCGTCGTAGACGGACCCGGAATACCGCGGCCAGTGCCAGGGGAATATCTTGACGACAGGTAACGACCAGCCGAGGCGCTTGTTTACAATCGCCGGCCCGAGATCGACGAGGTCCGGGAAGAGGGCCCCGAGGTAGCAGGCGCTGAGAAGAACCCGAGCCGGAGGTGGCTGCTTCATCACATCACTACCCCGGGGCAACTTGACATGCGTAATCATCATCTGAGAAAGTGCCCGCTTTGCAGGGCGCCTCATATGTGCCGATGACAACGGGTGTGCCATAGTCACTACCCTCACTAAATAAATAACAGGAGTTTTACCGGCAGTCCTTTCGCCAACGCATGCTTTTTATTGCGAGGTTACAGGTCTGCCTAACTGACTTCGTAGACATGTCTGCCCGCGACGGGGCGGCCCCGCCTCGGGCCGCGCGGAACGGGTCTTGAACCGTGGTAAAGGTCTGTCTGGCAGACCTTATGTTGACAACCCCTCACCGGGGCGGGGCGTTTCGGCGCTCTACCTCCCGGCACTGTTTCACTTCTTTAGGGTCTAGTTTTGACTTGGAGGACATCTAAAGTATGGACCAGAGAGTGCGCACCCTCGCCGCATTCATGCAGGACAACTTCTATCAGCCACTGATACGCGACGAGCTAGCCCGCGTGGTGAATCTCTCGCCTTCGAGGTTACGTCACCTTTTCAAAGAAGCAACCGGGATCACCTTGGCCGAGTACCAGCGGAACGTCCGGATGAAGAGGGCCAAGACCCTTCTGGAGACCAGCCTGCTGAGCGTCAAGGAAATCATGGCGTCAGTCGGGGCACACAATAAGAGTCACTTTATCAGTGACTTTAAAAAGCTATACGGCATGACGCCGACGGAGTACAGGCGTTCGTGGATGATGACTCCTCCGCCGGACAACTCTCCGGTCGAATACCTCTAGTACGTGTAGCGCGAAACCGCGGCGCGGAAACGGGCCGCGGGCATCGGCCCTGCATGGGCCGAACGGGCGGGCGTGTGGGCGGCGGTAAAGGCGCTCACTCGCCCCGGGCCGAAGCGACGCCTAGCCAGCGTAAATTCTCGGCGCGTTCTCTGCTCCCTATCCCCGCGCGCAGCCTATACTGCGGCATACTAATGGTGTGCCGGCCGGCCGGGTAAAAGCGGATTGTTCGCTCCGCCTCGCCGTCTTTAACCGTCAACTCCACGGCCTTCGACGCGTTGCCGACCTCAATCGGCAGGCGCCTCAACACAACCTGGCCGTCCCGCAGGCCGGCGCGGTGGGCCGCGCTCTCGGCCACCACCCCGGCTATCACCTTCTTGTCCCTTAGCGTCTCCAGGTCGAAGCCCAGTTCGAACAGCCTGACCTCTGTCATCTCCAACTCGACGTGAGGGCCGAGCGCGTTCCTGTCGGGAATGATCGTTTCCCCGTTTTCGACGTAGCGCCGGATGTCGGGCAACAGGTCGCGGCCCGCGTAACGGCTGAGGTGCCCGCCGAGGAGTTCGGCGGTTATCAGCGGCCTCTTCTCCCGGGCGGCCCTGAGCATGTCGTGCATCATGTCGTCGAGCGAGCGCCTGCCGCCGGTCGCGGAGCGAATCAGCGCGTTCCAGTTCGCGGCCAAAAGGAAGCCGCGCTGGTACGGCAGTTTCTGCACGTCGGGCTCGTCCCAGAAGTCCTCAAGCACCCGCCGGTTGCTTTCTGTCCTTACGGGCGAGAGGTAGTACTCGCTGATGACCTCGTTGTAGTGGCGGACGTAGTCGTCGAGCCCGATGAGGCCGCCGCGGAGGAGCAGCAGGTTGGCGTAATAGTCGGTAAACCCTTCGCTAAACCAGTAGAGCAGCTGCTCGGGCTCCTTCAGACGGCCGAGTTGCTGACTGTTCCAGTTATGGAAATGCTCGTGGGCGACGAGACGCGCGAAGAGGTCGAGCCCGGCGTTCGTGGTGGCGACGGCGGCGAAAGAGTTGGTCAGCCCGGAGCCGCCCGTGTGGGTGACGCCGGGCGGCGCTTCGAGCGTGAGGAGGGTGACGAGGTAGAAGGGGGTGTCGCGGTCGCTCCAGAACTCACGCTCGGCGCCGACGATTCTTTGAATGACATCGGCGAAGGCCGCGTCGGGGAACCGCCACGAGCCGCGCAGCGCGACGTAAACGGGCTTCCCGCCGACGGGGACGGAGGCGAAGCGGAAGTCGCCTCCGACGAACACGGCGGACTTGAATTCCTCGACGGTCGCCACGAACCTCTGGCGCCGACGGTCGACGCCGAAGCTGTTGCCGACTGCCCACCCCCGCGGCAGCCCCTCCCAACGCACCGACAAACGAACCGCCTCCTCCTCGTCCCAAGCGGGGTGCACCCACGCCACCTTACCGACCCAGTGAAAATACTCTCCCCTCACGATGGGGCGGTAGTAGACGGTGCCGTGCCCGCCCCGCGGCCCTCCCTCGCCCTCCTGCACCAGCTCATAGCTGACACGAAGCTCCTGATTCGGGGCGTGTCTGATGACCTTGGTGTGGGGTTCGGACGTGCCGAGGAGTTGGGCGCCGGGGGAAGAGACGCGGAGGTTGCGTATCGCCCGGTAGAGGTGCTGCTGCCCGGCCCATCGGTTCGGCAGCACGAGCGTGGTGGTGCCCGCCGGCTCCCCCCTGAAGCGCAGGTTGATGTGGAAACGCGGCCCCCCCTGCCCGAAAAAAGGTTCGAGCACGTAAGCGAGTTCGCGCGGGCCGCGTTTGACGGGAGATGCCTGCCCCATTGCCGTCTCAGAGTTTTGGCCGATCAGCAGTGTGAGGAACAAAAGCGCGAGCGGAAGAT
>DASWNR010000243.1:0-16131 GCA_036399155.1 Pyrinomonadaceae bacterium
CGTAGCGGTAGGGGACGTTGGTGTCGGTCTCCTTGATGCGCGAGAGCATCTCCTTGTAGAGCCGCTCCTGGAGCGCGCCCGTCCCCTTCGTCATCGCGTCCGTGTACGCGTTCTCGGCGTTGAGGTGGGCGATGACCTCCGGGTTCTTCTTGTCGCGCATCCAGAAGTAGTCGTCCGAGAGTCGCGTGCCGTGAACCTCGATGGAGCGCGGCACCTTCCTGGCGACCGGCGGCGCGGGCGGCTGCGCGGCGGCTGCGTTGTCGTTCGTCTGCGTCTGTGCCATGGTCAAAATGTTCGTCGAAATAAGCGCCGCCAGCGCGAGCGCCGGCAGGGTGAGCCTTTTCATCTTGCGTCCCTTCATCTCTTCTTTGTCCGTTGAGGTTACCGGGGAGAGCGCCTCCGTCTGGTCAAGCGGCGGATTATAAAGAGCCGCCGCGCGGAAGGCAAAAAGGAAGTGACGAGCGGCGAGCGGCGCGTGACGAACGGGCCGCGAAGCGGTGCCGGTGCTTGCGCGCGCCGCCGCGCTGGTTGTAGGCTTTTGCCGCTCCCCCGGGTTTTCACCCCGACCGCACGCCCGAAGGACAGACGAATAATGAAGTCGAAACGTTCACCGCTCAGGTTCAGGCAGGGGGCGCCGCGCGGCGCCCGCGCGGCGGCGGCCGGCGCGCTCCTCTTCGCGGCGGCGCTGCTCTTCGCGCACGCGCCGGCGGCGCTCGCGCAGAGGGATTTGCCCGCCTCCGTCTCGGGGCGCGTCACGGACGGCGAGCGCGGCGTCGCGGGACTCACCGTCACGCTGCTCTCGACCGACCCGGGGCAGCGCTTCCGCACGGCGGCGCGCGCCAGGACGGACGGCGAGGGGCGCTTCCTCATCCCGAACGTCCCGCCCGGCCGCTACCAGATCACGCCCGCCGCGCCCGCCTACGTCGTGCAGGGGTTGACGGACAACTACCCGCCGGGGCGGCCGCTCACGCTGCTCGCCGGCGAGGAGGTCAAGGACTTCGACTTCCGCGTCGAGCGCGGCGCGGTCATCACGGGGCGCGTCACAGACGGCGACGGCAACCCCGTCATCTCGGAGCCGGTCACGGTGTCGCAGGTCGAGCCGAACGGCCAGCAGCTCCCGACGCGCGGCGGCCTCGACCTGCGCGACCAGATGACCGACGACCGGGGCGTCTACCGCGTCTACGGCCTGCCGCCCGGCCGCTACCGCGTCAGCGTCGGGCACGGCGGCGAGGAGGGCGGCGTCGGCATGGGTTTCGGCCGCCGCAGGGTCTTCCAGCGCACATACTACCCGGGCGTGACCGAGCAGGCGCAGGCGCGCGTCGTCGAGGTCAAGGCCGGCGACGAGACCGAGAACGTAGACATCTCGCTCGGCCGCCCGCTCAAGACCTACAGGGCCTCCGGGCGCTTCGTCAGCGCCGAGACGGGCGAGCCCGTCCCCGGAGTCACCTACGGCTACGGGACGCTCAACGCCGGGGGCCGCCGCATCGGCTCCTTCGGCGGCGGGCAGACGACGAACGCGCGCGGCGAGTTCTCGACCGAAGGGTTCGCGCCCGGCCGCTACGTCATCTTCAACACGGCCGGGGTGGAGAGCACGGAGTTCTACACCGAGCCCGCCGAGTTCGAGGTCGTCGACTCGGACGTGGCGGGCATCACGGTCAGGGTCAGGCGCGGCGCGGGCGTCTCGGGCGTCGTCCAGATCGAGGGCTTGAGCGACCGCGCGGCGGCCGCGCGGCTGCTCTCGCAGGTGCGCGTCTTCGGCTGGGTCGAGTCGGGCGACCGGACGGCGCCCTTCACGGCGCGCCCGCCCGCGGTCAACCCCGACGGCACATTCCGTCTGGGCGGGCTGCGGCCGGGCAAGCTGCACCTCGGCGCCTCGGCCGACGCGGTGAAGGGGCTCTCGGTCTCGCGCGTCGAGCTGGCGGGCGCGAACGTCACCGGCGGCTTCGCGGTGGCCGAGGGCGCGCAGGTCACGGGCGTCCGCATCGTCCTCAACTACGGGACGGCGGTCATCACGGGGCAGGTCAACTACGTGGGCGGCGCGCCGCAGCCCGGCTCGCGCGCCATCGCACAGGCGCGCCGCGCGGGCGCGCCCGCCGACGGCTCGATCCCGCGCACGGTCGAGGTGGACGCGCGCGGCTACTTCCGCATCGACGGGCTGGCGGCGGGCGAGTACGAAATCTCCGTGCGCGTCTTCGGCGCGGGGCGCTTGCACCGCAGCGAGCCGCTCAGCGCCAGCGTCTCCGACGGCGGCGAGACGCGCGTCGCGCCCGTCGTGGACTTCAACGCGCAGCCGCGGCCGCCCCAGCCGGGAGGAGTAGGCCCTTGAAAGCCACCCACACGAACGCGCGCACGCACGGCGGCGCGATCACTTCGCCGGCGGCGCTGGCGCTCCTGTCCGCCCTGCTGCTCCTCGCGCCGCTCTTCGCCCCGCGCCCCGCGCACGCGCAGGGAGGCGTCGCGCCCCCCGCCCGCCCGCCCGCGAGGACGCAGGCTCGGCCCGCCCCCACGCCCGCGCCCCCCGCCGGCGCTCAGGCCCCGAAGCCGGCCGTCACGAACGGCGCGGCGAACGCGCAGAAGCCCGCGCGTCCCGAGAGGGTTCCGCTCGCGGGTCGCGTCGTCGGCGAGGACGGCGGGCCGGTCGCGGGCGTCAACGTCTACGCCGCCACGCGGGCGCAGACCACCGGCCCGCGCTCTCCGAACACGGTCACCTCCGACGAGGGCGGCAACTTCGTCTTCCCCGCGCTCGACCCCGGCCTCTACACGGTCGGCGCGAACCTCCCCGGCTACATCAACGAGTCCGACCCGCAGACGGGGCGGGTCGCGAGCACCTACCGCCCGGGCGAGCAGGCGCTCGTGCGCCTCGTCAAGGGCGGCGTCGTCACCGGCTCGGTCGTAGACCAGCAGGGGCAGCCGCTCGTCGCGCTGGGCGTGCGGGCGATGCGCGTGCGCGACCTCGACGGGCGCGCGCCGCAGGGCGGCTCCCCGTTCTCGGGCGAAGACCGCACGGACGACCGGGGCGTCTACCGCATCTACGGCCTACAGCCGGGCGTGTACGTCGTGTACGCCTCCGGCCTACAGGGCGGCGGGTTCGCGACCCCCGGGGCCTACGGCGGCGACGTGCCGACCTTCTACCCTTCGGGGACGCGCGACACGGCCGCCGAGGTGACGGTGCGCGCCGGGCAGGAGACCGCCGGCATAGACATACGCTACCGCGAGGAGCAGGGGCGGCGCGTCACCGGCACGGTCGAGCTTCCCGCCGGCTCGCAGCCGGACTTCGGCCTCAACGTCGCGCTGACCTACGCCGGCACACTGATGCCGGCCGGCGGCGTCGGCCTCGGCCTCGGCGTCAACTCGCCCGAGCGCTCCTTCTCCATCGAGGGCGTCGCCGACGGCGACTACGACATACGGGCGGCGGGCGGCGGGCGCGAGGGGCTTTCACTCACGTCCGCGCCGCAGCGCGTCTCTGTGAGGGGCGCGGACGTGACGGGGCTGCGGCTGACGCTCACGCCGCTCGCCTCCGTCTCGGGCTCTGTACGCATCGAGCCCGCGTCGGAGGCCGAGCGCGCGGGCGAGCCCTGCAAGGCCGTGCGCACGACGGGGCTCCCGCAGGAGACGCTCGTCACCGCGAGCCCCGACCTCCCGCGCGTCGCCGCCGGCGCGACGGGTCGTCCGGTCTCGCGCCCCCTCACGCCGCGCGAGACGACGCCCGACGAGACGGGCGACTTCTCTCTCCGCGCGCTCGAACCGGCGCGCTACCGCCTCTCGTTCCAACTCTTCGATGAGTCGCTCTACGTCCGCGCGGTGCAGTTGCCGGGCGCGGCGCCGAACGCGGCCTCCGCCGCCGCGAGAGACGTGTTCGAGCTGAGGCCGGGTCAGCAGCTTTCGGGCGTGGCCGTCCGGCTCGCGGAGGGCGCGGCCGGCTTCGGCGGACGCGTCGCGACGGCCGAGGGCGCGTCGCCGCAGACCCCGCCGCCGACGCGCGTACACCTCGTCCCGCAGGAGCGCGAGCGCGCCGAAGAGACGCTGCGCTACTACGAGGCTTCGGTCTCGCCCGACGGCGCATTCTCCTTCAAGAACCTCGCGCCCGGCCGCTACCTCCTGCTCGCGCGCGCCGAGGCCGAAAGCCCCGAAGCGCCCCGCCGCCGCGCCGCCTTCGACGCCGACACGCGCGCGCGCCTGCGCCGCGAGGCCGAAGCCGCCAACGTCACGGTCGAACTACAACCCTGCCAGCGCACCTCCGACTACGCGCTCAGGTTCCCGCAGTCGAAGTAAAGACGTTCACCGCAAAGAGGCGGGGGCGCGGCCGATTCGCTTTGGCCGCGCCCCCGCCTCTTTGCGGTGAACGATTCTTACACGAGTCTCAAATCTCGCGGACGACGAGGCCGTCGCGGGCGAAGCTCCATTTGAGGACTTCGGCCCCCTCGCCGGCGGCGAGCGCGTGTTCGACCGACTCGCGCGCGCCCTCCTCGCAGAGGAAGGCGATGCAGCCGCCGCCGCCCGCGCCGCAGACCTTCGCGGCCAGCGCGCCGCTTGAGAGCGCGGCCTCGACCAGCCGCTCCATGTGCGGCGTCGTGATGTTGGGCGCGAGCCGCTTGCGGTTCGGGTAGGCCGCGCGCATCACGTCGGCCACGCGCCCCCAGTCGCCCGCCGAGAGCGCGACCCGCACCTCGCGCGCCGCGTCGCGTATCTTCTCGAAGATGTCGAAGACCTCGGGGTCGCCGTCGATGTGGCTCTTGAACATCTCCCAGTTGTTGATGCCCGACAGGCGCGGCTCGCCCGTGTAGCAGACGACGACGCGCCGCTCCAACTCCTCCGGGTTGACGTTGATGGCCTCGCGGCGGATGCCGTCGGCATTGAACTGCACTGAATTCGCGCCGCCGTAGAAAGCGCCGTAGTAGTCTTGGAAACCGGCGGGCACGCGGATGACGGTCGTCTCGACGTTGGCGGCGATGACGATGAACTTCGACGCCGGGTAGCGCTCGCCGACCAGGCGGTTGAGCGCGCCGATGCACGCGATGGCGAGCGCGCTCGAACCGCCGAGCCCGGCGCCCGCCGGCGCCTTCGACTCGGCCGTCAGGTGAAAGCCGGTCTCGGGCTTGAAGAAGTGTACGAGCTTGGCGATCAGCTCAAGACGCTCCTCGCGCGCCAGCGCCTCGACATCCGCGAGCCGCGTCTCGAACGAGACGCCGCGGTCGCGCGACTCCAGAATTATCCGGCCGTCGTCGCGCGGCTCGATGCGGCAGGTCGCGTTCAGGGAGATGGCGAAGTTGACGGTGGTGGCGCCGGGGTGGAAGAGGTAGAGCGGCCAGATGTCGATGGTGCCCCCGGCCAGGTCTACACGCGTCGGGGCGGTTGCTTCGATAATCATTGGGTGATGGGTGACAGGTGACGTGTGATAAGTGATAAGACCGGGACGCCGTGCGCCGCTTTTCTCATCGCTCATCACTCGTCACTCGTCACCGGCTTGTTCTCCTTGCTCTTCTGCTTGGGCGCCTCCTTGTGGCGCGCGAGCGGGTGCGGGATGAGTTCCTGTATCTCGTCCTTGATCTCGTGGAGCTTCACTTCGGCGGCCTGCTCCAGCTTCTGGATGGCCTCGGGGCTCGCCTCCTCGACCTTCTTCGAGAGCCAGTACTTCTCCGCGGCGTAGAAGCCGCCGATGCCGAGGACGATGACCGCGACGACGACGCCGAGCAGCCAGTAGCTCAGCTCGTGGAGGTCGCCGATCAGGTTGTAGATGGCGCTGTGGAAGACGTAGCCCGTGCCCGCCAGCGACCCCACCCACACGAAGCAGCTCGCGAACGAGAGCAGGAGGAAACGCGGGTAGGGCATCTTCGCCACGCCGTAGAAGGCGCACGAGCCCCAGCGCAGCCCGTACGTGAACTTCGAGATGAAGATCGACAACACGCCGAACTTGTCGGTCAGGCGTTCGAGCCGCGGGCGCGCCGCGCAGTAGAAGCGGTACTTCTTGACCTTCGAGCGCCCCGCGCGCCCGAGCGCGTAGGCGACGTTATCGCTCGCCACGCCCGCCAACGTCCCGACCAACAGCACCAGCGGGAAGCTGTACTCGCCGAACGCCTGCCCGTGCGCCAGCACGCCCGCCAGCAGCAGCGTGATGTCGCCCTCCGCCATCGTCAGGAAGAAGATGGCCGGCAGCCCGAACTTCCAGAGCAGGTCGTTGACGGAGTTTAAGTCCATCGGACGAGTACTGAGGACCGGGTACTGAGGGCCGGGTGGGAGGCGAAAGCCCGCCGCTTCCACTCGGCCCTCAGTACTCAGTCCTCATCACTTCCCTTCGGAGGCTTGACGACGAGCACGGGGCAGCCCGCGTGGCGGACGACCGACTCGGCGGTCGAGCCGAACAGGATGCGGCCGAGCCCCGTCCGCCCGTGCGAAGAGATGACGATGAGGCCGCAGCCTCGCTCCTCGGCCGCGCGCACGATCTCGGCCGCCGGCTCGCCGCGCGCGATCACGTCCTCGACTTCGAGCCCCTCGAACTCGGGGCGCTTCGAGAAGGCCGGCAGGTCGCGCGCCGCCGACTCCTCCAACTGCTCGCCCAGCTCGGCGGCCGGCAGGGGCTCGGCGAGCGGCGTCCACCCGACGGGCTGCACCAACGGCTCGACGACGTGCAGGCAGACGACGCGCGCGCCCAGCAGCCGCGCGAACTCCGCCGCCACCGGCACGGCGTGGCGCGCGCACTCGCTGAAGTCGGTCGGCAGAAGGATGGAGCGAACGTCCATAAAGAAGTAGGCAGTAGACAGTAGACAGTAGGCAGTAGGCAGTAGAAAAACTTTTAGGAGTCGGGCGGCCGGCCTGTCAGTGTCAACGTCCGCCGGGCGGAGCCTACTGGCTACTGACTACTGTCTACTGCCTACTTCCACGGCATTCTACACTCAGAAGCTGTTGTTTGACAGCCCCCCGACCCTTTGTTACCATCACGCCGTTTCAAACCCGGCACCCAAACCAGTTTTCAATCTCTTGACCCAGAAGACTTTGAGATGAGCGCCCCGCCGTCAAATCAGGAGCACTTCGTTGGCGTGGAACTCTCCGCCCGGGCGGCGCGCGCCGCGCTCGTCGACCCCTCGGGCGAAGTCGTCGCGCGGGCCGAATCGGCGCTCGCGGGCCTAGACCTCGCCCCGCAGCTCGCGGGACTCGTCGCCGAGATGCGCGACGCGGTCTCCGCGCGCGTCGCGGCCGTCGGCGTCGGCGTCCCCGGGCTCGTCAACCCGCAGACCGGCCGCGTCGTCATCTCCTCAGACCTCCCCGCGGTCGTGCGCGAAGACCTGCGCGAGTCGCTGCGGCAGGCGACCGGCCTCCCCGTCGCGCTCGACAACGACGCCAACGCGGGCGCGATGGGCGAGTACGCCGCCGGCGCGGGGCGCGGCAGCCGCAACATGTTCTACGTCACCATCGGCAGGGGGATAGGCGGCGCCCTCATCCTCGACGGCCGGCTCTGGCGCGGGGCCTCCGGCTTCGCGGGCGAGTTCGGCCACATCACCATCGACCCCGAGGGCGTCGATTGCTCCTGCGGCAACATCGGCTGCCTTGAGACGGTCGCCTCCGCGCCCAACATCGTCCGCCGCACGCACGAGCGCCTGATGAGGGACTCGACCTCCTCGCTCTCGCGGCTGGGACTGAACAAGAACTTCACCGCCGCGGACATCGCGCACGAGGCGCGCAACGGCGACGACTTCGCCGCGATGATGATGGCGCGCACCGGGCGCTACATCGGGACGGGGCTCGCGGCCGTCATCAACCTCTTGAACACCGAGCGGGTCGTCCTCGGCGGCGGCGTCATGGACGCCGGCGAGCTGATTCTGAACCCCCTCATCGAGGAGGCGCGCCGCCGCTCCTTCCAGCCCAACTTCGAGTCCACGCAGATCGTCGCCGCCACCCTCGGCGCCGACGCCGTCCCCGTCGGCGCGGCCCTCCTCGCGCGCGACGCCGCGCAGCCCGGCGGCTGAGCGACCACAGGCAGGCCCGCCCCGTCTTAAAAATCTTTCCGCAGAAATCTTTCCGCAATTTTCCGCAACTAATGAGGCCCGAGACCGGCGCGTGAGGCTTGTCTTGGCGCGGCGCGGTTTGAGATGATACGCGGGTGATGAAGTTGTTCGAGGCGGGGGCGGACGGCGGCCCGGGCTTGCGCGGGCAGCGTTGGGCGCGGCTCGCCTTCCTGTGGGGCGTCTGGGCGCTGGTCGGGCTCTTCTTCTCCAGCCAGATATACTTCTACTTCCTCGGCACGCGGAAGCAGATGTCTCTGCCGAGCGCGCTCGCGTGGCAGATGAGCGCGGTCGTCATCTTCGCGCTCTCGACGCCGCTCGTGCTCCTGCTCGCGCGGCGCTACCGCGTCGAGCGCCAGACGTGGCGGCGCGCCGTCCCCGCCCACCTGCTCGCGGGCACCCTCATCTGCTCGGCGTGGGCCGCCTTCCACATCATCCTCGACACGTACTTTAACGGCGGCCTGGCAACATTCCAGTGGGGCAACCTCCCGCGCACCATCTTTCTGCACCTCGACCGGGAGCTGCTCGTCTACTGGATCATCGTCGTCGTCAGCCACGCCGTCGATTACTACCAGCGCTACCGCGAGGGCGAGCTGCGCGCCTCGCAGGCGCAGTTGCAGGCACTGAAGATGCAGCTCCACCCGCACTTCCTCTTCAACGCGCTGCACTCCATCTCGGCGCTCGTCCACGTCGACCCGGACGCCGCCGACAAGATGATCGCGCGGCTCGGCGACTTCCTGCGCCTGACGCTCGAATCTTCGGCCGCTCAGGTCGTTCCGCTCCGGCAGGAGATAGAGTTCCTCAACTGCTACCTTGAGATCGAGCGCATACGCTTCCGCGACCGTCTGACGACCCGCATCGAAGTAGACCCGCAGGTCTTAGACTGCGGCGTCCCCAACCTCATCCTCCAGCCCATAGTCGAGAACGCCATCCGCCACGGCGTCTCGCAGCGCGCGGGCCCCGGCCACGTCGAGGTGAGGGCCGAGCGCGCCGGCACGTCGCTCCGGCTCGAAGTCAGGGACAACGGGCGGGGCCTGCCGGAAGGCCCGCCCGCGTCCGCCGCGAAGGGCGGGGGCGTCGGGCTCGCCAACACGCGCGCCCGCCTCCAACGCCTCTACGGCGCGGCCCACCGCTTCGAGCTGGCCAACGCGCCCGCCGGCGGCGCGGTCGTCACGCTCGAAATCCCGCTGCAAGGCACGCCGGCCGAGAGCCCCGCGCGCCCCGGCCCCGGCGAGGACTCCGCCGCGCTCGGCTCGCACGCGCCCGGCGCCGGGGCCCGCGCCGCCGACCCGCGCGCCGTCTCCTCCCGCGCCTGAACAAAGCCGCCCAGCGTCGAACGTCAGCCGTGCCGACCTCGCGCGTGCGGTTTCGCGCCCGTTTTGTTACATTAAGTCGCCAACGGCTTTAACATGAATCCCGAACTCATCAGAAACTTCTCGATCATCGCGCACATCGACCACGGCAAGTCCACGCTCGCCGACCGCCTGCTCGAACTCACGGGCGCCGTCTCCGGGCGCGACATGGAGGCGCAGGTTCTCGACAACATGGATTTGGAGCGCGAGCGCGGCATCACCATCAAGGCGCACGCCGTCCGGCTCGACTACCGCTCGAAGGACGGCCGACAATACGTCCTCAACCTCATCGACACGCCGGGCCACGTCGATTTCAGCTACGAGGTCTCGCGCTCGCTCTCGGCGTGCGAGGGCGCGCTCCTCGTCGTCGACGCGTCGCAGGGCGTCGAGGCGCAGACGCTCGCCAACACCTACCTCGCCATCGGCGAGAACCTCGAACTCATCCCCATCCTGAACAAGATCGACCTGCCCGGCGCCGAGCCCGAGAAGGTGTTGGAGCAGATCGAGAACGTCATCGGGCTCGACACCTCGAACGCCGTCCTCGCCTCGGCGAAGACCGGCGTCGGCGTCCCCGACATCCTCGAAGCCATCGTCCGCGACGTGCCCGCGCCGAAGGGCGACCCCGACGCGCCGCTCAAGGCGCTCATCTTCGACTCGTGGTACGACTCGTACCGCGGCGTCATCGTCCTCTTCCGCATCATCGACGGGACGCTCAAGCCCGGGATGAAGATTCGCTTCTTCAACACGGGGCGCGACTACCAGGTCGAGTCGGTCGGCGTGAACCGCCCGCGCCCGACGCTCATCGACAGCCTCTCGGTCGGCGAGGTCGGCTTCATGACGGCCTCGATAAAGACGGTCGCCGACGTTCAAATCGGCGACACCATCACGGAGGCCGCGCGCCCGACGAAGGAGCCTTTCCCGGGCTTCCAGGAGATCAAGCCGATGGTCTTCGCGGGGCTCTACCCCGTCGAGGCCAACCAGTACGAGGAGTTGCGGGACGCGCTCGACAAGCTGCGCCTGAACGACGCCTCCTTCTTCTACGAGCCCGAATCCTCCGTCGCCCTGGGCTTCGGCTTCCGCTGCGGCTTCCTCGGGCTGCTCCACATGGAGATCGTGCAGGAGCGCCTGGAGCGCGAGTTCGACCTGGACCTCATCACGACCGCGCCCGGCGTCCGCTACCGCGTGACGACGACCGACGGCGAGGTCGTCGAGGTCGACTCGCCCGCGAGGATGCCCGACGCGGTGCGCATCGCCAAAATCGAAGAGCCCATCATCGAGGCGACCATCCTCTCGTCCGACGAGTTCCTCGGCGGCATCCTCCCGCTGCTCGAAGAGAAGCGCGGCGTGCAGAAGAAGTTCGAGTACATCGCCGAGAAGCGCGTGATGCTCGTCTACAGCCTGCCGCTCAACGAGATCGTCCTCGACTTCTACGACCGGCTCAAGTCCGTCTCGCGCGGCTACGCCTCGCTCGACTACCACCTCGACGGCTACATCGACAGCGACCTCGTCAAGCTCGACCTGATGGTCGCGGGCGAGCCCGTCGACGCGCTCTCCATCATCGTCCACCGCCAGAACTCGCAGGCGCGCGGCCGGCTCCTCGCCGAGAAGATGCGCCAGCTCATCCCGCGCCAGCTCTTCGAGGTGCCCATCCAGGCCGCCATCGGCAACAAGATCATCGCCCGCGAGACCGTCAAGGCGGTGGGCAAGAACGTCATCGCCAAGTGCTACGGCGGCGACATCAGCCGCAAGCGCAAGCTCCTCGAAAAACAGAAAGAGGGCAAGAAGCGCATGAAGCGCGTCGGCAAAGTCGAGATACCGCAGGAAGCCTTCCTCGCCGTCCTCAAGGTCAACGAGTAAGGCGAGACCCGCCGTTTTGAAGGTCAACGAGTCCGGGCTGAAAGGCGGGCGGGGGCGAACCGAGCCCGCCGTCCTCAAGGCCGACGCGTGAGAACGGGCTCGGCGTCAACTTCCATTCCGTAAGGAGGGCGTGAGATGAAGTTCCCCCTGTGCGCGCTTGCGTTGGTCTTCGCGTGCGGCGCGGCCGCCGCGCAGCACCAGCACGCCGCCCCCGCGCCCGCCGCGGACGTTCGGCTGATCGAGGGGTTGGGCGAGTTCCACCTGCCGGTCAGGACTACTTCGGCCGAGGCGCAGAAATTCTTCGACCAGGGCTTGATACTGGTCTACGGCTTCAACCACGACGAGGCCGCGCGCGCGTTCCGGCGGGCGGCCGAGCTTGACCCGCGGATGGCGATGGCGCACTGGGGCCTCGCGATGGCGCTCGGCCCGAACTACAACGAGACCACCATCCCGCCCGAGCGCATGCGGGCCGCGCACGAGGCCGTGCGGAAGGGTCTCGCGCTGGCCGCCGAAGGCCCCGCGCACGAGCGCGCCTACCTCGAAGCGCTGGCGAAGCGTTTCTCCACAGATCCTTCCGCCGACCAGAGGAAGCTCTGGGTCGCTTACCGCGACGCGATGGCCGAACTCGTGCGCCGCTACCCGGACGACGCGGAGGCGGCGACCCTCTGGGCCGACGCCTCGATGATACTCAACGCGTGGCGGCTCTTCGACGGCGGGGGCAAACCCGCGCCCGGCACCGACGAGATCATCGCCGCGCTCGAAGCGGTGATGCGACGCGCGCCCGAACACATCGGCGCGCACCACCTCTACATCCACGCGGTCGAAGCCTCGCACGCGCCCGAGCGCGCGCTGCTGAGCGCGGACCGCCTCGCCGCGCTCTCGCCGGCGGCCGGGCACCTCGTCCACATGCCCGCGCACATCTACATGCGCACGGGCGACTACGCGCGCGCCGCGCAGTCGAACGAGTGGGCGGCGAAGGCCGACCAGGAGTACATCGAGCGCGGCGGCACGCGCGGCATCTACACGGCCGCGTACTACAGCCACAACCTGCACTTCCTCGCCGCCGCCTACTCGATGCAGGGCGACTACGCGCGCGCCTCGGCGTCCGCGCGACGCCTCGAAGCCAACGTCTCGCCCTACCTCAAAGAGATGCCCTTCTTCGAGAGCTTCATCCCGACGGGCGTGCTCATCAGCGTCCGCTTCGGCAAGTGGGGCGACGTGCTGAAAGCGCCCGAGCCGCCCGCGTCCGCGCCCATCTCCAACGCCTTCTGGCACTGGGGGCGCGGCATGGCTCTGGCCTCGACGGGGAAGACTTCCGAAGGCGAGGCCGCGCTCAAGACCTTTCTCGCGAAGGCCGGCGCGATTCCGGCCGAGACGGGCTACGGCCAGAACACGACCGGCGCGGTCTTCAAGGTGGCCGAGCACTTCCTCAACGCGCGGCTGGCCTCCGCGCGCGGCGACCGCAAGGCCGCGGTCAACTTCCTGAGCCGTGCGGTCGCGGCCGAGGACGCGCTCGCCTACGACGAGCCGCCCGGCTGGTATCACCCGCTCTCGCGCGAGTCTTTAGGCGGCGCGCTCCTGCTCGACGGCCGCCCCGCCGAGGCCGAGGCCGTCTTCCGCGAAGACCTGCGGCGCAACCGCCGCAACGGCCGCTCGCTCTACGGGCTCGCGCAGGCGCTGCGCGCGCAGGGCAAGACGCGCGAGGCCGAACTCGTCAACCGCGAGTTCGAGCGCGCGTGGAAGGCGTCCGACACGGGGCTGAGTGTCGAGGCGCTGTGAGGCGGGAGGTTCCCTTCACGATGAAACTGCCGGACTTCTCCAAACTGTTCGACGAGGGCAAAGAGGTCGCCACCGAGATCGGCCGCGTGTCGCTGCGTGTGAAGCCCGCCGGCGACCTGACCGTCACTTCGGGGCGGGTCGTGGCCTGCGACCCGCTCGTCTCGCCGGACGTCGAGCCCTTCGACAGGCGCGTGCCCGCCGGCACGTTCCCCGTCATCCTGAGCGTCGCGCACTTCGAGGACGAAGACCGCAGGGTCGCGGCCGCGATGCTGCGCTTCGCCGAGCGCGCGCCCGCTTCGTGGGAGCTGGCGCTGCGCCCCGGCGAGGAGCTGTCGGCGCTGACCGAGGGCGAGGTCTTCGGCTACCCGGTGGACTCGGACACGGGCTGCTTCATGGACGCGGAGGCGGCGCGGCTCCTGCTGTCGGGCGCGGACGAGCAGGCGTTCGCCGACGCGATCATCGTGGAGATGGACGAGACCTACGAGGACACGTGGTCTTGGGCCAACGTCGAGCTGGACGCGGGGGCCGGCCACAACGTCGTCGCCTTCTCGACCGGCGTCGGCGACGGCCTCTACGCCTCATACTTCGGGCTCGACGAGGGCGGCCGAGTAGTCTGTCTCGTCACGGACTTCTCGCTCTTCGAGTTCGAGGAGTTCGACTGAAGGCCGCGCCCGCCTCTCCGCCGCCGCCGCGTCACCCGGCACGGGCGCCCGCCTTCCGGGCGTCCGGCGGCCTGCTGGCCAACTCCCGACCGATGTCTTAAACTCGGCTGACATCCCGGCGCGTCGCCCCTCCGAAACCGTTCGGCGGCGCGCGCAATCCCTGAAAGAGCAAATGCACGTCACAAGGGTCGAGCTGGAGAACATCAAGTCGTTCGAGCGCGGCGGGTTCGCGTTCGAGCGCGGGACGACCGCCATCGTCGGCCCCAACGGCGCGGGCAAGACCACCATCCTCGAAGCCATCGCGTGGGCGCTCTTCGACGTGCTCGACTACAGCAAGGACGACTTCCTGCGGCGCGGGGCGAAGCGCGGCTCGGTGCGCGTCACCTTCCTGAGCGACGCGGACGAGCGGCTCTACACCGTCTACCGCGACACGGGGAGCGGCTACTACGTCTACGACCCGGAGCTTCGCGTCAAGCTCCAGCAGGGCAAGGCCGACGTGCGCAAGTGGCTCGACCAGCACCTCGGCGTCGAGCCGGGGACGGACCTGCGCTCGCTCTTCCGCTCGGCCATCGGGGTGCCGCAGGGTCTCTTCACCTCTGACTTCCTGCGCTCCGCCGCCGAGCGCAAAGCCGCCTTCGACCGGCTGCTCAAAGTCGAGGAGTACCGCGAAAGCTCCGACCGCCTGCGCGACACGGCCGGGCTCATCAACGAGCGCATCACGGAGGCGCGCGTCCGCATCGGCGCGGCCGAGACGCAGCTCGCGCGCTACGAGGCGGCGGTCGAGGAGCAAAGGGCGGCCGGCGCGCGCGCCGAGGAGTTGGCCGCGTCGCTCGCGGCCTTCCAGCGCGACGCGGGGGAGCGCGCGCGGGCGGTCGCCGCGCTCGACGAGGCCGAGCGCCGCGTCTCGGAGTCGCGCGCCGTCGCCGACCGGCTCGAAGTCGAGCTTGAGGCGGCCGCGCGGCGCCTCCGCGATTTGCAGGGCGGGCTCGCCGACGCCCGCCGCGCCGCCGAGCGGCAGCGCGCGACGGAAGAGGACTCGCGCGCGCACCTCGCGGCGCTCGAAACCCTGCGCGGGCTCGAAGCAGAGCGCGGGGAGCGCGACCGCCTGCGCGCCGAAGGCGCGGAGGCCGCGCGACAGACCGCCTCGGCCGAGACGGTCGTGCGCGGGCTGGAAGACGCGCTCCGGCGCGCGCGCGAGGCCGCACGCTCGCTCGCGGAGATAGAGAAGGACGTGGCGACGCAGGGCGAGCTTGAGCGCGAGCGCGAACGCGTGCGCGACCTGCTCGCGCACGCGCGCGCCGCCGCCGAGCGGCTCGCGCGCCTCGACCGCGAGCTGGGGGCGCTGCGCAAGTCGCACTCGGAACTCTCGAAGCGCGTGCGCGCGGCCGAAGGGTTCGCCGGGGCGCAGGAGCGCGCCGACAAGCTGGAGAGCGAGAGGCTGGGCGTCGAGACGCGCCTCAGCCGTCTCGAACAGGACCTCACGTCGCGCGGCCACCTGACGCGCCAGCGGCGCGAGGCGGCGCGCGAGGCCGAACGCCTGCGCCGCAGCGTCACCGCGCTCGAACGCGAGGCGCGCGAGTTCGAGCAGGCCGGCGCGGCCGCCGCCCAGCTCGGCGCGCTCGAAGACCGCGGGCGCGAGTTGAACGACCAGCTCGCCGTCCTGCGCGCCGACATCAAGCGCGACGAGAAGATGAGCGAGCGCACGCAGGGCGGCTTCTGCCCCATCCTAAAAGAGCAGTGCAGGAACCTCGCCGAGACTGGGCGCACCTTCGAGGACTACTTCGACGACACCCTCAAGAGCAACCGCGCGCGGCTCTCCACGGCCGTGCGCGAGGCCGACGTGCTGGAGGCGGAAGTCCGCGCCGCGCGCGACGCGGAGAAGGCCGCCGCGCGCTCCGAGACGACGCGCGCGCGCCTCGCGCACGAGCGCGAGCTGCTGGCCGAGCGCGAAGCGTCCCTCGCCGCGCTCGACGCCGAGCTGGGAAAACTCTCGGGCGCGAGCGAGACGCTGCGCGACGAGTTGCAGGCGGAGATGTCGGGCATCGACATGGTCTGGCGCACGGCGCGCGAGGAGGCGTTGAAGTACGCGGAGCTTGAGCCGCTGCGCGCGCGCCTCGCCGAGATAGAGGACGAGGGCAAGGCGCGGCGCGACGAGCGCGAGCTGGTCGCGGCCGCCGCCGGGGCCGAAGGCTCGCTCGCCGAAGACGCCGCCGCCGCCGAGCGTTCCCTGCTCGAACTCGGCGACCCGCGCACGCGCGCCGCCGCGCTCCGGCTCGAAGCCGGACGGGAGGCGGAACTGCTGCGCGAGTCGCGCGCCGCGGGGGACGCGCTCGAAGCCTTGCAAAGCCAGGCCCGCGCGCTCGACAAGAAGCTCAAGAAGTTTGAGAAGCTCGACGCCGTCTGGGCCGAGGCCGCCGCGCTGCGCGAACGGACGGCGCAGGCGCACCGCGAGCACCTTGAGTCGGCCTCGCTCGCCTCGACGCT